>JACVXV010000078.1 GCA_015661205.1 Candidatus Brocadiaceae bacterium
TGATAATGTAAAAGTGGACGTAGAGTTGTTGACGCCGATAGCTATGGACGAAGGTCTGAGGTTTGCTATCCGTGAAGGCGGCAAGACGGTTGGTGCCGGCGTTGTTACTAAAATTATTCAATAAACGAATTGCATGAGAGCGGGTTATGCGGGAATATTTAACATTAATTTGTAAAGAGTGTTCCAATAGGAACTACAGGACACCAAAGAGGTCTCAGGAGACTGAAAAGCTGACTTTGAAAAAGTTCTGCAAGTTCTGTCGGAAACATACAGATCACAAGGAATACAAGAAGTAGGTTTAAGGGTTTGATTTAGTACGTTTTTCCATTGGATTAATTTAAAAATACAGGTCTGTAGCTCTAATTGGTAGAGCACCGGACTCCAAATCCGGCTGTTGTGGGTTCGAGTCCCCCCAGACCTGCCATAATTTGAGTGAGAAGAGATTTCAGGGATGGCTGCTTGGGGAGTTTATAAAAAAGGGCAAGGGATTTATAGTAGGATCGTTGTCGGTATTGCACTGGGTGTATTAGGGTTGTATGCGGCGATTTCTTTGCATAATGTACTGTTGGACTTGCCGAACGTAGCGCAGAATACAACAATACCGCTTGTTGGTGTCGGCTTGACGTGGGGGTTGATTTGCTCATTTGCATTTTTTGCGGTGCTGGGCTTTTTGATCTACATATTCGTCGCCGGCATGGAAACAGGGGTTCGGCCTCTGGATAACAGTGGGAAGAAGGTCGTGGAGTTTTTGATTGAAACGCAGGGGGAACTGCAAAAGGTTTCCTGGCCCACGAAGTATGAGTTGGTGGGTTCCACGGCGGTTGTGATTATATCGGTTGTGGTGATAGGGATTTTTGTATTAGGGGTAGACTGGTTTGTATCGCTGATAATGGGATATATCGGGGTGTTATAACGGGCGAATAATTTTTAAGTTATGAGCAGTGTAATGCCAATGGCGATAGTAAATAAAGAGGCTCCTCATAAATTCAATTCTTGATTCCTCCTGGTAATAAAATCAATTGGTTTGTGATAGGTTGTTTTGAGGGAATTTTTCGTCTTTTGTGGGTTTACCTAAATGCCACGGGAATGGTTTGTCATACGTGTTCAGAGTAACAAAGAAGATAAAGTTAAAAAGGGCTTGGTAGAACTCATTAAAATACGGGGACTTGAAAATCTGGTTCCCAACGTTTTAGTGCCTACGGAGAAGGTTTCGGAAATAAAGGGTGGTAAAAAGAGGGTAATCGAGAGGAAGGTTTATCCCGGTTACATAATGGCCGAGATTGAGGTTGATGAGCAAGGCCAGATACCGAAAGACGTTTGGTTTTTGATTCGTGAAACGCCTGGCGCCGGTGATTTTATCGGTGGAAGAAATAAGCCTGTCCCTATGGCCAAAAACGAAGTAGAAAAACTGCTGTCCGAGGTGGAGCATAAAGAGGAAAAACCACGTGCCAAGATTGAGTTTCACGAGGGTGAGAAGGTGCGGGTTAAAGAGGGTCCTTTTGAAAACTATGATGGGATCATTGAGGAAGTGTTACCGGCCAGCGGTCGTATCAAGGTGATGCTGACGGTTTTTGGCAGGGCAACGCCTGTTGAGCTGGAATATTGGCAGGTTGAGACGGTTTGATTATGAGGAGTATGCAATGGCAAAAGAGATTTTAACGAAAATTAAATTGCAGTGTCTTGGAGGACAGGCAACGCCTGCCCCACCGGTTGGGCCAGCCCTTGGTCAGCATGGAGTGAATATAGGCCAGTTTGTCAAGCAGTTTAATGATAGAACTAAGGAAATGCAAGGCATTTTGACGCCGGTAGAGATAACCGTCTTTAAGGACAAGACATTCACATTTATACTGAAGTCCCCCCCCGCTTCCATTCTGTTGAAGCAGTTGGCAGGGATTGCGAAGGGTTCTTCTGATCCGAGCAAGCAGAAGGTTGGTCAGGTAACCCGGCAGCAATTGAGGGAGATTGCTACTAAGAAGTTAGCAGATTTAAATGTAGATAATTTGGATGCTGCTGTGAAAATTATAGAAGGGACAGCCCGCAATATGGGGGTTAAGGTAGTTGATTAACAATAACCAGATATGAGTGCTGGTTGTCTGAAAGGAAAATGGTCGGATGGCAAAGAAAAGTAAGAGGTATTTAGAGTCCGTAAAGCTTGTTGACCCCAAGAAAAAATACGAGTTGAAGGACGCTGTTACACTAATCAAGACGTTTAAACCGGCAAAGTTTGATGAGAGTGTTGAGGTTGCGATGAAGTTGGGTATAGATCCAAAGCAATCTGATCAGCTTATCAGGGGATCAATATCTTTGCCGAAGGGTATCGGTAAAAGCCTTAAGGTTATTGCCTTTGCGAGCGGAGATAAGGCTGTGATTGCAAAAAAAGCCGGTGCTGACGAGGTTGGTGCAGAAGAGCTGGTGAAGAAGGTTGAGGGTGGTTGGACTGATTTTGACGTGGCGATTGCTACGTCTGATATGATGCGGTTGGTGGGTAGATTGGGTAGGGTGCTTGGTCCTCAAGGCAAGATGCCTTCTCCGAAGTCAGGCACAGTGACCGATGATATTGAAACGGCTGTTAAAGAATTTAAGGCGGGAAAGATAGAGTATAGAACTGATGCAGGCGGAAATGTTCACGCCATAGTGGGGAAGGTTTCATTTTCGCATAAGGATTTAGAGGATAATATTAATACTTTTGTGAAGCAGATTATCAGTTCGCGTCCGGCATCGGCGAAGGGGATTTTTGTAGAAAACGTTTCGTTGTCTTCTACCATGGGTCCGGGGATAATGTTACTGGTTTAAATTTATAAATCACTGCGAAGGGATGTAGGTAAAGCGATGGCGAATGAATTGAAAGAGCTTGTCATAAAAGAAATGGTTTCCAGATATCGCAAAGTCGATAACTATCTGGTTGTTGGTTACCAGGGCTTAAAGGCACTGGAGTTTGACCAATTGCGGAAGGATTTAAGTAGGAAGAGGATTTCTCTTGAGATAGTTAAAAATTCACTTGCTGCTATTGCGTTTAAAGAAATAGGGATTACGGGGATCGTGAATGCGTTGTCTGGCCCTTCTGCGATAGTGTCGGCTGAAGGCGACCCTGTGATAATGGCTAAAGAGACGTTGGAGTGGTCGAAGAAGATGCCTGCTTTGGCATTGCGTAGTGGTATTGTTGATGGGGCGTTGCTTTCTTTTGAGGATATAAGTAATTTAGCGAGACTTCCGTCGATGCTGGTGTTGCGTACCCAGATTGTTACCGGTATGAATGCGCCGATTGTCGGGGTTGCGAGTGCTTTTAATAGTGTTTTGCGTAGCTTGGCGACTGTGTTTCAGGCAGTTAAAGAGCAGAAAGAAAAAAGTGGCGTATAGTTTTTGTATGATTCCTGAAAGGGTAGGAGGATTAAAAGGACGCAGGTAGTAGAAGGGATGACAGTTGCAACTTCTGGCAAGATAGAACAGGTGCTTGATTTAGTGGCGGGAATGACGATGTTGGAAGCTTCGCAACTTGTCAAGGCATTTGAGCAAAAATTTGGTGTTTCTGCGGCTGCGGTTGCGGCAGCACCGGTTGGTGTGGCGGCTGTGGCGGCTGCAGTTGTAGAGGAAAAGACGGCGTTTGACGTCGTGTTGAAAGATGCAGGCGCTAATAAGATTCAGGTAATTAAAGCGGTTCGCGCTGAGACGAACCTAGGTTTGAAAGAGGCGAAGGATCTTGTTGAGGCAGCCCCAAAGACGGTTAAAGAGGGTGTAACAAAGGAAGAAGCCGCAAAGATTAAGAAGTCTCTTGAAGATGCAGGCGCTAAGGTCGAAGTTAAGTAAAAGGGCGTTTTACCGGAAGGTATTTTTCAGAAAGCTTAAAGCAAAAGAAAACTATGGAAATTTGTAATTACGGCAGAGTTGATGAGATTTTAGACATTCAGAACCTCGTTCAAATCCAGACGAAGGCGTATAGGGATTTTCTACAAGCAGAGGTTCCGGCGTCAAAAAGGAAATGTCATGGAATTGAGGCAATTTTGAGGGAGATATTTCCTATAAGTAATTACGATGGGACGATGTCGCTTGACTACATCAAGTATGAGCTTGGTAAGTCACGATATACCCAAGATGAATGCAGACAGCTCCGGTTGACCTACGGTCGCCCTTTTCGCATTTGGTTGCGCCTAAACAAGGCTGAGCCGATTGAAGAAGAGGTATACCTTGGTGAGGTGCCGGTGATGATAGGTGGTGGTGAGTTTATTATCAACGGCACTGAAAGGGTTATAGTCACCCAGTTGCATAGATCGCCGGGCATCGATTTTGTCGAGGACTTCCATGCTGAAAAAAAATTGCAGTCATGCAGGATTATTCCAGAGCGTGGTAGTTGGATAGAGCTTGAGGTTGGTAAAAAAGATATCCTTACGGTTAGGATTGATCAAAGCGGCAAGCTTCCAGCCACCTGTTTTCTTAGGGCTTTGTCGAGCGAATATTCAAATGATGAAGATATCATCCGGCTGTTTTATGAGACGGAGTTTGTAAAAGTGTCAGACTATGTTTCGGCAACGAAGCTGAGGGGGAGATATTCTGTCGATAAGCTGATTAACCCGCAAACGGGTGAAATCATACTTGAGGCGGGAAGGCAAATATCTGACACCACAATAAAAGCCATATCCGATCTGGAGATTAATAAGGTTGAGGTAATTAAAAAAGTCGATGATATGCTGGTGTTGAATTCTTTAGAGTCGGATTTCACAAAGTCACACGAAGACGCGTTGCTTAGGATTTATGCGCGTTTTCGCCCGGGAAATCCTCAGCAGGTTGAAAAGGCCAAGCAGTTGTTTTACGATAAGTTTTTTGATGTAAAAAGATATAGACTTGGTGCGGTGGGAAGGTTCAGATTAAACAGAAAACTGGGTCACAAAATAGAAGAATCCGAGATGACCTTGCGGAAAGAGGATTATGTTGAGGCTATTAGATACATAATCAAGTTGCGGAAAGGTGATGTAGGTGTTTCTATTGATGACATTGATAATTTAGGGAATAGAAGGCTTCGAACAATCGACGAGCTGGCTGGTGAAGAATTGCGCAAAGGTTTTCTTAAACTGAGAAGAACGGTACAGGAACGGCTGAGTGTAAAAGACACTGAACAGTTGACCCCACGCTCATTAGTGAATTCTAAAACTATATTTTCAGCGATTGATTATTTTTTTAGCAGGAGTGAGTTATCGCAGGTATTGGACCAAACAAATCCATTGGCGCAGTTAACACACGAAAGACGTTTGAGCGCATTGGGACCTGGTGGTTTGAATAGAAAGAGGGCAGGTTTTGAGGTTAGAGATGTTCATGTATCTCATTACGGCAGGGTTTGTCCTATTGAAACACCAGAAGGTACCAATATTGGTTTGATAGCATCTTTAAGTATTTATGCAACGACCGATGAGTACGGTTTCTTAATAACTCCGTATCGAGTTATAGAGAAGGGAAAAATTACCGACACGATAGTTTATCTTCGTGCGGATGAAGAGGAAAATAAAATAATAGCTCCTGCTGACGTATTGGTTAAGGGCAGAGATAAAGTAGAAAAGGAAATAGTTCTTTGCAGATATAACGGAGACTTTAACCTGGAAAGCTTTAAAGACGTAGACTATATGGATGTTTCTCCGAAGCAGTTGGTTGGAGTCTCTGCCAGTCTGATACCGTTTCTCGAACACAGTGACGCAAACAGGGCGTTGATGGGATCGAACATGCAAAGACAAGCGGTTCCTTTGTTGAAAACGGAGCCGCCCATCGTGGCTACTGGAATGGAGCGCATTGTTGCTCAAAACTCCAGTATGACGGTAAAGGCAGATAATGACGGCGTTATAACGAGGGTGACGGCTACTGAGATTATTGTTAATGATATGGATGTCTACAAGCTGAGGAAGTTTGTTGGACTGAATGAAGGCACTTGTTTAAACCAGAGGCCAATTGTTGCTGAAGGCCAAAAGGTAAGAAAAGGTGAGGTTATCGCTGATGGTGCGGCTACCTGCAACGGCGAGTTGAGCTTGGGTAAGAATGTGTTGGTGGCCTTTATGACATGGGACGGGTACAACTTTGAAGATGCTATAGTCATAAGCGAAGAACTGCTCAAAGACGATAGGTTTACTTCTATCCACAGGGAAGAGTTTGAGGTAGAGATAAGGGAAACAAAGCTCGGAAGAGAAGAATTTACTCGTGATATTCCTAACGTTTCTGAAAAAGCGTTAAGGAATCTTGATGAAAATGGTATAATACGAGTCGGAACGAAGGTTAAGGCTGGCGATATACTTGTGGGTAAAATTGCGCCAAAAAGCAGGAGCGAGTTGTCTCCAGAAGAGAAGTTGTTGCACGCCATCTTTGGACGCGCTGGTGAGGACGTTAAAAACGAGTCGCTGGAAGTACCTTCCGGTATGGAGGGAATAGTCATTAACACACAGGTGTTTTCAAGGAAATCCTACCTTTCAGAGGATAAGAGACAAAAAATATTACAGGAAATAAGTGATATAGAACTGAAGTTTGACGAAGACATTGCAAAAGAATTTACCAAAATGTTGAAGGCTATTGCTGAGGAATGCGAAGAGTCCATGGTAGACGTTCAAACCGGTCAGGTGTACCAGATTGAGCGAGGAATGTCTGCGAAGGCTATGCTTGCATTGGAAGAGCGTTTTGACATAGAAAATATAAAGTTCGCCAACAAGAAGAAGAAAGAAAAAGCGATAGAGGTAAGCAGAGGGCATAGAGACAGAATTGAGGCGTTGAAAGATGAAAGAGATAGGAAGATTAATCATCTGAAGCGTGGAGATGAGTTGCCTACGGGAGTGTTGGAGTTGGCAAAAATCTCTATTGCTACGAAACGTAAGCTGTCCGTTGGAGATAAGATGGCCGGGCGGCATGGCAATAAGGGTGTCATTTCTAAGATACTTCCAGCCGAAGATATGCCTTATTTAGCAGATGGATCAAGGGCCGAGATGTTGTTGAATCCATTGGGTGTACCTTCCAGAATGAACGTGGGTCAGATACTTGAGACACATTTGGGATGGGCTTCGAAAAAGCTGGGGTCACGTGCAGTGACGCCTATTTTCGAAGGTGCTTCGGAAGAGGAAATCAGGGAAACCCTTAAAAAGGCTGGTTTTCCAATTGAGGGTAAAACTGTTTTGTATGACGGGCGTACTGGAGATCCATTAGAGCAAAAGGTTACAGTCGGTTATATGTACATGCTGAAGCTGCATCATCTCGTTGATGAGAAGGTACACGCAAGAGCAACAGGGCCTTATTCTTTGATTACGCAGCAGCCATTAGGCGGTAAGGCCAGGTTTGGTGGGCAAAGATTTGGTGAAATGGAAGTGTGGGCGCTTGAGGGTTACGGCGCTGCTCATAATTTGCAAGAATTACTTACGGTAAAAAGTGACGACGTTGAAGGTAGAACAAAGATTTACGAGTCGATGGTGAAAGGGGAGAACGTTTTAGAGGCTGGCACACCCGCGTCGTTTGAAGTACTTTCGAATGAAATAGCGGGCTTGGGTTTGTGTTTAAAACTGGAAAAAAGGAAGATGGACGTTTTAAAAGAGCAATAAACGGAACTTAGAATACCCCTAAAAATTTATCACAACAAGAGGCTAAAAAGTGGCTGATATTGTATACGAAAAAGTAAATGAATATAGTTCGGTGAAGATTTCACTGTCATCTCCTGAAGATATTCGAAGCTGGTCTTATGGTGAAGTAAAAAAGCCAGAAACCATCAACTACCGTACTTACAGAGCTGAAAAGGACGGTTTATTTTGTGAGCGAATATTTGGCCCTGAGCGTAATTGGGAGTGTTTTTGTGGAAAGTACAAAGGGATAAAACATAAAGGGATTATCTGCGACCGTTGTGGCGTGAAAATTACTCATTCTCGTGTGAGAAGAAAGAGGATGGGTCACATCAATCTCGCATCTCCTATAGTACATATATGGTTCTTTAAGGCAATGCCGTCCCGTCTTGGAACACTATTGGGCATGAAAACAACCTCGTTGGAAAGGGTTATTTATTTTCAGGATTACATTGTAATAGATCCTGAAAGTACGCCTCTTAAAGAATATCAGATATTAAGTGAAGAAGAGTATAAAGTAAATAAAGAAAAATTCGGTGAGCAATCGTTCAAGGCGGGTATGGGTGCCGAGTCGATAAAGTCGTTGTTACAAAAATTGGATTTGGTAGAGCTTTCGAAAGCGTTGCGTGAGGAGCTTGTTCAGACAAAATCCAAACAACGCGTTAAAGAGATAATTAAAAGACTTGAAATTATAGAGGCGTTTAGAGATTCAGGAAATAAGCCGGAATGGATGGTACTGAGCGTTGTGCCGGTAATTCCTCCGGACTTAAGGCCTTTGGTTTTGTTGGAAAGCGGAAATTTCGCAACGTCGGATCTAAACGACCTATACAGGAGAATAATTAACAGGAATAACCGGTTAAAAAAGCTTATAGATTTGAATGCACCGGAAGTTATCATCCGAAATGAAAAGAGAATGTTGCAGCAGGCTGTTGATGCTTTGTTTGACAATACCAGAGGCAAACGCCCGGTTCTGGGCAGCAACAACCGACCTTTGAAGTCGTTGACCGACATGATAAAAGGCAAGCAAGGCCGGTTCAGGGAAAACCTGCTTGGTAAGAGGGTTGACTATTCCGCTCGTTCAGTTATTGTTGTAGGTCCTGACCTGAAGTTGCACCAGTGTGGTTTGCCTAAGAAGATTGCATTAGAATTATTTCAGCCATTCATAATCAGAAGACTGAGGGAATTAGGTCTTGCGGATACGATTAAGAGTGCAAAGAAGATGTTGGGGCGTAAGGACAAGGAAGTGTGGGATATCCTCGAAGAGGTAGTAAAAAGACATCCCGTTCTTCTTAACAGAGCACCGACATTGCATAGGATGGGTATACAGGCATTTGAACCGATTCTTGTTGAAGGAAATGCTATAAAACTTCATCCGCTCGTTTGCCGCGGATTTAATGCAGATTTTGATGGTGATCAGATGGCCGTTCACTTGCCCCTTTCTATCGAGGCGCAGGCTGAGGCGGTCACGCTCATGCTTTCAACTAATAACATATTTTCTCCGGCTTCAGGCGAACCGATTATCACCCCTACGCAGGACATCGTTTTAGGTTGTTATTATCTAACTACAACAGTACAGGATGCCCCTGATTATGTAATCGGGAAATTTAGCGGTTATGAAGAGGTTATCTATGCGTTGGCTGTGAAGAAGGTTCGTTTACATACAAGAATTGAAATTAGACTGAAGCATTCAAAGATCATCAAAGATAAGCAGGGCACCGAAGAGTTAAACACCGGCTTATGCAAGACTACGGTTGGTCGCGTTGTTTTAAACGGTATATTACCGACTGGAATGCCATTTTATAATTATACTCTGGACTTGAAGGGTATTAGTAAAATAATTCAGGATTGTTATAAGTTACTGGGCAGGGAAAAGACCATCGTTTTGCTGGACGATATCAAAGAAATCGGCTTCAAGGAGTGTACGAAGGCAGGTCTTTCTTTCGCAATCAGTGATGTGAAAATGCCTGTAAAGAAGCAAGAGATTATTGATAAAACCCAAGAAGAAATTGAGAAGGTACAAAAGCTTTACCGGAAAGGGATTATAACCGAGGGTGAAAGATATAATCAGATCATAGATACTTGGACGTATGCCGGTGAACGGGTTGCTGAGGAAATGTTGAGTGAGTTGAAAAATGATATTAGGGATGGAAAGCCGTATTTGAATCCCGTGTATATTATGTCGGCCTCGGGCGCGAGGGGTAGTTCACAGCAGTTAAGGCAGTTGGCAGGCATGCGCGGATTGATGGCGAAACCTTCAGGTAAGATCATCGAAACACCCATTAAAGCAAACTTCAGAGAAGGTCTTGGTGTACTAGAGTATTTTAGCTCCACTCATGGCGCTCGAAAAGGTTTGGCAGATACGGCGCTTAAAACTGCTGATTCCGGATATTTGACGAGAAAGCTGGCGGATGTTGCCCAGAATGTCGTTATTACTTCGGACGATTGTGGTACTAAGAATGGTATTACCAAAAGTGTCGTGTATCGCGGTGAAAAAATCGAGGTTCCGCTGAGCAAGATTATCACAGGGCGTGTAGCAAGGAATAGCATAGTAGATTTGGTGAAAGATGAGGTTATTGTAAGAGAGAATGAGCTCATCACGGAAGAAAAAGCTAAGAAGATTGAAGCATTGGGATATGAAAAAATAAAAGTTAGGTCAGCTTTGACTTGTGAAATGTCGCTTGGACTTTGTGTGAACTGTTACGGGATGGATCTGTCAAGAGGAAAGGCCGTTGAGCAGGGCATGGCGGTAGGGATTATTGCTGCGCAGTCCATAGGAGAGCCAGGAACACAGCTAACCATGAAAACGTTCCACATTGGTGGTACGGCAACTCGCTCCGTGGAGGAATCTGAGGTCAAGGCAAAAAGGGGTGGCGTAGTAAAATATAGCGGATTGCATGTGGTCAAAAATCCGCAGGGGAAGAATGTCGCAATCAACGCGAGCGGCGAAATACTGCTAATTGATGCGAAAGGAAGGCAAATAGACAAGCATACGGTTCTCTTGGGTGCTGAAATATTTTTTAAGGAAGGCGATACCGTTATAGCCCAGCAAGTGCTTACCAGATGGGATCCTCACATGATACCGATTTTGACCGAGATGGCCGGAAAAATACGGTTTGAAGATATCGTGCTGGGCAAAACGGTAAGACAGGAGTCTGATGTATCAACGGGGGTTAAGCGAAAAGTGATTATGGAGCACAAAGGTGATTTGCATCCTCAGATCATAATCGAAGATAACACCGGCAAGATTTTAGGGCTATACCCTATTCCAGAAAAGGCGCATGTTGAGGTTGATGAAGGTGAGTATGTTACCGCAGGCACGTTGTTGGCTAAAACGCCTCGTGAAATATCGAGAACAGAGGATATTACAGGTGGTTTGCCGAGGGTTGCCGAGATATTTGAAGCTAGGAAACCGAAAGAGCCAGCTGTTATAAGTGAAATTGAAGGTAACGTGGAAGTAGGCGAGAAGCGGCGCGGAAAGCGTACGATTATAGTCCGGGGAGAATCCGGTATGGAGATTGAGCACCTGGTGCCGAGGGGCAAACACTTAAAGGTACACAGGGGAGATCACGTTAAGGCTGGTGGACCGCTGGTGGAAGGGCCTCTCATATTGCAGGATATTTTAAGAATTAGTGGTGAGGAAGAGTTGCAGACCTACATGCTCAAAGAGGTTCAGAATGTGTACCGTTCGCAGAACGTACCGATTGATGATAAGCATATTGAGATAATAATTGGACAGATGCTAAGAAAGGTAAAGGTTGATGACGTAGGTGATACGAACTTCCTGCCTGGTCAGGTAATAGATAAGTTTAAGTTCAAAGCGGAAAACGTAAAAATTATTGACAAGGGCGGAAAACCGGCAACGGCGAAACCATTGTTGTTAGGCATAACTAAGGCATCGTTACAATCAGATAGCTTTATATCTGCCGCTTCGTTCCAGGAAACAACTAAGGTGTTAACAAGGGCCGCGCTCGAAGGGAAGACGGATCACCTTGTAGGCTTAAAGGAGAACGTCATTCTTGGACATTTAGTGCCTGCTGGTACGGGATACAAGTTGTACAACGCGTTGTCTGCGATGCCAACAAAAATTGAAGCTGCAAAAGTGAATGAAGAATCAGAAAACAAAGAACTCGTTACATCGGTATAATAAGGAGTAGTTGAAATATGCCAACGATAAATCAGTTGATCAGGAAGGGAAGAGTGGGCTTAAGCACTAAAAGTAAAAGCCCTGACTTAGAGAAATGTTCGCAGAGGAAAGGTGTTTGTTTACAGGTGATGACAAGAACGCCCAAAAAGCCGAACTCTGCTTTGAGAAAAGTTGCTAGGGTACGATTGTCGAATGGCAGAGAAGTAACAGCGTACATTCCAGGCGAAGGTCACAATTTGCAAGAACATTCAATTGTTCTGGTAAGGGGTGGGCGTGTGAGAGACCTTCCTGGTGTTAAATATCACATCATTCGAGGGACGTTGGACTGTGCTGGTGTTGATGGCAGAAGGCGCTCTCGTTCCAAATATGGGACAAAGACCCCCAAATAGGTTTTAGCGAAGGAGAAACGTAGTATATGGCACTTGCGTATAGAAGCACTGAAATATTTTTACAACCGGACGTAAAATATAAAAGCAAACTGGTGTCAAAGTTCGTCAATTCCCTTATGAGAAAAGGGAAGAAGAGTGTGGCAGAACGGGTGTTTTACGATGCGATGAGCGCTGTAGAAAAAAAGCTTTCTGACGTTGAACCGTTGGAGATGTTTGAAACGGCGTTAAATAATGTGAAACCCTTGGTCGAGGTAAGGTCGAAGCGTGTTGGTGGTGCGACTTATCAGGTACCTGTGGAAGTGCCAAAACAGCGGCAGGTTGCTTTGGCGGTTCGATGGATTATCGGCGCTGCTAAGGCGAAAAAGGGACGTCCGATGTGCCAAAGATTGGCAGACGAACTGGTAGACGCATATAAAAAACAAGGCGCAGCCATAACGCAGCGTGAAAATACGCATAAAATGGCTGAGGCAAATAAGGCCTTCGCACACTTTGCATGGTCAAAATTTTAGTATAGGGAAGTTTAACGAGTATGAACATTGAAAAAGTGAGGAATTTTGGTATCGCAGCGCATATAGACGCTGGTAAGACGACTACGTCTGAACGTATTCTTTATTATACGGGTAAATCGTATAAAATGGGAGAGGTTCACGAAGGCACTGCCGTGATGGACTGGATGGAGGAAGAGCAAAAGCGAGGGATAACCATCACCGCAGCCGCAACGTCATGTGAATGGAACGATTATAAATTTAATCTGATTGATACGCCGGGGCACGTGGATTTTACCGCCGAAGTAGAACGCTCTTTAAGGGTTTTAGATGGAGCAGTCTGTGTTTTTTGCGGTGTTGGAGGTGTCGAGGCTCAGTCTGAAACGGTTTGGCGACAGGCGGATAAATATCATGTGCCAAGAATATGTTTTGTGAATAAAATGGACCGTGTTGGGGCTGATTTTCTAAAGGTAGTTGGTGAAATTAATGAACGTTTAGGAATGAAGGGTATCCCTATCCAGTTGCCTTTGGGAAAAGAGCAAGGGTTCAAGGGCGTTATAGACTTGATAAACATGAAAGCATACGTTTACTCGGACGATATAGATAAGCTGGGTATCAATTATTCTATAGAAGAAATCCCTGAAGAACACAGAAAAGAAGCTGAGGCGCAGCGCGAAAAAATGATAGAAGGGATAGCTGAGCAGGTGGATTGGCTAACCGAAAAATTTATAACGGGTGAAGCGATCAGTAATGAAGAGATATCTAGGGCTATACGCGAAGGAACCATAAATCTAAAGATGGTTCCGGTGATGTGTGGTTCGGCATTTAAGAAAAAGGGTGTACAACCGCTCCTTGACGCGGTTTGCAGTTATTTGCCGTCACCACTTGATAGGAAATCTGTTGCAGGTATTAATCCTTATACAGACGAGGAGACATCAAGAAAGCCATTTCCCGAAGAGCCATTTAGTGCGATTGCCTTTAAAATTGCGTCTGACAAGCACGGTGACTTGACATTTATCAGGGTTTATTCAGGCAAAATTGCTGCAGGTGTTAGGGTGATAAATTCTGGTAAAGACAAAAAAGAACTAATCAGCCGTATCTATAAGATGCATGCAAATACCAGGGAGCAGATTGATGAACTTCGTGCGGGTGATATTGGCGCAGTAATTGGTTTGAAGTATACAGTTACGGGTGATACACTAAGTGACCCGGATCGCCCTATTGTACTCGAAAAGATGGATTTTCCGGAAACCGTGATATCGATGGCGATTGAGCCTAAAACAGAGGTTGAAAAAGAAAAACTTGGTGCAGCTCTTGCCAAGATGGCAAAGGAAGATCCGACGTTTAAAGTTCGCATGGATAAGGATACTGGGCAGATGATCATTTCCGGGATGGGTGAGTTGCACCTGGAAGTCATTAAGAACAGAATGCTGAGTGAATACAAGGTGGACGCGAATGTTGGGGCGCCGAAGGTGTCATATAGGGAAACGATCGGCAAAAAGGTTGAGGTCGAAGGGAAATTTGTTCAACAGACTGGTGGTCATGGACAGTTCGGTCATGTTTGGATTACCTTGGAGCCATTTAAGGGTGAAGAACCGGTGACCTTTGTTGATGCTGTAAAGGGCGGTAAAATACCGAAGCAATTTGTAAGATCCTGTGAAAAAGGTATCCGTGAAACGGCTAATGCCGGCGTGGCGGGAGGATATTCTCTTATTGATATAAAAGTTTCGGTGTTCGATGGTTCTACCCATCCTGTTGACTCCTCTGATTTAGCATTTTACACGGCGGCAAGTATTGCTTTGAGAAAAGGTGTAGAGATGGCAAAATCTATCTTGCTTGAGCCGATAATGTCTATAGAAATTGCTGTTCCTGAACAATATATGGGTGATGTAATAAGTGAAATCCACAGTCGCAGGGCGAATATTCTTGAAATGAGTACGCGCGGGGTACTTAGAATAATTAAGGGAGATGTGCCGCTTGCTGAG
Organism: Candidatus Brocadiaceae bacterium; assembly: GCA_015661205.1. Classification (GTDB taxonomy): domain Bacteria; phylum Planctomycetota; class Brocadiia; order Brocadiales; family Brocadiaceae; genus JACVXV01. The sequence continues at coordinate 14,572 of JACVXV010000078.1, forward strand.
ATGTTTGGTTACTCTACCGTATTAAGGTCAATTACTCAGGGCAGGGGAACATTTAGCATGGAGCCATTAGAGTATAGGCCGGCGCCGGCAAAGGCAAGTAGTGGTGTTGCATAAATTATGGATTTAACGGTTAAAATCGGAGGTTTGTGCGATGGCGAAGGAAATATTTAAGAGGACGAAGCCGCATGTGAATGTGGGGACGATAGGGCATGTGGACCATGGTAAGACAACGTTGACGTCGGTT
>JACVXV010000214.1 GCA_015661205.1 Candidatus Brocadiaceae bacterium
CTGAAGCGTATATAATTCACAATACAGTCATAAAGACATGTTCCAATCATGGGAAAGGAGAAGGGCATGTATAAACGTGATGGGATATGGTGGACGTGTATCAGACACCGGGGGAGGAAAATTCAGCGAAGCCTTGAAACAAACAATAAAAAGCATTGAAGCCAAGCTTAGAACGGAACTTGTTGAGGGCAAATTTTTCGACAGGCTTGAGGGTGAACGCCGAACGTTTCAAGAATTGATGCAAAAGTTTATGAAGGAACACGCATCGAAGGTTTCAGAGAACACAAGGGTTCTTTACGGTGCGTCGCTAAAGCATCTTTCAGGTTTTTTTGGTGATATGGTTCTGTTTGAAATTAGTTCCAAAAAGATTACCGATTACAAACAAGCGCGAAAGGAATCGAGCGGGGGTGTGCCTAGCATCAACAGAAGTCTTTCAATGCTCTCAAAGGCATTTAGTCTTTGCGTCAAAGAATGGGAGTGGGTGAAGGAAAATCCAGTCCTGAAAGTATCACGGGAAAAGGAGAATAGCGGGCGAGACCGCTGGTTGACCGGTGAAGACGAAAAAAGGTTGCTGGATAATTCTCCACAATGGTTGAAAGAGATTATCCTTTTCGACTTACACACTGGTTTACGTCAAGACGAGTTGCTTTCCCTTCAATGGAGTCGGGTTGATTTGTTCCGTAAAACATCATCATACAAGAGACAAAGAACGGGAAACCCCGGACGTTGCCATTAAATCAAATTGCCCTGGGCGTTTTAATGGAAAGGGCGAAAGTAAGGCATCTTAAAAGCGACCTTGTTTTCCTGAGTAGTGAGATAACCAAGATTGACCGGCATAATCTCAGAAAGGCTTTTAATACTGCTTTAGAGAAGGCAGGAATCCAGGATTTTCATTTCCACGACCTACGACCTTTGCGACCCGGTTAGCGCAAAAGGGCATTGATATTTACAAAATATCAAAATTGTTAGGGCATCTTAACACAACCATGACCCAGCGTTATGCACATCATTGCCCGGAGAGTTTAAGAGAAGGAATCGAGGTTTTGGATAAAGTTGACTACGATTTGACTACAGTAGGTGAAAACCGGAAAGGGTCAATGGCCTGAAACCCTTGTAGAATATGGTGGGCGATATAGGACTCGAACCTATAACCCCTTGCTTGTAAGGCAAGTGCTCTAGCCGATTGAGCTAATCGCCCATAGGAAAGGATAGAGTATATCAACTCAGTTTTTATGAGTCAATAGAATTCTAATGTTTCCACATAATTATGAAAGAACAAAATCCATTTAGTCCCAAAAATACTAAGCATCATTTCCTTTGCAAGCACCGTTGGCAATATAAAAGTTCATTTGACAGCAACTTACCGTTTTGATACGATACTATTGCCGGAATGGAAGGCGTTCATCGCATTAGGCGCTGAGCACATGCGGGAAACAATAGATAATTAAAAAAAACTTTGGTGTATTTTTACAAAATAATTCACGTTCCAGCATCAAGAATCCAGTATTTTTTACCGGTACGGGGCTGTGCCTCGCTGGTCAGGATAGCATATCATCCGGTGTTCTGATGAAATATTCGCTCAACCAAATTCAAGCCATAATCGGTGGAAAAATTATCGGAGACGGGGATACGCTTATTACGGGTATCGCCAGCGTGGAATTGGCAAAGGAAGGCGATATCACCTTTATCAAGAACGACTCCCTGGTCTCCTACGCCGTATCGTCACAAGCATCTGCAATCGTTACTCCCCGTGAAATCCCGTCCATCAAAAAACCGCAAATCGCCGTAGAAAACCCTTTCATGGCCGTTACCAGGTTTATGGGCGTTATTGCCGGGGAGCGGTATGCGCGCCCTCCGGGTACCCATCCGACGGCGGTTATCAGTAAACAGGCCGTTGTTGGAGAAGGGTGTTCCATCGGCGCTTATGTCGTTATCGATGATGGTGTAAAGCTAGGAAACAATGTCGTCGTTTATCCACACGCCTTCATAGGAAAAGGCAGTTGTATCGGGGACGGCTCTGTTATCCATGCCAACGTCACCATCCGGGAGGACGTTACCTGTGGGAAGCGAGTCGTTATCCACTCGAATAGCGTTATCGGCGACGACGGTTTCGGCTATCTGCCCGTAGAGGGCAAGCATGTAAAGATACCTCAAATCGGAAGCGTAGAGATAGGGGACGACGCCGAAATAGGCGCTATGGTAACGATCTGTCGCGCCGCCCTGGATAAAACGGTTATCGGGAATGGTGTAAAAATTGACAACCACTCACACATCGCCCACAATGTTACCATAGGTGACAATTCCATGCTCATAGCGTATGCTAAAATTGCGGGCAGCGCCAGGATCGGGAAAAACGTTATGATCGCGGAAGACGTCGGCGTTACCGACCACGCCACCATCGGAGACAACTGCATCATCGGCGGCGGCTCCAACGTCTACAAGAGCCTGGAACCCGGTTCCATCGTATGGGGTTCTCCCGCCAAGTCGATTAACGATGAAAAGCGTGTGCAGGTATTGATCAAGAAACTACCGGAAATGTACAACACCATTAAGAAGCTGGCTAAAAACAACCCCGCAAAATAGCCGGCCTCACTTCATTATTCAACCAAAACGTAGAAAATCACTAACTTCACCGTTTATTTTAGGCCATAAACTCATGAAAACGCTAAAAGGCTTTTTCACGCCGAATGATGAAAAACGGATATTAACGGCAATTTGCGAGGCGGAATCGCGCACGTCCGGAGAAATCAGGGTACGTATCGAACGGAAGGCCGGGAAAGACACGATGGCGCTGACCAGAAAGGCATTTGAGTCCCTCGGCATGCGCAACACGGCGCTTCATAACGGGACGTTGTTTGTGCTTTTCCTGGAAAACAAGAAGTTTGCCATACTCGGCGATGACGGGATTAATAAAAAAGTGCCGGACGGATTCTGGAACAAGGTCAAGGACACCGTGCAGGAACACTTCCGCAAAGGGCTTTTCACCGCAGGGCTGGTCGAAGGCATCAAGGATATCGGGGCGCAGTTGGCAATGTTCTTCCCCCATCAAAGACAGGACAAAAACGAATTGCCGGATGCAATTTCTTACGCTACAGAAGGAAAGCCGGAATGAAACAACGCTTGTTATCACGCGCCGCCATTTTGTACCTGACCGTTATCTGCGCCATTTTCTCGTCCGCAATCATTGCGCGTGGGCAGGGGAGTTATCCTGAGCCTGCGGACGATTACGTTAATGACTTCGCCCAGGTATTGAATGCCCCGGACGCGGAACAAATCCGCACCATGTTCAAAAACCTTGAATACCAGACCGGCATTGAGGCGGTTGTGGTCACCATTCCCTCCATTAATGCCTACCAAACGGCAGACGCCTCCATAGAATCCTTTACTACCAACCTCTTCAATACGTGGGGAATAGGCCACAAGCGGGCGAATAACGGCGTGTTGATATTGGTGTCGGTTGAAGACCGGAAATGCCGGATAGAGCTTGGCGCCGGGTATGGCAGTGCCTACGATGCGGCTATGAAGCAGGTTGTCGATGGGTTAATGGTTCCGTATTTCAAGACGGGCGACTACAGCCGTGGCATCCTTGAGGGCGCTCGCGGGGTTATAGAAAACACGACTAAAAAGATATCCTGGTTTGCCTTTTACAAATGGCACATCATAATCGGCGTGCTTATTATTGTGTGCATTTTTGCCGGCATCTCTTGCATAAGGTCGGGAAATACCGGGTGGGGTTGGGCATTTTTCGGGATAGCGGCCATGCTCTTCCTCTTCCTGTTAAAACTACTCACCATGGGCAAAAGCTCCAGTGGGTTTGGCGGCGGGAGTTCCTTCGGCGGAGGCGCCAGCGGAAGCTGGTAGCTATGCGCAAAGAACCCTCTCGATTGCTGCATCCGTATATTTTTCCCCTTTTATTTTAATAAGAGGTGCATCATAGCGTGTTTGTATCTGTATTGACCGAAGTGTTCATCAAGGCTCATGACCGCATTTATTGCATATCTATCAACGAGTGCAAAACTGGTACAGTCAGTAAAACTGAATTTTTTGTCGCTGTATTTGATAAATAAGTTTTTGACCAAATTCTCGTCTATTTCAGTGATGCGTAATACATTTATCTTTGATATTTCGAAACCCTTTATGAAAGCAACAGCAGCACCGTGTCCAACTCTGGATGGGTTGTGTCAATATGAAATAGGACGTAGATACCCGTACATACGCCATACTAAATTTTACTTTGACAATCCTTTTTTTTACCAATATAATTGAAAACCGTTTCGTGGCTCTTTACGCCTGACACTCACATACGAGTGCCTGGCGTAGAAAATCCGATATCTTTTTGCCGGACTGAGGCCGTGCCTCGCTTGTTTTAAGATATATTACCGTTTCTGTTACATTACGTGCCGCAATAGTGTATTGTGGCATTTTTGTTTTAGGGGGGATAGTGTGAAGTGGGAGGAGTCCGCATCGCTGCTCTTGGAAAAGGTGCCGCCTTTCGTGCAAAAGACTGTGCGCGAAAAGGTGGAGACGCTTGCCCGTCAGCGCGGAAAAACCCTGGTGACGGAGGCAGAGGTGCTAGCGGCGCGCGGCGAATTCATGGAGAAACAGCAACAGCAGCGCCCCGTCGCAAAACAGCACGCACAAAATGAAAAACTCTCCATCATCAGGAAGTATACGAAATATTTTGACAAGGATGGGAATCGCTTTTGTATCATAAGCGCATAGGGAATAGCTCCCATCATGAGGGACAAAAGTGATACTCGGTATATTGGCAGAATCCACCATCGTCCCTTGTGCCAGCGAAAAGCCATAGCACGAGGGATTGAATTGGATAGTTGTCGTTATTACCTTTGCCAATCCTTCCTTTGTTGTGATAATGAGTG
>JACVXV010000079.1 GCA_015661205.1 Candidatus Brocadiaceae bacterium
TTATAACCTTTCGATGCAAGGGAAAATACCTCATGCTCACGTTGGCAAATTGCTTCGATTTAAAAAGGTTGTTATCGACAATTGGTTAACGGATACCGGGTGTGACGGAAAGGGGCATGAAAGTTAAACCATGATTACCGGGTGCTTAAAAAGTCCGATTACAAGAATCGGGGGCAAGAGCTACCTTGTTTCATGGCTGGCCGGAAAGATACCACCGCATAAGGTCTACGTTGAACCGTTTGCAGGCGCGGCACATTTACTCTTTGGTAAGACACTTTCGGCGGTGGAAATCCTTAATGACACAGACTGCCATCTGATAGGGTTTTTCCAGGTTATCCAAGAGCCGGAGAAGCGGCAAGCGTTGGTTGATAGGCTGGCCTTTATGCCCTATGCAAGGGCGTTGTGGCAAGAGATTCGAACCCGGTGGAAGCAAGGCATTATTCCCGGTGACTCTGTGCAATCCGCTGCTGAATTTTTTTACTTAAACCGTTTAACGTTTTCTGGAGACCAAAAAAGTGGTGGTTTTGCGGTGCCTTCCACGACTGGCAGGAACCCAGCGCAAAGTTATTTCAATGCCACTGATGGCTTGGAAGGAATCGCCGGAAGGCTTCGGGGTGTCACCATTGAATGCCTGGATTATCAGGAATGTATCAGGCGTTATGATTCACCGGGAACCCTGTTTTATTGTGACCCGCCTTACCTGAACACGGAAGGCTATTACGGTAAGGGAGATTTTGCGTACGCAGACCACTACGCCCTTGCAAGGATGCTCAACGACGCAAAGGGCAAGGTTCTGATTTCTCACTACCAGGACGCTTTATACGATGGCCTTTACACGGGCTGGAACAAATACACCTTCGAGTCATTCAAAGGCAGTAGCAAAGCGTATTCGGGGGAATCAAAGCCGGTTACGATTGAATGTCTTTGGACAAATTTTGAAGCAAGAAAAATACAGAAGGTTTTATTTCCGGGGATGAACCTATGAGATTCTATCCGTTCCAGGTGGATGATTTCCTTGTTAGCGAATCCATTGTCATTCCTTTCTGCGCCGGTATAAACCACCCAGAACGTTACGAAATGGGGTTTTAATGAGGCTGTTTTGAGTGTTTTTGGCGGTAATCCTGGAAATAAGCGATACCAAAACCTATTAAGGTGATATCGAAAACTAAGAGTAGGAAAATACTTAAATTGTCCATGTTGGGCTACCCCTTTTTACTAAGCCAAAATGTGGACGGGGTTTTAATGAGAACGCTTTGAGTGTTTTTCTGTGTATTTAATCCAGGCAAGAAAAGCCAGACAGCCAACAATTACTACGGCGTAAATAATTCCAAGTCCTGTCATTTTTCTATCTCCTGTTTATCAAGGGCGAGGCCAACAAAAATCGGGATTACAGTTGCTATTATCCCGACAATCAATATCCAGTATTTCAGGTTAGTTGGATTTGCAAACTGCGCTACAACCAAAGCAGCAAAATCAATCTTAGCGATATCGTAAAAGAATTTAGCAAGGTTATTCTTTTGTTTCTCTGTCATAAAACACATTATAACACGTAAAGAAGGAAAGCAAAAGGTAAAAACACATAAAAGACTTGACAACGGTTTAACGATACGGTAGTACGTACCAAAATGATATCAGCGTGGATAGACGCTATGATATATTTGCCTGGGGATACCTGGGCAACAAAAGGCAACGGCTGAAGGTGCTATCCCACTTTCGGCTTGTTGCCTTTTTTGTTGGAAAGGTGGTACCGCGTGAAGAAACAAGAGCGACAAATAATTTTGGCAGACAATCGGATACGGGTATCGGGGGATTTCGGCGGTGGGTATACGGCTTGGTTGCCGGGTAGAGATGATAGGCAGGCGCGGCTTGATGCAATAGCAAAGGCATTGATTTACGCGCCGGGGGCAAAAATTATAGGAATGACAGAAGATGAGCGCAAGTCTTTGGGCTTGTAATCCTTTTAAAACCATTTAAAGGCGGTGAACAATGGCAGTAAGATACCGTAAATACTTCAATCAATGCAAGCCTATCCAATGCACTGGCAGGCGTTCGAGACAATGCCCTGAGACTCCCAGGCGCGCAAGTGGTGAGTATCGAGCTTGTGGCACTTGGTGCATTGAGTTTTTCGATGATAGCAAGCAGTGGCAATCATTGACGTTCAAGGATATCAGAAACAAGAGCGATGCAGAAAAGCGGTTAACCCTGTTTATATCAGACAGGGAGCGCGGTCAGTTGAAATTACCTAAAAAGAAGGCTGTGCCTACGCTTGCGGAATATGCAAAGGAGTACCTGGAACTACATAAAGGCGCAAAAGAAAACACCTTTGTCATGAAAAGGCGGGCGGTGGGCGTGCTGGTAAGGTATCTTGGTGGACATCAGCTTGACAAGATTACGCCCTTTATCGTGGAGAAATACCGCATCCAGCGCAAAGAGCAAGACCGGGTAAAGGACAGCAGCATCAACGTTGATATTGGCATTCTATCGCATCTCTTTTCTACGGCGATTAACGAGGGCATAATTGACATAAACCCGTGCCAAAAGGTGAAGCGATTGAAGATTTCGCAGGTTAAAGACCGGGTATTATCCGGCGATGAAATAGCGACTATCCTGGACATGCCCGAAGGCAAAGACCGTTTGATGATACTGGCCAGTTTGTTCACCGGTATGCGGTTAAATGAGGTGTTAAGCCTGACATGGGGCGATATTGACTTCGGCAAAGGGATAATCCATATATTCCAGAGTAAGACAAGCAAGACCTTTGATATACCACTGTCAGACTGTTTAAGAACCGCATTAGAGGCATACAGGACGCATTCGACGGGCGCAAGAGTGCTTTATGGTAGAGAAATAACCCGCAATGTTGTTACTGAATTCAGCAAGCATTTCAGCCGCCTATTTAAGGACTTGGGTATTGATGGGTTCACCTTCCACAATCTCAGACACACCTTTGCAAGTATCATGCAATCCGATTTAGGCATTGGGGCGGTAACGGTGATGGGCATGACCGGGCATTCAAGTCTTGGTATGCTTCAAAAGTATTCTCATACCGGTCTTGATAGCAAGCAAAGAGCTATCCAGGCACTAAACAGCCATGTAGTAACCACAGGCAGGAACGTCAAGCAGGCGGTAGGCCAGTAAAAAAGGTACGGCGTAAGTACGACATAAGAGAAATAACACAGATAGTAAATCGCCTTGAGAACCGGTATTTATAAGGCTTTCAAGTCGTTTTTGCTTTGTAACGGTAAATTTAGGGACATAATTTGTTCTACCGTGTACAGAAGTATTTTGCGGTAGTTTCCCAAAGTCATTTCGATAAATTTATTTCGATCACTAATATCTAATAATGTAACAAATAAACGGGTAATATGTAAAGGTCGTATATCCTGCATGGAAAAGATGGGAAAGAGCGAATAGTGTACAAATAACATTATTGATGAATTGCTTTTTAAGGCTTTGGTTGATATAATGTATTTTGTTATGTGTTGTTAGAAATATAAGGGGGCGAAAGGATTCGACCGGATTAGTTGAGGTATAGGTGGCGTATTGAGGGCGTCGGGCGGCCTCATTAAAAACCTGACAAATGATTTAAATGCCGAATATCCAATGGCAATGGCTGCTTAATTAACAGCCACGTTTCATTCATTTTACCTGCGAAGTGAATGAAACGTCACAAAGCAGGTTAGTTTGGTTTTCCGGCCTGGTGGAAACTAAAATGAAACTTTAACCGGGCTGGCTGCAGGAAATCCTGTCTATTGGAGTTCTGCGCGGCGAGATCCCAAAAAATAGACTATTTACGTAGAAACCTATATTGATCTGTCCAGGGACGCGGGTTCGATTCCCGCCGCCTCCACCATAACGCCTTGAAGTTACAAGAGTTACAAAACCTCCTTTTCGAATGATGACGGTCTGGTATTTTAGAACCGCTTTAAATTCGATACCTCCGACAGCATCTCCAAGTCCTTCTTCTCAAACCCATGTCGGTTCTTCAAAGCCTTTTCTTCAACCAATGGCCATAATAACGTGCATCACCCACGTTACAGAAAACCAAATACAAACCTAAAAATACTAACTCCTAATAAGTTCTGGCTTGCAGCCAGAACCCTGATTTATATTGATATTTCCAGTGGCTTCTCTATAATAAAGCGCCGATCACAAAAGCACAGGCAAGATGCCTATGCCACCAAGTGTATGGCTTGATGGAAATTATGATACCGCCAAACAAGTCAGATTTTTGATACTAACAATTGGAAAAATAACAAACCCATGCCAAAACCGATTGATGACGACATAAGAGTCCTTGCCGTATCCGAACTGGAGAGAAACATCGTTGTAACGGCCGGCGCTGGAACCGGTAAGACTACGATCCTGGTGAATAGGATTCTGCACTTGTTGCTGGGGCATAGGCGGTTCCAGGGGGAAGAGAGCCCCATCCGCAGGATAGTCGCCATGACCTTTACCGAAAAGGCGGCGAGCGATATGAAGATACGGCTCGTGGCGGAATTGGAAAAGATCGTTGCGGTTATCAATGGAAATAATGAAGGGGCGAAGGAAAAGGTGGAGGGTTTTATCGCCCACCTCCGCGATACCTACCAGACCACCTATCGCGAGATAGAACGTCGCGCAAGGATATCGCTTGAAGACATGGATAAGGCCATCATTGGCACCATCCACGGATTTGCCGCGCACGTGTTGCGCCTGTACCCGCTGGAGTCGGGCGTTACGCCGGGGTTTACTGTTGATGCGGGTGATCTGTTTGATGAAATGTTCGATAAAGAATGGACGGAATGGCTGGAGGTGGAACTGGCCTTAGACTCTTCCCATGCGGCAGTCTGGAAGGAGGTACTCAGTCGGCTAGACCTTGACTCGGTCAAAACATTGGCAAAACGATTATCGGAATTTATCATCCCCCTTGATTCTCTCACTTCTGGCGCAGATGATCACGTAAAAATAGGTCATCAACGTGTGCAAAGCCAGCCATCAGCCGAGGACGCCCTTGCCAATCCGCAATCGCGCGTGCCTTCATCTGCCGTCCGTCAGCAAGAAAATGCGGCTGAGCTATCACGCCACCCGGGTATTGATTCTCTGATAAACCCGCTTTCCCGAAAAATCCTTGAAGTCACCGCCTGCTGTGAAAAGCCCAACAACAACCTGCTCACGCAATTACGGGAGCTATTGAAGATTTTCGACGCAATAAAGACGCAAGGCCTCGGCTACCTGGATTCCGTGGAGTACGACCTTGATAAGGAGTCGAAGGCACAAGTGGGTTGGACGGACGAAGGGTTTGCGTCCGCGCAGGCGCTGGTAAAGAAGAGCCATGTCCTCCTCAAGAAATTAAAGACCGTCGATGACCCTTTTGTGAAAACCGTAACGGCGCTCGTCCTCCCATTCGCAAAGGCATTTCGCCAGAAATATACCTCACAAGGTTACGTCTCTTTTGACGGACTGCTCATTCTCACCAGAAACCTGCTGCAAAACAAGGAATACCGGCACATCCGTGAAAAACTGAAAGACGAGTTTCGGACGATACTGGTGGATGAATTTCAGGATACCGACCCCGTGCAATACGAAATCGTCCTCTTCCTTTCAGAGGCATTAGGCCACTACAGCGGTGACGTCAGGAAGGTGGCGCTTGAGGCTGGCAAGCTTTTTATCGTGGGCGACCCCAAACAGTCCATCTATGCCTTTCGCAGGGCGGATATTGAGGCCTACGAGATGGTCACAAAGCAGGTCTGCGGCACGGACGACACGTTAAAACTACAGGAAAACTTCAGGAGCCATTCCGGCATTACCGAGGTGGTAAACCAGTTGTTTCAGGGAAAAATCATGGTGGAGCAGCCCGGACTGCAACCCTGTTATATCCCCATCCACGCCCATCGGCCTAAGGCACATCCTTACCAGAAGGTGGAAATGGTCTTGGTCTCCGATGAGGCAGGAAAAGGACTCAAGGCCGCCGATGCAAGGGAGGCGGAGGCCGAATGGATTGCGCGATGGATCTCAAGCCATGTGAATAACGAGGACATTGAAGCTGCTGAAAACCGGCGTGAGATGCGGAAGCTTCAATACCGGGACGTTGCCTTGCTTCTGCGGGCGTTTACCCAGCTTAAGCCATACATTGAGGCATTTAAGAGGTACGGAATCCCGTACATTGTGGAAGGTGAGAAGTATTTCTACACCACGCAGGAGGTACTCGATTTTATCAACCTCTTGCGCATAATAGAGAACCCGCATGACAAGATTGCGCTGATGGGTGTCTTACGCTCAGCCCTGGTGGGCTTGACCGACCGCGAGATATACGAGCTTCAGATGCACGACCTCCTCGACTACCGTAAGGACGTTCCTGACGCATTCACCGCAGGCCTCAATACCACAACCGACGTAAACGAACCCGCCGCTCCTTCAAATTCTATCGGAGAAGGACGGGATGCTGCGATAGAGGAAACGCCTTCAGATTTGGGAAAAGCGATGGGTGCTTTTTACCGTTTCCTGCAAAAAATGCACGCACGCGCAGGGATAATCCCCGTTTCTCAACTCATAACGGAGATTATGGATAATACCCATCTTGCCGAGATTACCGCCAGTGCCTGGCATGGCGAGCAAAAATTGTCCAACGTCTGGAAGCTCTATCAGATGGGGTGCGACATGGAACAGACCGAGGGCGTTTCACTAAAAACCTTTATTGATCGTATCGGGCGGCGGATAAAGGACGCCAGGGAAGAGGGAGAAAGCCCTCTTTCCGATGAGACATTGGACGTCGTAAAGATTATGTCTATCCACAAGTCAAAGGGGCTGGAATTCCCCATCGTGTTCCTGGGTAATCTGCACGGCGAAGTGAGAAACAGCGCCGAGACAATAGACTCTGCCGTCTTTGATTGGTCAACCGCAACCACTGGCGTCGTAATCGGCAGCGGGAACCGGCAGGCAAGGAACCTCCAGAGCATTATCATCGAAGAAAAGCTGAATGAGCGTTCATGGGAAGAAGAAAAACGGGTTTTGTACGTAGCCATGACCCGCGCCAAGGAACGCCTGATCCTCACGGGTTCCCTGAAGGACGACGACAAGTCATATATGGGGCTTATCGCCCGCGCGGTAAGGGACGTTGCGGGTATACGCCTGGGCGAAGCGACCGCCCTATCGCAAGGCGACATAAAAGCAACTGAAAACATCCCGGCCACACAATGGGAAAATAAAGAAGGATCAAACACGGCCTCCGGCATGGCCGTAAAAAACCCTCTGAAAGATATCGAAATATGTGTCGAACATTTCAGGTTTGATGGAACACGCCGCCCGCTAAAGCCGCCGGAACCAAAGAAATGGGATATCGATTGGACGGCGTTCAGGGATGTATGGAAGGAACGGGAGGCGGCGATGAACCGGGCAGAACAGTCATTGCTTTTTGTCTCTCCATCAAGCATTGCAGAAAAAGAGGCGGCAGGACACGACGTGTCACCCGTCTTTATTGAAGATCGCCCCGAAGTCCCTCATCAAAACCATGCGGCAATAATTGGCACAATATGCCACGACGTATTGCGGCGGTGGAATTTCCACGGAACGAGGGATGAACTCTATGAGGTCATTGAATCAACAATAAAAACCATCCTAGCACCGGAAAGGTTTCAAGGATATAACGTCGGTGAAATAGTTGACAATATGCCCCTGGCGCAGGACTTCCACCCACCCCATTCCCCTTTCGAATGGGGATCGAAAGGGGGGGCAATGGGAACGGAAGCACTGGCGGCAAACAGTTCACAAGACGCAGCATTTATAAAAGGTGAGGTAGAAAAAATACTTTCCAACTTTTTTAACTCCGAAGCATACCTGGAATTGCAAGGGGTAGAAATCCTGGGGCGAGAAATGCCCATCCTACTCAACTGGAACGGCCAGAGCATGCGCGGAATTATCGACATCATTTACCGAGCAGACAAGGGCATCATCGTTGCCGATTATAAAACCGACCAGGTAAAAACAGAGGATATTACGGCAAAGGCGGCAAAATATCGGTATCAAAAAGAGGTTTATACCGAGGCCGTGAGGCGATGCCTAAACATAAACAATCCGGAATTTAAACTTATATTCCTTAGATTAGGCAAGGCCATATTGGTTTAGAAAAGGACTGTGGTAACACTTTAGTTTTTTGAAAAATTGCTGCAATAATGTGTTTATCATGTAGGGATATTTAGCATGAATATTTATCTTATTTCTTGATATCACTCAATATGCGTGGATAACGAGTTAGAAACTATATCTATAATAACTTCACATGCTAACGTAAATGCCATTTATGCTTGACTTGTATCATGCTTTTTGGTGAAGCAGAGAAAACTTGTTAATACCTTGTTAGAAATAAATATTAATTAAAGGAGATTAGCATTGTCAGTTCCACGACCCCTTTCTAAAGCTATTCTTAAAAAAATGTTTCTTAAAGTCCTTTATGAACATAAACGACCTGGTGGGTGCTATGCAGATCATGGTTGGTGGTCAGAGGGAATTGTGCGAAAAACGATTGCTGAATTCTTTAAAATAGATAAACTTACTGATTCTGAGATTATTGATGGATTACGCGGGGTTTTTGAGTTAGAGAAAGACGGATATATCACACAAGACCCATCTCAATCAGACGGTTTTAAAATATTTTCAGACAAAGGGAGGCAAGTTGTTGAGCAGGATCTTGACAAAATGGAACTTCCTTCAGTTGATATTAACGAACTTCTCACGAACGATATTTTAAAAATCAAGGTGTATGATGACTATCTTTCAGGCGATTATGAGTCTGCAATTTTTAAAGGTATCAAACTTCTTGAGGAAAATGTACGGAAAAAAGCTGCACAACCACCGGATATTATAGGTGCAGACTTAATGTCAAAAGCTTTCAAACCAAATGGTGGAATTTTAACGCATCCATGTGCACAAACCACTTCAGAATCTGAAGGATTCCATTATCTAATGCGTGGAGCAATTATGTGGTTTAAAAATCCAAGCAGCCATCGTACGGTAGTTTATCATGATGCAGTGCAAGTAGCGCAAGTATTATGTTTAGTAAACCTTCTGCTTGATATGGTTGAAGAATGTAAATAATGGGAATTGGGATTCTGTTATGAAAAAAAAGTATGGCTCTTCGTGCACTCGTGTGGGTAAAATTTCAGTATAGTTCTTTATCTACGCCAAGAAACATAAGGGTCTCAAAGGAAAACAAAGCTTAAAATACTTGTCACGCTTAGGTTGTATTCCTGCGAGAAGAAAAATGGCTATTCAAGAAAACTTGTAATGTCCTAAAAGAGATATTTTGCAGCTTGGATTTTAGCCTTAAAATAATTGATTGTGACTTACAGTGTTCATTTACAAGAGTAATAGCTCTAGTATTGTAATCTCGCTCGGTATTTGATATATTTCTGTTACTCACAGGGAGGATAGGGCAATGCTGAGAAGCAACCTGAGCGCCTTTGTGAGTGACTATACGGAGGGAGTGACCGTATAACCATTACGGTCACTCTTTTCTTACACATCCGTTAGTCCTTAATGCGATAAATCTTATCAAAACGTCTTTACTCCACACGATTTTCTAAAAAACCCGATAATTTACCCACACGAGTGCACGAAGAGCCAAAAAATGCACCTGCTAAAAAAGGCGCAGTTGCTTAATTTCTATCGTTGTTTCGTATCCTTTAGAACTTGGTGGTTCAAAGTTTGTTATCAACACTTCACGATTTATTACACGTTCTTTGCCGTTTTTCTTGGCCTTCATGCCCGATGCAGACGTAACGTAAGTGTAGTAATATCCATTGAATAATTGATGAACTTCATCAGAGTCATAAGATGAAAGTATCCATTTACATTTTGTGCGGCTAATACGTTCTGCTAATTGTCTATGGTCTGCCCAATCGCGCATATTATAAAAATAATTTACTCCATTATCAGGATATGGCGGGTCAAGGTACATTATTGTATTGTCGGTATCGTATCTATCAATACATTTATTCCATGCTAGGTTTTCAATAATCACAGTTCGTAACCGATTATGAATCGGCTCTATTCTTTTTCGGAGTGTCTCTAAAGCACCAATAAGCCTGTTGCCATGCCCACCATCATTGGTACTGGTTTGAAAGCGTGGATAATTCAGTTCTCCGCCCCAGCCAGCCATGATTAAGTAGTAAAATCGGTGAGCGCGTTGCATTTCATCTAAGTTTTGTGGGTTTAGCGTTGCGAGTCGCTGAAATTCAGCACGTGAAACTAATTCAAGGTCAAAAGATTGTAAGAATTTTTCAGGTTGTTCTCTTACAATACGAAAGAAATTAATTAGTTCACTGTCCTTATCGTTAAGAACTTCCACGTCACTAGGCGGTTTTCCGAATAAGACCCAAGCGGCTCCGCCAAAGACTTCCACATAACAAGTATGAGCAGGTAGTAAATCAATAATTGGCTTTCGCAGTCTTGATTTACCGCCTACCCATTTAATAGGGCTATTTAGCATTGTGTATTCGTTTTTAGTATCCATTTTTATTTTTTCACCGAAAACAATTGTCTCTACCAGAGACATTACAGCATTGGAGTTACTTAATGTCAAGAGTGCAATTCAAGCCAAAACTCTTAAAGTTTGGGGAAAAGTTACAAGCCTTAAGGTTAGAAAGCAATTTAACTCTGCAACAATTTGCAGAGTCACTAGGTTATAGCGCACATGGTTATATTAGCGAACTCGAATCAAGCAAAAAAACGCCGACGGTTGAATTTGTGTTGAGTGTATCACGAGTATATAACGTTTCGATTGATATTCTCTTAAAAGATGAATTAGAGTTGGAAAGGAATTCAAAATGACATTGGCATTTGTTAACAGAATACCGACGAAGGCAGAATTTGAAAAATTCCGCTTGATACTCAGCACTTACCAAGATGGTTCAGGTATGCTTGCTATTGAAAACGGGCACACACTTCCTGGTTGGCGTGATTTTGAAAGAACAGTAGCCACTACTTTCAACGGTGAAAATCAAGAGAATAAATCCATTTTTGATGTGTTGCTGAATGACCCAAATCGGTCTGTTAAATACGGCATCTCTTGCAAAATGAGAAGCGAACTGAATCGTATTCAAAAAGATGGCCGAGTCACTATCGAGTTATCCAATTCTGTCAAGAAATTCGCAGACTTCTTGGAAACCAAAGGTATAAAAAAATCTGAATATGTAAACCGTCCGCAAGCGGTAGGAAAAGGAATTGTCGAACTTGTGGGAAAATGGAAAAACGCTGTCAGTATAGAACAGGGTGGAAAAATTGATGTGTCAAAAAGTTGTTATCTGACCCTGATGTATAACGATTCGGGGTTTTATCAACTTATTGGTTTAAAATTGATTTGCCAAATCCCGCTGAACTGGAGTGGTATTATCCTGAAGTTGTTAAAAATGGTCAGCGCGTTATAGCAGGTCACATTAACGGCAATGATAAAAACGGCGGTAGAGTTTTTGAATGGTATAGCGATTCTGGCGGACAGATGAAATATTACCCGCTTGCGTCAAGTGCAGTTTGGGCTTCGCCCTTTTTTAAACTTGAGCCAATTCCCGAAAATGTAAGCAAAATTGAGTTAAGCACGAAAGCAAAAATGTATTTTCCAGAACAATGGGAAAAAGTATCGGGTGAATCCTAAATTCATAAGGCTGTTAATGTCAAAAACGCCTAACATTGCGTGCAGGCGAACAAGCGCGGGCTTTGCCCACACTTTCAGGGATTCAGCCCCAATGGCGGATTTGGCGTCTGCTAGTTTTTCCCGCCAATTTCCGCACTTGCCGGTAACGCTTGTCGTTATATTTTGAAATCCCACCATGTGAAGTATGAAACTACTCGTAGTCACACAATTTTTTATTATAACGGCATTGTCTACTGGAGTGGACAGATCATGCAGGGGATTATCTATATCTTTTACCGAACAAACAAGGGCGTCATTGTTGCCGATTATAAAACCGACCAGGTAAAAATAGAGGATATTACGGCAAAGGCAGCAAAATACTGGCAGCAAAAAGAGGTTTATACAGAGGCCGTGAGACGATGTCTTAGCATAAGCAATCCGGAATTTAAACTTATCTTTCTTAGATTGGGTAAGGGTATAGCCGTTTAGTCGGATGCATTTTTTGTTTCCTCACACAAAGCCACGAAGGTCACAAAGAATCTAAATTCACCCGTAGGGACGACTCACCTATCTGCTGTGAAATTAATGCGCTGCAAAGTTCCGTTAGGAAAGAAATATTGGTAGAAAATAAACTGTTCTTTGAAAAACAACCCCGGAGGGATGAAATATTAATAGATAAAACGCTAAATACGATAAAGCTCCGTAGGAGCGATATATTGCATACACACCTTTTGAGCCGCTCCTCTGGAGCTTAAACTCGGCGTAAATGGTATTTGTGCTTGACTTGTTGTAGGGTTTTTGGTGAAGTGAAGAAAGTTGGTTAATAATATAGTCAATGTAGAGGAAGGAAAATATGGGACGAATCGTTGCACCGGTAGTAATAAATAATACGATAAAACCTGAATATCGAATTACCTGTGATGCCTTAGTTGATACAGGCGTATCATATATGGTTTTGCCATCGGCATGGAAAAACAAGTTGGGAGATATAGAAACGGTAGAACAGATAGAAGTAGAGTTGGCAAATCAAACTGCACTGTGTGGTGAAATATGTGGGCCGGTAAAAATACAGATAGAAGGGTTCAGGCCAATATATACAGAAGTGTTGTTTATAGATATGAAGCCGGAAAATGGCATATACGAACCATTAATAGGTTATATTGTATTAGAACAATGTCAAGCTGGGGTTGATATGCTGGGACACAGACTTGTTCATATAAAAAGAATGGATTTAAAAAAATTGTTTAACAAGGTACTCCATAGTGGCGGATGAAATTGGTCGTTTACCGTTACATCCAAGTGGATTGGGCTGAGGCACGAATCCTAGCAAATTGTTGAAAGATACGAACGACTGATGTTGGGTGTCCAGCCTACAAAACTTAGATTAGGTAAGGCTATAGCGGTTTAGGGCTTGTCGGTGTGAATGGTGTTTGTGCTTAATTTCCTAAATTCGCCGTGAATTTTATACACAACAAATTGCAGCAGACATGGACACATAAAGTTATCATCTCGCCATTCAAAGTAAAAGCACGCCACCTTGGTCTCTGAGATATTTAAGCTGCATCTTATAATCTATTAGAGATTTATTTGTATAAGTCAATACATAGCAACAGCTTAGCCAGCTACACGGCCTCGTCAAATTGGTCTGGGGAATAAAAAAGCGAAGCCGTTGTTTTCTGTATACCTAATCTACATTAGCATAGATTCAATTGCTGGATTTGGAATAGAAAATGAACTTGCCTTATTATCCGGGAACATTCACGATTCGAAGACGTTCCAAGATGTGATTACGTCATTTGGTCAATATGATTTCAAACCAGGAGGGCTATGCGTTTACGACCGCGGGATTACATCTGGACGCAATATTCTCGACATAAAAGCATTGCAGTGGGACACGCTCTGTGGAGTTGCCTTCAACGCAAAGATTGAAAAATTGTGGCACGACATCCTGGCTGGAGGAAATCTGGAACAATATGACAACCATGTACGTCTCAAAGATTCTGTGTTTTATGTTGTGACGGAACATTATGAGATTGGAGGTGTTTCTGGAGAATTGGCGCTTTGTTTTAATGCGCAACAACAGCGGAGACTAAGAGAGTCCCGGTATGAAGAGATACGGGCAGCTCAGGTGCTTTTGCAAAATAAGAAGCCAATCAAAGAGGGTCTGGGAAAATTCTTTGATAAGCAGGGTTCTCTGATAAAATCTAAGTTAAGAGAGGCGGAAGAGTTTGACGGTTGTTCCTGTATTTTTTGTACGCGCAACATGCCGAAAGAAGAGATACTTCGACTCTACTTTGATAAGGATATCGTTGAAAAAGCATTTCACAGTATTAAAGGGATTACAAACCTACAGCCCATAAGGCATTGGCTCTCTAATCGGGTTAAAGCACATGTCTTCGTTTGCTACTTATCCTATCTTTTGCTATCACTCCTAAAATATCGTTTGGGAAAGATAGAGATATCGGCTGAAGATGCATTACGTGAGTTGATGACAATGTATAAGGTTTATCTTCGGGACACAAAAAACGTTTTCAAACTGTCTCGTGTCGTCACCCTCACAAAAAAACAGGAACTCATTTTGAAAACCCTTGACAAGAAACTATTAAAATTATAAAACGGTTGTGTACATAAATCGGGTGGAATTCAGGTAATTTGTGGTAGGGTTTTTGATGAAGTGGAGAGAAATTGTCAACGATATAGTTAGGTTTCGCAAATAATCGCATTCGAGGGACACACAATGAAGAAAACTTTTGTCAGCTATGCCAGGGCTGACAAGGATATGGCAAGAAGAGTATTTAATTGTCTCAAAGAAACTGAAGGTATAGAACCTTGGTTCGACGAAGAATCATTGCTACCTGGCGCAAAATGGCGTCCAGAAATTAGAAAGGCCATAAGAGAGTCGGATTATTTTCTAGCGCTGGTGTCGTCAAATTCGAACAAAGGTAGAGGCGTAAGACATAGCGAATTAGACCAAGCGCTGAATATACTTCAAGAATTTCCTATAAATGAACGGTATTTAATACCGGTTCGCTTGGATGAGTGCGAAATGCCAAGAGATGAATTGGAAGAAATTACTTGGGTGGATGTTTTTCCAGACTTTAATATAGCGGAAGTTCACCTCTGCCTATTTCACGCAACACCAGTAATAGTAACCACTTAGATAGTGTTTTACCTCTAAATATGTAGTCACTAATATTGTTGCAATA
>JACVXV010000080.1 GCA_015661205.1 Candidatus Brocadiaceae bacterium
CCCCTTCGGGGCTTGTATTATTTTATGATCTTTACAGGGGGCTTCACCCCCCGCTATTTCCTGTCGGCCTTTCAGGCCTAACTTTCAATTTCCTATACAGGTCGCTCCTACGGAGCTTTTGTGGTGTTTAGATTCTCTATTCTACAAACAGGCCGCCCCTCTGGGGCTACATTCGTCCAGCTCTGGCAGTCTTCGGTTTAGCGCTGAGACACAAAATAAATGAATGCGTTGCAAAGTTCCGTCAGGAACGAAATATTGGTAGAAAACAACCACAGAAACGGTCTTAGTTCCGTAGGAACGACATATTCGTAGAAAAACCAATGGGTTTTGAATATTTCATGCCTACGGCACTTTATAGTTGCATACCCCTGCTATTTCTACCGATATTTTGTCCCTACGGGACATTACGCCACTACTCAGGCAGACAGGCTGAAGGCTAAATCGTATATGATTACACACTATTTCCGACAGGCAAAAGCTTTTAACCTTCAGCTTGCTGGCCATCCTTACAAAAAAACAAATCCCTTTTACTTGCGTAGTCGCCCCAACCCGAAACCTGAAACTCAGAACTTATACGCTTTCGCCCGTTCATTCAATCGTGAGGAGATTTCTCCCAGGTGGCCAATCGCTTCTACGGTCTGTTTTGTGGCAGTTACGAATTGAGAAACCGCCTTATTGATGTCGGCCATGGCAATGGATATCTGGTCAACCCCAATGGCCTCCTGGCGCACCGCTGCAACGATCTGCTGGCTGGAGATGGCCGACTCTTCGATTACCCCAGCCAGCCTCTTTACCACCTCACCGGTTTGCTCAACAAGCTGCACGCCGCGGTCAACACCCTTTGTCCCCTCTTCGGTTACCATGACCGCCTTCTCGGTAGCGCGCTGTATATCCTGAAGGATTTTATGCACCTGGGCTGTCGCCTGCTGGGATTGCTCGGCAAGCGCCTTAACCTCAGCCGCCACGACGGCAAAGCCTCTGCCCGCTTCTCCCGCCTTGTTCGCTTCAATCGAAGCATTCAACGAGAGCATTTTCAACTGTTGGGACAGGCTGTTGACGGTCGTGGTAATCTCGCCGATTTGCTGGTTTTGTTCGCTCAATGCCAGGATGCTTTCCGCAATGGATTCGACCTTTTCCCGTATTGCCTGCATGGCTACAATCGTCTCCGATATAGCCTCAGCCCCCTTTTCCCCTTCCAGTCGGGTGTGTTCCGCCGATTTTCCAAGCGCTATCGCCTTTTCCAGGGTTTGGTTGGTCGTTGCCTTTATTTCCGTAAGCGTCGAGGTCGTTTCATTGATTGATGCGGCCTGTTGCGTTGCCCCGGACGATTGCGCATGTATGGCGCTCTGAACCTCGATTATCGTGGTATTCATGCTAATGCTCGCCTCGCTGATTTGCCGGGACATGGCGGCAAGGCCTTCGATCATGGAGTTCAGGTGATTGGTAAGTTGCGAAAGCGCACCGTTGGACGATGCGTCAAAACGCATGGTTAGATCCCCGGTGGCAATCTTCTCAACCCCTTTCCGGATCATGTCCACTTGTTGCTTGAGTTCGTTCGCCTCCCGCCGCTCGCGCTCGGCGCTGTCCTGTATCTTTTGCCCCATTTCATTAAACACCTCGCCCAACCGGCCTATCTCATCCTGAGACGTAATGGCTACGCGTTTGCCCATATCGCCGCCGGCAAGGAGGTTCATCGTGCCTATCAGGTTTCTGATTTGGGACGTAATTTTCTGCGTTATGGAAAATGACAGGAGGAACGTCAGGAGCAGTGAAACAAAAATAATAATTGCATAAATAATCAAATTCAGGCGCGCACCGTACCACAATTCCTGAGACACGGTACTCAGGTCCCCGGCTATGGCATCTTCCACCTCTTTCAAAATGTTAATAACACCCGTTATCGCATCGAACCATCGGGAAGGTTCCACGCCCAGGCTTTCAGCGCCGATTTTTTCTTCAACAATTTTATGTATGTTTGCCACCTCGGTAACGGCGTTGCCGTGCATTTTATTTGCCAGAAGGAGTTTTTGATCCGGGGAAGCATAGGCTTCAAACGAGTGCGTGTATATGTCCTGCGCCTTGAGAACGGAATAATATCCCTTTCTGAATACCTCGTCAAACTTATCAAGACAAAACACGCTGCTCAGGATGGCCCTCTCACGCCCCATGTATTCCTTTTTCCGCATAAGCGCCTCATAAGCATACAACTGCCCGGTAATCCTGGAATGGGTGCTTGCCATCGTAAGAGAACTGATTATATCCAGCAGGCCTTCGATGGTATCAGAGTAAAAGTTGATGGCGTCATTGGGGGTAATTTTCAACGAATTCACTTCCTCTCTCTTCCCGGATATTGGAGAAAGGAGACGAGTGGCGTCGTTCATGCTTTTTTTCAAATTGATATCCAGGTGATCGCTGCCGTACTGGTTTAACTCACTCAGTGCCTTATCGACCAGAAGCCTCTGTGATCTTAATTCCTGGGTAAAGGTCTCTCCCTTACTTAAAAGGAAAGGGCCGGTTCTGCCTCGCTCTTTCTGCAATTCGTGGATTACTCCTCCGACACGAACCGAGAATGATGATAATACCTGAATATAACTCATCTCGGACTGCACGCATATTTTATCTATCAACCCGGTAATCGAGAAGTAAAGCATACCGAGGATCGGAAAAAGGATCATAATAATTAACTTTTTACGCATCTTCATGTTGTTCAACATTTTCATAACATTGTCCCTTTCCTTTGACCATTCAAACGAAATCAAGAAATAGTATCGTAATCATAATAATAGATATTTGAAAAAAAACGAAGCTAAAGCTTCCGGCACAGGCGCATTCCCAAGCTGGAGCTTGTAAACGAGAGAATGCCATGCAAGAATACTACCGTTTCTTTAGCCCCGAAGGGGCGACCTGTTTGTAGCATTAAACGCAAACCAAGGTATTTAGCTCCGTAGGAGCGGCCTGTTATTTTTGCCAAACACGCAACCGCATAGTTATAACAGGCCGCTCCTACGGAGCTTTTACGATGTTTCATTCCATTGCTACAAACAGACCGCCCCTCCGGGGCTATATTCATTCATTATCCCGCGGCATTCGTACCATTGTAAATAGCAAGCACGCTTTATAGTATTACCCTGTAAAAATTTCTTTTCGTGACCCAATAACAATTCGTGGAAATTCGTACTACAATCCATCAACTTCTTGTTTTTCATGCGTGTTTTTCATGTTTTCATTTACGTAAGAGCTTTAATAGCAAGGACTCAAGTTGTCATCAGCGAACAAGAGAAGTTCTGGTCTTTTTGGTTGCGGCCAAAGGCGACGCCAGGTAATCGGTGGTTCCAAGCGTTTTTAATCAGTTGGGGGTTTTCGAATTTTTATGAAAAAAACAGCAGAAACCACAGATTGCACAGATTTCACAGATTAAAAGCATAGAAGTCCAGTTAGTGTTAACAAAAGCCATTGATACAGCCAACTCGATTACGTATCTAAAGGGATTTCTGAAGTCCTCATTAAAAAGAAGTGGATATTATCGCGTTGTATCCACTATAACAGGTACTATGTGAACCAATTGCAACTATTAGAACAATCTGTGTAATTCGTGTCTTTTGTGGTTAAACGCTTTCTGGTTGTGGCTATGCCGCGTCAGGAAAGATACGTTTACAATCGAGTCACCCCGCCGTTTCATTTACCTTCAAAATGGGATCGCCCAGGATTTCATCAATATTCAGGATGGTTACCGTTCCCCGGTCTATGCCCGTTACGTATTTCAGGTTAGATACCCCATCAGACGGCAGCGGCGCCGTCAATTGAGACGGGTAATAATCCTTATTGCCAAACATCTCATCCGCCAGCACACCCACGGTAATACCTGCGCCAGTTATTACAATGACGCGTGAATCGTTGCCGTATTCTTTACCGGTTGTCTGGAAAAAGCGCTTAAGGTCTATAACGGTGAGCATTTTCCCCCTTCGGTTGACAATCCCGGCAATAAACGGCGGTGTGCATGGAACGCGGGTGAGGCCGACGGCATACAAAATCTCATCTACGTATTTATACGATATGCCATAATTTTCAGAAGTTCCCAGGCGGAAGTGTATGTACGTATCGACGACCGCTTCTACCCGTTTCACCTCTTTTTTGGCAAAAAGGACCGCGCGTTCTTTTAATACCTTGCGATCCTTTTCCGAGGACGGCATTTGGGAGTTATTGTTGGTATTCATTTGTTTATGTAGAAAATTCAAATGTAGTGGCAAGGCGCGCCTTGCCACTACGGTTAAAACCGCCGAAGGCATCAATTTGTGTTCATTTGCGGTTGTTGGGATTCTAAAATCAAAGAGGCTCACTATCCTTCAACATTCATAATTCCTGACTCGAAAATACAGCCGGTTGTCTAAAAATTAAACATTTTCATGGTTTCAGGGTGTCGCCAATGCGACATGACGACTTGTTCGATATTCGATTTTGAATTCCCCACTATCCCTTCCCATCCCGTGCATCATAAACACCAATCTCACTTTTCAATATCTCCACCAGTTGGCCACAGGTAAGCTCCTGCTCGATAAACAGCAGTCTTTCCTGGTCCGCTTTTTCCACCAGTTCCAGGGCGTTTCGCAGGCTCTTCAGCCCGGCCTTGTAATTGTGAAAACGCACGAGTAACTGTCCGAGATGGAAGTGGGCTTCAAAAAAATGATGGTCCAGGTAAATTGCCCTGCGAAGCGCATGTTGGGCATCCTCCAGCTTTCCCATTTCAATGAGTATCGTTGCCTTAATATAATAGCAATACTTGCACGTTTTATCCAGTTCAATGCTGTGATTGCATAAATCCACCGCCGCAGCCACATTGCCGAGGCCGGCCAACGCCTTTGCTTTCATGCCGGTAAGAAACGCATCTTCCCCGTGGTCTGCAGTATAAGCATCCACAAATACGGGTATTTCGTGCCAGAGGCCATTTCTATCCATAACGATGACTTCTTCCCGCACCGTTGTTTTTTTTTGTGGCTTGGGATCAGGAGTGGCTGAGGCCGTCTTTTTCGGCAGGGGAGCCTTTTCCTGTACCCGTTTTGGCGGATGTTTGTCCTCAATGGGCGGCCTTACGGAAGGGCGGATTTCTTTTGCCGGCGCGAAAACTTCCTGCCGATGCTGGTAATAAAACATATTTTGGTGGCGACACAATTCCAAACCCGGGATATTCGTTTCCACTAAATCAGACGCGCCAAGGATCAAAATACCGTCAGGGGACAGCAGTGAGACAAAATTTTTCAAAATGCCCTGAACGGTACGGTGGTCAAGGTATATAAATACGTTGCGGCAGAGAATCATATCGAAGGGATGTGTCGTATCAAGATTGTGGCTGAAAGTTTCTTCGTTCAAATTGAGATATTTGAATTGCGCCATTTTGCGGACGTTCTGATGAAGAAGAAACGCACCATCCTTTTTTACAAAATACTTGTCCTGGATATGTTTGGGCGTGGTGCGAAATGCCCAGTCTTTATAGATACCGGAAGCCGCGTCGGACAGGACGACGGAATTGATATCCGTGCCAAGCAGATTTATGTCCCAGGTTTGGACGTCCAGCAGCGCCTCCATCAGCAGTATTGCGATGGTGTATACCTCTTCCCCGCCGGAGCATCCGGCGCTCCAAATACGCAGCCTTTTTTCTCCCGACGGTTTTTTCGGCATAACACCAGGGAGCCAGATATCCCTGATAAAATCAATTTGATACTGGTCACGGAAAAAATAACTTTCTCTAACGGTTATGGCGGATATCAGGAATTCCAATTCACGCGGCGGGTTCGCGCCTTGCTCAAGTTTGGTGAGATATTCAAAGGCGCTCGCGTATCCAAATCGCTTGCAGGCAGAAGAAACCGCGCTTCGAAGGTTGTCGAACTGGTGAGCTTGGATAATAATGCCGGTGCGGGCGAGGATAAAGCGGCAGAAGGCTTCCTGACATTGTGCGCTCGGGATAAGTTTATCATCAGGTGTTATTGCACTATCTTGCAGGATTTCCATGTCTTTGTAGGTAAAATGGTGTCTTTGGGGTAAAGAGTTCTTTTTGGGTAACAACTCGTTTGTTTGAAAATTATGGATGGAGAATTCCGCTACTTTCCCGTATGTGTGGCTGTAAACAATTGATTGTTCTGGAATTCAACGATAACGGGCATATCCGCATTTTTTAGCAAAAACCCTTTATCGGCAATGCGTTCCAGGTTAACCAGCAGGGCAGACATGCCTCCCTGATTCACCACAGCCATGAAGTACCGTTGGGACTCTTGAAACTCAGACTGCAACTGTAAATCTCCCTTTTCCACCGCCTCGACACCGAGAATTTCGTCAACAATCAAACCGATGTGTTTGTTCATTACCTCACATAGGAGGATGGGTGTGTCAATGGTATAAGAAACGGATGCCCTTGCAGCGCCAAGCCGTTCAGCAAGGTCAATCACCGGCACGCTGTTGCCTTGCAAATTCATCAAGCCTTTTACGTAACCGGGCGCATCAGGGACTATTTGCAACTCCATAAGAGGCAGCACCTTGAGTACGTGCTTCAGGATAATACACATATCCTGCCCCAGGATTTTAAAACGCAATAAGCCTATCATTTCGTGTGCCGTATTATCGGATGTCAACGCGTCCATACTTCTTTTTCTCTCGCTTACTATTCGATGTAAAATTCGGTAATGCGCATTTGCTCAAGCAAGGTTTGTTCGGTTTGATTCATACTCACTCCTTGAATGCTGAGACCCTAATCCAAATAAAACGATGCTTCTATCTTTGCTCAGTCAACGATTTGACAAAATCGTATCCGAAGATAGCGCACTTTCTGAGGGCTTCTTCTGTAGGGATAAGGTTGATTTTTAAGGGTGGTTGAACGACGTCGAGCTTGAGTCCTTTGAGCCGGTCGTCTATAAGCCTCGTAGCCTCTCCGCTCCAGCCATAACTGCCGAAAGATGCGCACTTTTTGCCCTTGACGTTAACGCTGAACATGACGTTGATAATGTCCCACACGGGCGGCAAGGCATCGCCATTAATCGAGGAAGAGCCAAACAATACGCCGTCCGCAGCCTCAATCTCGCATCTCATCTCTTCCGGGGACACCGCAGCGGCGTCAAACAGCCGCGCTTCGGAGATCACCGATGTCACCCCTTTGGCAACAGCCTCCGCCATCTTTTTGGTGTTTCCATACATGGATGCATAAAAGATTACTACCAGCTTCTTGTCGGCTTTTTTCACGGTACTCCAATCTTCGTAAGCCTTGATGTACTTTAACGGATTGGTGCGAAGAATAGGGCCGTGGCTGGGGGCGATTATCTGAATGTTTAATTTGCGTATTTTTTCGATTGCCTCAAGTATCTTTTTCCTAAAAGGCCCCATAATATGTTCGAAGTAATGGCGGAAATACTCCTCAAAGGCATCCACCCGGTCGTCAAAAAGCCGCTCATCACAGAAATGCGTTGCAAAACCGTCACAGGAAAAAAGCGTTTGGTCTTCTTCCAGATAGGTAAACATCGTGTCAGGCCAGTGCCAGTAAGGGGCATGGATAAATTTCAGTTGCTTGTTACCCAAACTCACACACTCGCCATCTTCAACCACCCGCCCCTTAAAATCTTCAGGCAGGATGTTTTTTAGGAAATAGGCCGCCGTTTTTGTGGACAATATCTGGGCATTCGTGGCCTCTTTTAACAGGCTGGCCAACGACCCCGAATGGTCCATCTCCGTGTGGTTAACTACGATGTACTGGATATCTTTGAGGTTAATCAGTGAGCGCAGTTTGGCAAGGTGTTCCGGGGTAAATTTTGCATGAACGCCGTCAATAAGGGTTGGTTTATCCGCGAGGATCAGGTACGAATTGTACGTGGTGCCGTAGCGTGTCTTGAATACAACGTCGAACGCCCTGAGTGTCGGATTCAAGACTCCGACCCAGTGGATGTTTTTTTTGATTTCTAGGGTTTGCACGGCTGGCTCCAAAGGTTACTTACAGCAATTTCAGGATGGCACTAGTAATGCTTATTTGCGCCGGCATTAAGCCAAAGACCTATGTAATTAACTTGCTACAACATGCTCTTTACTTCAGCAGCTTGAGGCGTGATAAACGGTAAGAACCTCTATTAAATTACCTCTTATTCTATAAATTACTCTGTAATTGCCAATGATTATTTCTCTGATTTCTTTGCGTTTTAATTCTGGCACAACTCGTCCGGATTCAGGAAATAACTCTAAACGGTCCACAACCGCAAAAACTTTTACTGCAAACATCCGTGCATAATAGTTTGAATCCCTTGCAATAAAATTCGCTATGGTTTCAATATCTTCTAAAGATTGAGGGGTCCATTTTATTTCAACCATTTTTTCATTTTCTTTTTTGCTTCCTCATGAGAAATACATTTACCTTCATCTGCCTGTTTAATGCCTTTTTCTATTTTTGTAAGCAAATACAACCTTTCCATTGCATCCTCTACCGTAGTCTTCTCCGGCAAGTTACGTAAACTGTTTATTATCTTTTTTTTATCTAAAGCAAACATTTACCCACCACCTCTTTATTCGTTTTGTTATAACAAATCAGGTCGCCTACGGCGACGGCGTTTGTAGCGCCGGCCTTCATGGCCGACAATGGCGCGCTAACGCGCGCCAGGTAGGGGATGATCCCCCGCGCTACGAAATTGTATTGAAATCTTCTGAAGTTTTTTTCACATTCACACATATGGGCAGGGCTTGAACCTGTCCCTTACAGCAATTTCAAAATAGCAATGGTAACGATTGTCTGCGCCAGCATTAAGCCGAAAACCCATTTAATCAGACGGATTTCTGTGGCGTGCAAATTCCCGCTAAGCCGTATTTCTGCCTGTTTAATATCGTCTTTAATGTCAACTTTGGTATCTTTTAAATCCTCTTTCGTTACCAATCCCTTGATAACGGATTCTTCAACAATTTCTATGAATTCCTGAATATCATGGTCTTCTAAGCCAGTTTTCCGGAGTATTGGATATAATTTAGAAATAGTTGTCATAGTGTTTCCCTGAGAAAAATTGCATTCAGACAGAACGGTGACAATCGTTGCGCATTACATTTTAACAGCGTAGTGGCAAGGCGCGCCTTGCCACTACATGTGGCTACTTCAATTCCCGCCCATCTTCTTCTTTACAAAATTCATAAGCCCGCCGGCCTGAATAATCTCCTGCATTTCCGGTGGAAACGGTTCGAATTTGAATCGTTTTTTCGAGGCGTGGTCCAGGATTTCTCCGGTAGAGAGGTTTACTTCCGCCTCGTCTCCCTCGCGTATCTGCCCGACCGCGTCAGGACATTCAAAAATCGGCAGACCGATATTGATGGCGTTCCTAAAAAAAATGCGCGCGAAGGATTTCGCGATAACACAAGAAATGCCCGCCGCCTTTATAGAGATGGGCGCGTGTTCGCGGGAGGAACCGCACCCGAAGTTATCACCTCCCACAATGATATCGCCCTTTTTGGCCTTTTTCATAAAATTCGGGTCGGCGTCTTCCATGCAGTGTGACGCCAGTTCTTTTATGTCGGTTGTATTCAGGTATCGCGCGGGGATAATTGCATCGGTATCAATGTTGTTTCCAAACTTCCAGCATTTGCCTTTCATTGCTTTTCAATTCCTTCCTTGGTATGTCATTTCATTAAGAATCTTTAACTACTATTTATTTTACACCCCTACTCGTCGCGGAAGTCAGGGTCTACCGGCACCTTACCCAGGAAAGGGACTTCCCGGAATTCGGTAATCTTGGGGGGTTCTTTTTTTGGGGTTTTGACAAACTCCTCACACTTTTTAACAATCTCGTCAAATGCCTTTGCGGCGGCAGAATCGGGGTATGCGGCTACAAATGCCTCACCGTGGTCGCATTTTTCAGTAATCCCAGGGTCCAATGGTATCTTGCCGAGGAACGGGACGCCTAATTCCCGGCAAATTTTTTCCCCGCCACCCGTTTTAAATACGTCAATCTGCTTACTGCAGTGGGGGCATATCAGGCTGCTCATGTTTTCAACTATGCCGACGATCGGCACATTGCTGTCCCGGGAAAAATACACGGCCTTTTTTACGTCCATAAGCACCACGTCCTGCGGGGTGGTAACGATTACCGAGCCATCAACCTTTCCTATAAGTTCAATAATGGAGATGGCCTCGTTTCCCGTTCCCGGAGGTAAATCCACCAGAAGGTAATCCAAACTCCCCCAACAGACACTGCCCATCAGTTCGCAGAGGAAATCCCATTTTGCAGCATCCCTCCAGATAACCGGCATTGACGGGTCTTCGATCAGAAAGGAAAGGGATGCCACTTTTAAATTGGGCATGACCTCCAACGGTATCACGCCTCCACCGCTGCCCATCAGCCTCTTCCCTTCTACACCAAGCATCATGGGAATGTTAGGTCCGTGGATATCGGCATCGGCTATTCCAACCTTATAGCCTTTTTTGGACAACGCAACGCCGAGGTTCGTTGTCACCGTACTCTTGCCCACACCACCCTTGTTGCTCATTACAACGATTTTATAGGTAATTTCCTTCATCCGCTGGGCGATTGCCCACTTATTGTGTTCTATTTGGTCCAATTGGCAAGACAACTGTTTTTCACAGAGCTCGCAGGTAAACGGTATTTTACATTCTGGCATCACATTCCCCTTTTTGCGGTAATTTTAATTGCGCAACTGCTGTTTACCGTGTTGCACACATATTCGCAAACCCCGCAACCCACGCACTTTTCCGCGTTAATCACGGGTTTGCCGTCATCTTGATATATTGCGTCACCCTGCAACGGACATTTTATGAAGCAGTGCTGGCAGTCCTGCCCTTCCCAGGCCATGCAATTCGTTGGTGTAATCCTCGCCACGCCCATTTTCGCCTTACTCACCCCTTCAACGGGCAGCAGTGCCCCTTCTTTACAGGCGGTAATGCAAAGTAATCCATTGCACAAGACACATGGACTTTCCTTCGGTATGATAATAG
This sequence comes from Candidatus Brocadiaceae bacterium, assembly GCA_015661205.1. Taxonomy (GTDB): domain Bacteria; phylum Planctomycetota; class Brocadiia; order Brocadiales; family Brocadiaceae; genus JACVXV01. The sequence continues at coordinate 10,958 of JACVXV010000080.1, forward strand.
GCGTCCCGATCGCTGCATCAAACAACCCCTGAGACCTCTTGATGGCCTTTGCAGGGCAGACCTTGATACATTCATCACAACGGGTGCACTTTGCAAGGAATTCCGCCTCTTCTATGGCGCCCGGCGGCCTCAGATAATTTGTCTTAGGCATTACACGGTCTACCTTTTTACCGGCATAATCCGCTACCGTATTGCCGACTAAAGAAAACAACTCCTTGAAAAGCTGCCGTCTATCGATATTTTTTTCCGTATTGCTCATTTTGTCACAAAAGAAATTGCTAACGATGGAAATAATGCCGCTTCCGGGATTGCTAACGTCCGGAGAAATTAGGTCGCCTACGGCAACGGCTTTTTTTGCAGCGCCGGCCTTTATGGTCGGCATTGGCGGGGGATGAACCCCCGCGCTACGGATGCGGTAAAGTGTACTTTAACAAAAAAGGCTTGTCAAGGTTAATCATCGTGAGGCTTTCCACCAAAAATCCGTAGAATTTTCGTTTGTTTTTGGTACGTATTCTTTATAAAGTATAGCTGGACAGGTAAGGCCACGAACAGACAACTGCATCATTTTTCTGAAAACATCGTACAGGTTGCTCCTCTGGAGCTTTTTCCTGGTGTTCCAATTTCATGCTACAAACAGGTCGCCCCTCCGGGACTACATTCGTTTATTTCAGCAGGTTTTTACTTAACATTCATATCCAAAACTCATGAAAGAAAAAACACCCATCATATCTATTGTAGGCAGGTCGAACAGCGGCAAGACGACCCTCGCGGTAAAACTTGTCAGGGAGTTAAAACAAATAGGGTATCGGGTTGCCACGATTAAGCACAGCCACCACGCGCTCGAACTTGACACGGAAGGCAAGGATAGCTGGTGGTACTCGAAGGCCGGGGCGGATACCGTTATCGTTGTTTCCCCGGCCATGATAGGTGTTATACGCCAAACACCGCAGGAAATGCCGCTTTCAAAGATCATGGACGCCTACATTGCCGATATAGACGTTGTTATCGTAGAAGGGTATAAGGCAGAGGCTGTTCCCAAAATGGAGGTCTTTCGCACAGAGGTTAGCGATGAATTGGTTTGTAAGGGTGACAAAAACTTACTGGCCGTCATCGGAGACAAAAATCCGGAGATCGGTGTGCCTTTTTTTCATATCCAGGATAATCTATCCGCCATCGTTGACTTTTTAGTAGTCTTTATTGGTTCCACAACGCGAAAATAGACATTGACTGTTTTACTAACAGGCGTTATAAGAAACATATGTCTGTTAGTGGAGATAATGTGTTTTATTTTCTGCGTTTAATTATGTTGAAGAATGGGGAAAGGTGTATGCGAAAGTTATATACTGTGTTTATCGTGGCGCAATTTGTCCTGGCAGGTATGGCGTTTATCCCGCCGTCGGGAGAAGCGGCAAAGATCAAGCCGACAGGCACCATCAAATTTGTATTGATGTCAGTAAGAACACCGGAGGCTATGGAGGCCGATAATGCGGTATTGCAAGCAAACGGCAAGATGTTTGAATCTACGATAGTTCCCTTCAGGCCTACCACGAACATGGATGACTATAAAGCCGCCAAGTCCGCAGCGAACGCATGCATTACCGCGGATAAACAAGGCGAAACGTCCACAAAAGGCACATACGCCCCTCCAAGTTACGTTGGTCCCGATATTGAAGGAGTTAATGGAACGGAAGCCGGTGGATGGCGCCCGCCTGATACCCATGGCGCAGTAGGCCCTGACCATTTTGTTGAGATAACAAACTCTCATTATGACGTATATCGTAAGAGTGACGGTGTGCGGGTAAAAAGCGTCTCATTGGAAAGTTTTTTTGGATATGCCACACAGCCGCTTTTTGATCCACGTTGTGTGTATGATAGCGCGGAAGGCCGATGGATTGTTGCGGCTGAGGCATTTGAGGAATCGGCTACTGTCCAACGCCAATTTCTTGCCGTATCCAAAACAACGGATCCTACGGGAGCATTTTATATTTACAATGCCGATGTAAACTTTAAGGACAATGACAACTTCTGGGATTATCCACAAATAGGTGTAGACACGAAATCGATCCTTATCACGGCAAATATTTTTGGTAATCATGAAACCACGTGGGAAGGCGCAGATCTCGGTGTGGTAAGCAAAAGCAGCCTTTACAGCGGTAAGACCACGACGGGGAAACTTTTTACCAAATTGGAGGGTACGCTTGCGCCACCCATTGTCTTGGATAAGAGCAGTAAATCGTGTTTGGTAGTGGCAGACGTCTTTGGCAACAATAGTCGAATAACCCTGTACACGTTGACATATCCAAAAGGTGCGCCAAAGCTTACAAAATCATTTATAACCGTGCCGGCTTTTAACATGCCACCAGACGTGTCACAACCAGGCACAACGGCCAAGCTGGACCCACTGGACGCCCGCTTTGTTAATGCCAGCACGCAAAACGGAAATTCCCTCTGGCAGATACATACCATAAAAATTAATAACAAGCCTACGCCAAAGTGGTATGAATTCAACATTACGAAAAAAACGATCATCCAGAGCGGCAACTTTTCTGCATCCGACACTTCAGATGACTGGAATGCCTCGATTGCCGCAAACAAGGATGGTGATGTTTTTGTAACGTGGTCATCAACTGATGCAACAGAAGGTACCAATGCGCAGGTAAGATATTCCGGACGAAGAAGCACTGATACGAGTGGCATTATCGACGGTGGCGCTGCGTTGTTCACCAGTTCAACTTATTATGACCCGTCCAGTGATTCCGTTGAACGCTGGGGTGATTACTCTGCCGTAACGATTGACCCCTCAAATACGTCACGTGCATGGATTGTTAACGAGAAGATTAATAGCACAAGCGTATGGGGGTCACGTATTACTTGTATTGGGTATTAAGGATGTAGGATGTAGATTTGTTTCTCTCGTTCCCAAGCTCCAGCTTGGGAACGTGCCTGCACCAGAAGATCCTGCTTCGCTTTTTTTGTTATGACAAGCGTCCCCGCTTGTCATAACAAAATCCCTTATTCAGGAGATCATTATATCAACCGGGGACGGTTGACCGGACTGGAGGTGTTTCTTACTTTACACTTCCGGCTTGGGGTTGCTGTAATATATAAATTAGGCCTACGGCGACTTTTTCGATGTAGGGCGAAGTGCCACTTCGCCCGTGACGAAGCAATCGCTTCGTTCTACAACTTTGAAATTCCTATACGACTTATTTGTGTTCACACGCAAGGACACGGGCGCCGTGTCCCTACTTTGAAATTCCTATACGTTAAATTACGTCGCCTACGGCGACCGCATTTGTAGCGCAGGCGTCCCGCCTGCATTTAAAAAACAGCAGGCGGGACGCCTGCGCTACCGACGATAAACTATGACACAACTAACCCACTTTGATGAACAAGGCGCATCTCGTATGGTCGATATTAGCGAGAAGGCGGTTACCGAAAGGGTGGCCGTTGCCCATGCGAAAATTATCATGAAACCAGAGACCTTCCGTCTCATCATGGATAAAAAGGTGCAGAAGGGTGACGTCCTGGAGGTGGCAAGGATTGCCGGTATCATGGCAGCCAAACAAACTTCCAGCCTTATCCCCTTATGCCACCCGCTTAACCTGACCAGCGTGAAAATAGATTATAAAAACAATGGTCTGGACACCATAAACGTCTTTGCAGAGGCGCAGGTCACGGGAAAAACAGGCGTGGAAATGGAGGCCATCATCGCCGCCAGCGTATGCGCAATTACCGTATATGATATGTGTAAAGCCGTGGACAAAAGAATGGTAATCAGCGACATACACCTCGTAAAAAAATCGGGAGGCAAGAGCGGGACGTTTATTTTTGACAAAGATCCAAATATGCCTGCATAAATTAAATCATCGGCTGTGTCTGAAGCCAACCAAACGGTAGGGAGATTTAGAGTAAATACTGATACCATTTCTGGATATTACTCAATTTGTAATGTTAACAAGTTAGAATTACAGTGGTGAGAACCTTATATGCTAATATTTTCCTTGATTTACGTTGTAGTATTTTTCAAAGTGGAGAAAAGTTGTTAATAGCATAGTTAGGCAACTGGCGAGCCTTATCGCCCTTTTTTGAGGAGAAGCAAATGTCCGTCAATTCATTCCGTCCGAACAAGTTTGAAGATCACGAAATTGTTGATGGCAACAACAAGGTAGTTGGGCATATCCGCGTAAAGCCAACTGCAATCCTTTGGTCCCCTAAAAGTGGCAAGGATTGGTATGCTATATCTCTCGAAGATTTTGCCGCCTACGTAGAAGCAAATGGCAAAAAAGTCAAGAAATAACTGCCTAACCCTACTCTCAAGTGGGACTGCGCAACTGCGCGCAGCCCCTTAGCTACACGTTTGCCCTACATTTAAACGATGGAAAATTATTAGCAGATAGGAAACGGCATCTTCTTTTGAGGTTTTTTAACCGGAGTAGTGGAGTAATGTGCGGTTACTTCTTTACACCTCAATTACCAACCCATCAAATGCAAATTCAACCCCTTCCGGAAGTTTACTGCTGCCTTCCTCATGCTCAATATCATGGCATATATGGGTAAAGTACGCCCGCCGGGGTGACAGGCGTTTAACAACGCTCAATGCCTGTTCTACACTGAAATGTTTTACGTGAGGGGTGTAACGAAGCGCCCCGATCACCAGCACGTCCAGTCCCTCTAATACCTGCAAAGAACTTTCCGGGATATCGCTGACGTCGGTAAGATACGCGAATTTACCAAACCGGTAGCCCGTTACTTTTTCATCGCCGTGAGACGCATCGACCGGTACGATGGAAAGCCCGCCTATATTTAGGTTGCCGTTAATAAGGTTCAAAGAAAATCGAGGGATGATGCCCAATCTGCCTGACCGGTCTTCAAATACGTACGAAAATACCCGCCGTATGGTGTCTAGTGAGTGCGCCGCCCCGTAAATGGGTATACCACTCTTTTGCACCATGTTGAATCTGCGAAGATCGTCCAGGCCAAAGATATGGTCGGCGTGAGGATGGGTAATAAGGACGGCGTCCAGCCGGGTTACCCTGTTTTGTAAACACTGGAGCCTAAGCTCCGGTGTGGCATCAATGAGGACATTGTAACCGTTTTCACAAACCAGCGCAGAGGTGCGCATCCTTTTGTTTTTCGGATTGTTCGATGCGCACACCTTACAGTTGCAGGCGATCATCGGAACGCCGTGAGAGGTACCCGTCCCCAGAAATGTTATCTTCATATTTATATTTCATCCGCCTTTGTCTATGCCACATAAACCGTTACAGAAAACAGTACGGACGTTTTGTGCAGGGCGGTTAAGATTATTTTCCGCCCTGCGCCTGGTAGTTCAGCAATCCGCCGAAACAGAGGATGTCAACTTCACGAGGAGTTAGAGAGTGCGTTACCTTAATCTCATTGTTCTTCGTGGCGTTTTTTACAACAATCTTCCCTTTTGACTTTAATCTATTCTTAATATCGGGCAATTCGAGGCGGTCTCCCTGCTCGATAGCATTATAGTCATTCTCGTTTTCAAAGGTAAGGGGCAATATGCCGAAGTTTACCAGGTTTGCCCGATGGATACGGGCGAATGATTTGGTAATAACGGCCTTTACCCCAAGAAACATGGGGGCAAGGGCTGCGTGTTCCCTGCTGGACCCCTGTCCGTAGTTGGCGCCTCCGACCAAAAATCCGCCACCCTTCTCCTTTGCGCGCTTGGCAAATTCTTTATCCACCTTTTCAAATACGAACTCGGAAATGGCGGGGATGTTTGACCTAAGAGGCAATACCTTCGCCCCGGCAGGCATGATGTGATCGGTGGTGATATTATCTCCAGTCTTTAAGAGGACATCGCCTTGTAACGTGTCCGGCATGGGTTCCTTCTTCGGCAATGGTTTTATGTTGGGTCCCCGAACGATTGACTCGTTTTGCGGGTTTTCGGAGGGGGGAATAATCATGCTGTCATCAATAATAAAATGCTTAGGCTGTTTAACAACGACCGGTTCGCCAAACTCCCTGGGGTCTGAAATCACGCCGGTAAGTGCGGCAACGACGGCTGTTTCCGGACTGGCAAGAAACACCTGGGCGTTGGAAGTGCCGCTCCTGCCTTCGAAATTTCTGTTAAACGTCCGTACCGAAACGCCGGCAGAAGGAGGTGCCTGGCCCATGCCGATGCAAGGTCCGCAGGATACCTCAACGATCCGCGCCCCAGCGGCAACCATGTCTACGAGCGCCCCGTTTCTGGTAATCATCTCCAGCACCTGTCTTGAGCCGGGTGATATGGTAAGGCTTACGTCCGTATGTACCTTTTTGCCTTTTAACATTGCGGCTACGGCCATAAGGTCGTAGTACGATGAGTTTGTGCAGCTTCCGACGCAGACTTGCTGCACTTTTGTGCCTTTCACTTCACTTACCTTGCATACATTATCAGGGCTGTGAGGCCTGGCAATCATCGGTTCCAGGGCTGAGAGATCGATCTCCACCACTTCGTCATATTGTGCGCTTGGATCCGCCTTGAGCGGCTTCCATACGCCTTCCCTTCCTTGCATCTTAAGGTATTTCCTGGTTTGTGCGTCGCTGGGGAAAACGGATGTCAACGCCCCAAGTTCCGCCCCCATATTGGTAATCGTTGCGCGTTCCGTAACGGCAAGGGTTTTTACCCCATCGCCGCCATATTCAAATATCTTTCCTACACCGCCTTTTACCGTTACGATTCTCAGCAATTCCAATATGACGTCTTTTGCCGTTACCCAGGGTCTGAGCGCGCCGCTCAATTTCACCAGCACCACCTTTGGCATGGTAATGTAAAATGAGCCGCCGGCCATAGCGATAGCCACGTCAAGGCCGCCCGCGCCAATGGCAATCATACCCAGTCCGCCGGACGTCGGGGTATGGCTGTCCGATCCCAGCAAGGTTTCGCCAGGAACACCAAAGCGCTCCAGGTGTACCTGGTGGCAAATACCATTGCCGGGTTTGGAAAAATAGATACCGTACTTCTTTGCAAAACTCTGCAGAAACAGATGATCGTCAAAATTTTCAAATCCCGTCTGGAGCATATTGTGGTCAACGTAGCTTACCGACAGCTTTGTCTTTACCCTGGGTATGTCCATGGCTTCGAACTGGAGGTACGCCATCGTACCCGTTGCATCCTGGGTAAGCGTTTGGTCAATGGAAATGGCGATCTCCTCTCCGGTCTTTATCCTGCCGGAAACGAGATGTGCGCTGAATATCTTTTGCACTACATTTTTTCCCATCGTAATCCTTTCACCAGAAAAATCTTTCTAAATGCGTCCAGATATAAATTAGGCCTACGGCGACTTATTTGTGTTCACACGTAAGGACACGGGCACCGTGTCCCTACTTTGAAATTCCTATACATTAAATTATGTCGCCTACGGCGACGGCTTTTTCATGTAGAGTGAAGAGCCTCTTCGCCCTACAACAGGCCCGAAGGGCTGAAAGGATATAGCCAGGGGTGAAGCCCCTGGTAAATGCAATAATATAACAAGCCCCGAAGGGGTGACAGAAAAGGCGCTTAACATGACTTGGACACTTATCTTTCCTGGAATTTACCATTGTTTTTATCACGAAAACAAAATGAAGCAGGAGCTTCTGGTACCGGCACATTCCCAAGCCGGGGCTTGGGAACGTGAGTACGTCCTGCCTCCCCTTCGGGGCTTGTATTATTTTATTATTTTTACAGGGGGCTTCACCCCCCGCTATATCCTGTCGGCCTTTCAGGCCTAACTTTGAAATTCCTGTACGTGTACGTTTAATTAGGCCTTCGGGGTATAACAACGGTAGCCCACTGCGTAAGCGGTGGGTAAATGAGAAATACCCATTATTTTAGCCCCGTAGGGGCGGCACAATTCGGACGAGCAGTATAGACACGTGCACAGGCATGGACAAACAGCGTTTGTCCATGCCACCCAAAAAACTATTGCAATGATGCGCTAGCGGCTGTGATTAAAAAAAAATCCCACCGCCTTTTAGCGGTGGGATTTTTACTATACTATAATATCGAAACACCACTCCAAAGCCATTAATGCTTTGCGTGAGCCTTCATGTATCCGTGTCCTCCAAAGAGGATCACCTCAACGTTTTCTGGTGTTGCCGTCTTGTTAAAGTTGTGGGACTTCTGAGGTCCATGGCAGGTTTGACAGGTAATCAAATCCTTGCTAATCAATCCCTGTTTACGCATCTCCACAACCCTGCCGAAAATAGACCCGCTATCCGTATTTACCAGCGAATGTTCAGGTCCACCGACGTGGCACTTTTCACAAGCATCAGCCGCCTTCGCCTCGGCCACAGAGAACTTGTGGCTTGGATGGCAGGCATTACAGCTACCGCCGACCCTGTCATTCTCATAAGCCAAGCCCATCTTGTGGCAACCCTTGCAATCCTTCATCGTAAGCATCTTTGTGCTTACCACGTCGTATTTGCTTATTTTTGCAACCGCGTGTCCCAGATTATGCGCACTTTGGCGGAAATCGGCAAGCTGGGTTTGGTGGCATTCACCGCAGACGCCAGGTGATACGTAACCGTGTTTCTTTGCTATAGCGCGATGATCGTTGCCGTGGCAATTAACACACGATACCCCCTTCGCCGCGTGAGCACCCTTTGTCCATTCCTTAACAACATCAGGCGTTGCCATCTTATGGCAGGCGAGACAATCCGTTTCTTCATACGTGCCGTAAGGCTTGATCTTCTTAGCGGCATAAGCCTTAAACGAATCGCCCGGCATGTGCGGATGAACTACGCCCAAGTGGCAATCCGTACATACCAGCTTTTCAAGCGCAAAACCGACAACACCTTCCGCACGGTGCTTGTTGCCTTTTAAAACCACCTCAACGTGAGTCTTATCCTTCGTAAAGCCTTCCGTATGGCAGCGAACGCAGTTTGCATTTAAAATCAGAAGGCTGTCTTCGGCTATCTCGATAAATGCACCATCAGTATAAGCCTGGAAAGAATGCATCAATGAGTCGTGCGTTCCATCGCTAAGCTTGGCATGGGCGTATCCCTTCAGGCCTGGCCCTACGTGACACGCATGGCAATTCTCAACGTGTTCGTTATGGTGCTTGGATGCCTTGAATGAATCATAATGAATCTTCATTTCATGGCAACTGGCACAAAACTCACTCTTTTCCGAATAGTGGTATACATTGCTTAACGTAACACCAAGAACCGCCAGCACGATTATAGTGAAAAAGCCTGCCAGTTTTTTTCTTTTCTGAATAAAGTTCAACAACTGCTTCAACTGCTCCATAAAAAATACCTCCTAATCTTCCTGTTTAAATATGAGAGATCAGCTTGACCACTATTTAGCTGAAGAGAATTTCCCTAAAATCACACAGCAATTTAAACAATTCCGAACGTCATAAAATAAAGTTTGAGGATTCTACCACAAAGTTTAACGATGTTCAAGTCCTTTTTTACTAACTTATTACCATCCCTCAAACACCTTAAAATAAAGGATTCGGAAATACCGGCCAACTATTTCCATAACAATTGACAAACAGGCCTTTTTTATGTAAAATTTTCATCTGGCTTGCATTTGCACCTGTTCACGTCGCATAGGTAAAAGCGGATGTCAACCCCCCACGTTTCCCCCCTGATTTTTATAGGTGGACCTCAAAAAATCCCTCTCAAAAAGGGCGCCGGGGTTGTATTTCAGGCTTTTATCGAATGCATGAGGAATTGTCCTTTAGTTTACATTTACGAAACCCCGGCCTTTTTTGGAATTACGGAAGGAATTAAAAATGACTCTTCGTCGTAAGAAATATCTATTCCCATTCGCGTCACTCACGCTCGGTCTATCGATGTTTTTAAGCGCTTTTTTTATCAAAGAAAACGTTGTTCAGGCACAACATGCGGGAGGCGGCATAATCGATACCAGCAGACAGCCTGGCAGCTATCATCAATCGTTTGCGCTCTACGGCGGCACCGTGCCTTTGCCCTGGCTTGATGAAAAACCAACCCCTACCTCCATTAAAGTAACCGAAATAATTACGTATGAAGTCCCCGTGGATGAAAAGAAGTTCAATGAAAAAAAGCTCACGATAGAAGACCTTGAACTAAAAGAAGTATCAAACAGCTCGGAAATCAACTTTCACCAGGTCGATTGCCACTTCTTCAAGGTTATCAAACAAACACAGGTACGTGCCGTGGAAAACCTTACCTGTAAAAGGGAAAGGGACGGAACACAATACTGGCTGTCAGACGGCAAAAAGTACGTCGAATGGGGGAAATGGTCAAACTGGACACCCGAAAAAGAAGATAAGAACGTGGAAATGGCAAAGAGTCAGCCGTAGCGCGCCAAGTTTATTTACCATACCGTTATGAAAAAGATACGTCGGGGTATCTCTTTTTTTTAAACTATTTATTCGTTGGTTCTCGTTGCAAAGGGGGTTTTTACTTGTGAAAATTGTTTATTCATTTACTCTGTCCGGTCTATTTATAGCGCTTTTTTCAAATGCCATTCTGACAAAGGATGCAAAAAGCGAATCATCTTATGTGCCGCAAGAAAAGGATTCTCCGGCAAACACAAGAGAAAACGTTAACAGGAACAAACTTTGCCCGGAATGCTCAAGGATATATCCGGGCGACATAAACTTTTGCAGTGTCGATGGCAAACAACTCGTTGATTACAGGGAAGAAGACCTTATGTGTCCAACCTGCAAAGAAAAAGCCACTCCGGGAGAAAAGTTTTGTAAAAATGACGGCACCCAGTTGGTTCTCAAGCATTTAACTGATAAAAAGGCCGCCCATCCCGATACAAAGGTGGAAATCAGCCTCCCGGCCGACGCACCGCCGGAAGAGCGGATGAAGGCCGTTATGTACCATCTTCTGGAAGGGAACCGGCTGTGTGAAGAGTTGAACGATTTTGAAAGCGCATTAGAGGAATATAAGAAAGCGGAGGCATTAAACGCTGAGCTTCCGGCGGTGCATTTTCGCATAGGTGGCGTTTATTGGAAGCTTGGAAATGCAAAAGCAGCCTTGTCCCACCTCGATAAATGCAAACAATTGATGGAAGCACAACCACCCGAAACGAAGGAAAGTGAAAACTTCCTTAAGTCGCTTGAGGATGTTAAAGTTTACATCAGCAGATTAGAGAAAGGGTTGGCTCTGACAGAAAAACAACAGCGAGTAACGTCTTCACTCACGATAAGAGACGAAAAGATGAAAAAAGCCCTGGCTGAAAATCGTGAAAAATGGGAAAAGTTGATCCTGGTTCCTGCGGGAAAGTTTATTATGGGCACGGCAGACGATGAATTTATCCCTGAAGAAATGCCCCAGCACGAGGTGTATTTGGATGCATACTACATGGACAAATTTGAGGTTACGAATGCCCAGTATTGGGAGTTTTTGCAATATATTGACCGCACCGGCGACCACAGCAAGTGCTTTTCCGGCGAACCGAAAGAGAAAAACCATAAACCGGGGACGCCCCACACAAACTGGGAGTACCCTTATTATGATTTCTCCGACTATCCTGTAACCAGGGTCGATTGGTACGATGCTTACGCTTATGCCGCTTGGGCGGGCAAGCGTTTACCCACGGAAGCGGAGTGGGAGAAGGCCGCGCGAGGCACGGACGGACGCAGGTTCCCGTGGGGCAACGTGTGGGATGCGAAACGGTGCAACGTCGGACCCAATGCGCCGCTGACTGTTGGTAGTTTTGAGTATGGGAAGAGTCTCTTTGGATGTATGGATATGATCGGAAGCGTTTCGGAATGGTGCAACGATTGGTACCACCCTGAATACTTTCAAACCTCTCCCGGCGTAAACCCGAAAGGGCCGGAATCGAGTACGGGGCAGAGAGTTGTCAAGGGCGGCTCATTGTTCGCCCCTTATGCATACAAGATGCGATGCGCCGTCCGAATATTCGCAAAGCCAGAAGACCGGAACAAAAGCGTTGGCTTCCGATGTGCAAAAGACTTTAAACCGGGAACCGAAACACCCGCGAAAGAGGCTGTTAAGCCGGAAGAGAAGGGAAAATAACCCCCCGAACGGTTAGCAGAACACAATATCATACAGTATTAAGAATGCCGGAACCGCAGGTTTTATCCATCAAACCTGTGGTTTTCGGCATTTTTTTTAGAGTATCTAAGGCTATCATATCGGCAGATTGACGATTGATAATTATAGTTAAACCAAATCAATTCTTCTTCTATTCCATTAAAGTCAGCATCTTTATGCCAGTGTCTTTTGGCTGGGGATAAGGTTTTTATGGTCCGCCTGAGAATTAAAGAATGTTGATATAGCCAAAAGCATCTATTTTCCGCAAAATTTAGGGGTGAATTTCCCGTATTTACTGTTTTCACCTTCGAAAACCTGATTTGTTTGGCTATATATCTGAGTTGCGCCCCTGGTTTTACTTTGATAGCCTAAGTAATATCAAAGTTACCGTTAGATTACAAAGGCTTCTTTCCAATACTACCATTGAATACCAATAACCATTATTCTTATAAACTTGCAACAATGATAGAAGGCATATCCTCATGGTCTGATCTTGAGACCAGAATTGCCGGCCTGCCGACAGCGATTGATCGGGGAAATGTTTTTGAAGAGTTTTGCCATGCCTTCTTCCTATTAGACCCTGTGTTTCAGTTTAAAGAAGTGTATCGTCAAAAGGAAATCCCCCCGTCTATCCTTGCCCGTCTTGGATATCCCGGAATTAAGGACATTGGGATAGATGGTGTTGCCTTGTCGCATGACGGCAAGATAACCGCTTATCAGGCAAAATTTAGGAGTGACAGAAATAACACGCCCACACTAACTGAATTATCCACCTTCTTCACGATGTCAGACCGCGCAGATTGGCGTATTACCATCACCAACGCCAACAAATTGCCTTTTGCCCTGCACGAGAGAACCCGGCAAAGCTGTGTCCTTTCAGACCGTTTTTGCCTGTTAAGCGCCGATTTTTTCAATCGTCTCAAGATTTTGCTCTCACAAAGAACCATCCCGCCGCCAGAGAAAATGGTTCCTCATGAAACGCAACGGGAGGCCATCAGCGCCGCATTGACTCATTTCAAGGAAAACCCCTCGCGGCCATGTAATACTTCCCTGCGGAACGGGCAAGACGCTTAGCGCCCTGTGGATAGCCGAAGGTCTTGGAGGAAAAAGGATACTTGTTCTCGTCCCAAGCCTTGCCCTCTTATCTCAAACCCTGAGAGAATGGGCAGCAAACACCTCATTAAAACCCTTTCGTTACCTTTGTCTATGCAGCGATACAACGGTTGACCTGGGAAATGATTCTCCCATAGAGCACCTGTACGAAATGGACATCCCGGTTACTACCAATGCGGACGTTGTGTCTGAATACCTGAAGGTGGAGGAAAATACCACCTCTGTCCTATTTTCTACCTATCAGTCAAGCAAGGTATTATCCGAGGCAAGCCTGAAAGCAAACGTACATTTTGATGTAGCCATATTCGACGAAGCCCATAGAACGGCAGGGGCGCACAATTCGATTTGGGTAATAGCCCTGGATGATAAAAAAGTTCCCATTAAGAAAAGACTCTTCATGACCGCCACACCCCGTATTTATGCGCCACATATAACAAAAAAGGCAGAAGAGGAGGACGTTCTTTTATGCAGTATGGACGACCAGGCGGTATACGGTGCGCCTATTTACAAAATGAGTTTCGGGCAGGCCATTGAAAGGGATTTAATTACACCCTACAAGGTTGTTGTAATATGTGTCACCGACGCCGAGGTAAGCGAACTTATTAATAAGGGCAAAACAATATTGACCGCCGAAAACCAGCCCTGGGACGCCAGGGCATTGGCCAAACGTATAGCCCTGGTAAAGGCCATGAAGAGCTATGGCTTCAAAAAAATGTTTACCTTTCATTCAAGGGTATCAGGCGCAGCCGCATTCACAAAGAATGATTCCCCTTATAGTTTCCAACGTATCGTAAATCTGCTTGATATTTCTACCCCTGAGAACGTTGACATAACATGTTTTCATGTAAATGGCGAGATGTCTTCCGGAGAAAGAAATGCCCGTCTGGATGAATTCAAAAAAGCACACATAGCGGTCATGAGTAATGCCAGATGTTTAACTGAAGGTGTTGATGTCCCCCTTGTAGACGCCATAGCATTTATCGACCCCAAAAAAAGCATTATTGATATCGTCCAGGCAACGGGACGGGCTATGAGAAAGGCCAAGGGAAAGGAAAAGGGATACATCTTTGTCCCTGTTTTTGTTGGTGCAGAGACCGATCCGGAAAGGTATCTGGATAGTTCCGACTTTAAGACCGTTTGGCAGGTATTGCAAGCCATGGTAGACAATGACCAGCACATACAGGATATTGTTTCACGGTTGAGAACACTGCAAGGCATGGGTGAAGCAGGTTCAAAGGCATGGAATACGGCAATGGCTGAATACCGTGAAAAGGTTGAGTTCTTTAATCTACCGGAAAAAGTAGATCAAGCCCGCTTTGTTGAAGCGCTAACCACAAGAATTATTGAAGTAATTGCCAGGCAATGGGACTTTTGGTTTGGTATAATGATTAAATATAAAAATCAACATGGTACTGCCAATGCACCAAGTAATTATAAAACACCAGAAGGTTATTCTCTTGGGAGTTGGCAAGACAGGCAAAGGCAATATTACAGGAAAGGACGTTTGATTTCTGATCGAATTAGAAAACTTGAGGAAATTGGATTCAAGTGGAATGTTCTTGAAGATGCCTTCGAAAAAGGGTTCCAGGAAACGGTGAAATACAAAAATCAGTTTGGAGACCCCAATGCTCCATGCGTTTATAAAACTGCGGAAGGTTACTCACTCGGTCAATGGCAAGCACACCAAAGAACGTTGTCTAGAAAAGGATTGTTACTTCCTAATGATGTAAAACAGCTTGAGGAAATAGGATTTAAGTGGATTTTGATTGAAGAATCTTTTGAACAGGGATTCCGTGAAACCTTAAAATATAAGAAACAATTTGGGAATGCTAACGTGCCAACTGCGTATAAAACGCTTGAAGACTACCCGCTTGGAGGATGGCAACATCGGCAAAGACAATTATTTAAAAAGCACAAACTAGCTCTTGATAGAGTTAAAAGACTCGAGGAGGTTGGTTTTGTATGGGATTTATTCAATGATACATTTGAAAAGGGATTTCAGGAAACCTTGAAGTACAAGGAACAATTTGGTGTTGCTAACGTTACTAATAAGTATATAACGCCCGATGAATACAAGCTTGGGGCTTGGCAGGCAACGCAAAAGCAATTATATAAACAAAATAAGCTGTCTTCTGTAAAAATAAAGATGCTTGAAGAAATTGAATTTACATGGGATTCCTTTAAAGAAGCTTTTGAGAAAGGTTTTAGAGAAACGCTAAACTATAGGGAACAGTTAGGTAATCCTAATGCCCCTGACAATTACAAAACGCCGGACGGCTATCCGCTTGGAAGTTGGCAACGCAGACAAAGGCAATTATACAAGAATGGTAAACTGGCTGCAGAAAAAGTAAAAAGATTTGAAGAAATAGGTTTTACATGGGATACATTCGAAGAAGCATTTGAAATAGGCTTTCAGGAAACATTAAAGTACAAGAATCAATTTAGTACCCCGAACGTACCTCAAAACTATATAACCACAAAAGATTATGAACTTGGACGATGGCAGAGCAGGAAGAGGCTATTATATAAGAAGGGTAAACTATCCATTGACAAAGTAAAGAAGTTAGAAGGGATAGGCTTTATATGGGACCCGTATAAAGAAGAGTTTGAGCGGGGATTCCAGGAAACTTTAAGATACAAGAAACAATTGGGTGATCCTAATGCCCCTGCACCTTATGAAACACCCGAAAGTTATCATCTTGGAAGATGGCAAACTAAGCGAAGACAAGATTACAAGAATGGTAAATTAACGCCTGATCGTACCAAAAGACTTGAGGAGATAGGTTTTAAATGGAAATTTATGGATGAAATTTTAAGCAAATCCTTTGCAAGAGGGTTTCAGGAAACTTTAAAATATAAAGCCCTTTTCGATACATCCAATGCTCCATATTCTTACGTAACTCAAGGCGGATTTAAACTTGGCCAATGGCAGAATTCAATAAGGCAGAAATACAAAGAGAATAAACTGTCTCCAGATAAAGTCAATCGGCTTGAGGAAATTGGATTTAAGTGGGCCATTATTGAAAATATTATCCATGAAGCGTGGGAAAGGGGCTTTACGGAAACTCTAAAGTACAAGGAGCAATTTAGCAATAGTAATGCCCCGCAAAGTTATAAAACCCCGGAGGGGTACAGACTTGGCCAATGGCAAGATGTGCAAAGACAACTTTATAAAAAAGAAGATTTGGTTTCAGGGAAGGTTGAAAAGCTGGAGGAAATAGGCTTCAAATGGATTATGCTAAAAGACGCTTTTGATCAAGGGTTTATGGAAACACTGAAATATATGAAACAGTTTGGCGACCCTAATACCCCAACAGCTTATAGAACGCCTGAAGGTTATGGGCTTGGAATTTGGCAACACGGGCTGAGACAGAGGTACAGAAAAGGTAAGTTGGCAACCGACAGAGTGCAACGACTTGAGGAAATAGGATTTAAATGGCAAAAGAGATAGTATTCGTTTTTTCAATTGTTTCGTATTAAGGTATTTAATATAAGCTGAAAATATTTACAAATGCACGGTGAGTCTGGGGAGAAAACGATTACGAGAAGGACTGAAAAGTGACAATCCTCTTTCTCGGATTATCAAAAGAGTTGAAACAGATTTGTCAATAATAAACAGGTTGTCCGAGAATGCAAAATCGTGAAAATTTCGAAAAAGTCAATTCTCGGACAGCCTGTAAAGAATTGCCCCCTTTTGCTTTCTCGTTTAAACTACGGTGCATGCATTCTAAAATTGAACTGCCCTATATTCATTAATGATCCTTTTTCACCGAATCAAATAAATCAGGATATTTCTCAATCCATTCTATAGCAAATTGTTTTGCAAACTTGATTGTATATCTGGCTAAAGCAATAACAAATAAAATATGAAGGCCAACACCAGCAGGCCCAGTTTTTTTCATTAGAGATAATTCAGGATTATCTTGAACATCAACATGTGATCCCCCACCTTTATCCGCAACTGAACGTATGATGCCTTTTACCGTTAAATTACAGTCTGAACAAACTAACTGGTCACACCATTCTTGAAGTGACAAATACATTGGTGGACTTGATAAATCAAAGTTAGCCGATTGATGACCATTACTTTTTTGTGTAATTATGAAACATGCTGGTTGAATCAAAAAGCCATGGTTAGTAACATTATGCCCATTATTATCATAGGCTACAACCTTAATTTTTAAATCATCGTGTTCCTTTTTAAATTCATGCTTTTGAAATGCCATTAATTTAAGATCTGGATATATAAGGCTCAACAGAGAATTATCTTTTCCGCTGTTTCTATCACAGTATAGAATTCTCAACTGACCTGCAATTGGTTTGAACATGTGTTGCTTTTTTTGATCATAAAGCAATAAACAATCGAGGATTATTAGAAAAGAATCTAATGCGTCTTTCACAAGTTTTCTTGAATATTTATTCATATAGGGCGGTTCTACATATCTAAATTATGTTCTATCCTCTGCCTGCATTAAATTCCAGGGACACCATACTTAATTCAATCAATCGTTCCTCATTGTACATGGTTTTCTCATTATCAGCGTGGAGTATAGAACTGGCGTCTGGATAAAAGAAAAACCAGCTTCTCCCGCCTGTCCAGCCTGGTAGGTTGGGTTTCGTTCCTCAACCCAACCTCATAACTGAAAAGAGAGGGGTTACCTCCGGACATTAGCCGGGTAGGTTGGGTTGAGTGAACAGACTGGGTCAAATGCCCCCCATTTCCATTTGGGGGGGCCCCCCCATAGGATGTTAATTTGCCTGTAGCTGTAAAAAGCC
>JACVXV010000215.1 GCA_015661205.1 Candidatus Brocadiaceae bacterium
GCTCTTTTCGTCCTTCTGGGGCTCAATGGTAGATACAAATCGCTCATTGCCCCGCATCCACTCAATTACCATGGGTTTCCCCTGTCCGGCGGTTACCATCTGCAGGAGGACATTCCACTCTTTTATTTCCTTTTCATCAAGAGAGGTAATCCTATCGCCTGGCTTTAAACCAATTTTCTCCGCAGGGAATCCTTCAACAAGCGAATCAACCTTCAACCCGTAAAAAGGTGTCAGGCCATCCAAAAATTCTTCTTTCGCCTTTGTATCCTTGAGGGGGACAGCAATTAAATTAACCGTATCATTTCTTTTAACCGTAAAGATGCATGTTTCATCATCCTTCGAATCGGCAACAAACTTCCTGATATCCGTAAAGCCTGTCACGGGTTTTGAATTGATTTCAAGAATTTCGTCTCCTTTCATGAAGCCAGCGCTACTTGCAATGCTGTTATTTTTCACACCATCTAAAATAGCAGTAGCACAAGAAATACCAAGCATCCGCCGGCTAACGCTGGAAGGAATTACTTTTAGTTCTACCTCTTTATTATCTCGCAATACGGTAAGTGAAATCTCCTTTCCCGCATTCACGACCTCCACTTCGCGGAATTCGTCCTCTGTGGAAATCCGCTTACCGTTTACGGCGGTCACGATATCCTTGACCTGTATACCCGCATCCCTGGCAGGAGCATCATTATTTTCGAAGGCAAATATTTTGTCGATTTCCAGACTTGTGGCCGGCATGATTCCGATGCGCTGGATACCGTGCTCTTCATCGTACTTAGGCATAACGGTTACGTCAAAAGTCTTATTGTCCCGCTCGACTTTGAGAGATACACCTGTAGCAGGGTTACTGAGAGCAACGATTGTAAAGAGATCTTCGAAATCAATTTCTTTATTTCCATCAATCTCAATAATCTTATCACCACGTTGAATTCCAGCCTCCCATGCTGGCCATCCAGGCATAACCTGCCCTACTTCTGAAGTAATAAAGGGTACACCAATTTGGAATGCAACAACAAAAGCTATAAGGGCTAAAGCAGCATTTAATGCCACACCCGCCACAAAAACAGAGGCGCGCTGTCCTGCGCTCTTTGAAGAAAATTCCCACGATGCTCCTGTCTTTTCCTCTTCTGGACCTTCCCCAGCCAGTTTGACATAACCTCCAAGCGGAACAAGAGAAAGACGATACTCTGTCTCTCCCCACTTCTTTTTAAATATGGCGGGTCCAAAACCAAGCGAAAAAGCCAGGACTCGAACTCCTATCTTTTTTGCCACCAGAAAATGACCAAGTTCATGGATAAAGATAAGTAACCCAATACCTGCAATTACCAATAGGACATTGGTTGATACGTTTACGTAAGGCATTTTTTAATCTCCTGTCTTGCCCAGGCGTCTGCCGTTAAAACATCCTCCAGGCAAGGATTTTTAATATAATGATGATTATTTATTACTTTTTCTACAGAGGTTACGATTTCTGTGAACTTAATCTGACCGTTCAGGAAGGCTTGTACAGCGACTTCATTGGCAGCATTAAGCGTTGCCCCCATCGTACCGCCTTCCCTGGCAGCTTCGTAACCAAGTTTTAAAGCTGGAAACTTTTCCATATCTGGCTTCTTAAATGTGAGACTTCCTATATTTGATAAATTTAATGGTTGTACGCTCAGGGGCATTCTTTCAGGATATGTAAGGGCATACTGTATGGGCACCTTCATGTCCGGCATCCCCATCTGAGCAACAACCGACCCATCACAAAACTCAACCATTGAATGAATAATCGATTGAGGATGTATCACGACATCTATCTGTTCGACCTTCAGATCAAACAGCCATCTCGCCTCAATAATCTCCAGCGCTTTATTCATCAGAGTGGCAGAATCTATGGTGATCTTTTGCCCCATCTGCCACGTGGGATGCTTGAGTGCCTGTGCAGGGCTTACATCGGAAAGTTTATCCACAGGATAGTCATAAAAAGGACCGCCTGACGCCGTGATAATTACGCGCTTAATTTCACTTCGCTTACCCGACTGAAGAGACTGAAATATAGCGCTATGTTCGCTGTCCACGGGCAAAATCTGATTTTTCTTTGCCAATGACATTACGATATGCCCGGCCATAACCAGTGATTCCTTGTTGGCTAATGCGAGGGTCTTCCCTTGCTGTACAGTCGCTATAGCCGCTGGCAAACCAACCGCACCAACTACGGCGGATACTACAATATCAACCTCTTCGTGTAAGACAATTTCTTCCAGACATTTGTTTCCGGTCAGTATTTTCAGGTGATTATCAGGAAAGCGGCGTTTCAGCTTTTCACCTAATTGAGAATCATTTAAGGCAACGTATGTGGGTTTGAACTCTTCGACCTGCTCCGCTAAAAGCTCCCAGCGCGAGTTTGACGAGAGGCCAATCACCCGGAATTTATCCTTTAAATTCCGGGCAACCTCGAGGGTATTTTTGCCGATAGAACCTGTAGAACCTAGGACAACGATATTTTTCATTTTACGACATGTGGGCGATTTCTTCCAAAAGCTCATCCACCATACGGTCTTCTGGTATCTTTCGCACTTTCTCACCTTTCTTAAAAAGGAATCCAAAACCCTTGCCGCCTGCAATACCAATATCGACCTCTCGCGCCTCCCCGGGGCCATTTACCACACACCCCATGATAGCAATCTGGAGATTTTTTTTATCACCCGGCAAACGCTGTCTCACCTGTTCCACAATATGTACCAAATCGATTTCACACCGACCACACGTTGGACAGGAAATGAGTTCCGCACCCTCTCGCTTGTGAAGCCCCAATGCCTCCAGGATATCATATCCTGCCTTCACCTCCAATTCAGACGCACCCGTGTAAGAAACCCTCAGGGTATCGCCAATACCCTCGGAGAGTAACCCCCCGATGCCAATAGCAGACTTGATTGTCGCCAGACTCGGCGGCCCTGCAGCGGTAACGCCCAAATGCAAGGGATAATCACACTGTGTTGCTATCAATCGATAAGCGTCCAGGGTTGAAGGAACAGCAGACGCCTTGAGTGAAAGTACAATATCTTTAAATCCCAGCGATTCGAAATGCTCGCAATACCGCAAGACAGTCTTTACCATCAACGTGGTTAGTTCTTCATGTTCATTGCCTTCGCCACGAACTGAACCTGAATTCACACCAATACGAATAGGAATACCCCTGTCTTTTGCCGCTCTTACAACCTCTTCCAGCTTTTTCCTGTCCTTCATGTTTCCCGGATTAATTCTTATTTTATCGACCCCCTGGGCAATGGCTTCCAGTGCGAGGTGATGCCCAAAGTGTATATCGGCAACCAGCGGGATTTTTATTTGCCTCTTAATAGCGCCAAGACACTTAGCTGAAACAATTGTAGGAACTGCCACACGAATGATATGGCAACCAATTGCTTCCAACTCTTTAATCTGCTGAACGGTGGCATCTATGTCCTCGGTGTGGGTCTTGGTCATTGTCTGCACGGATACTGGGTTATCTCCGCCGATCAACACCCCGCCTGCATGAACCACCCGTGTTTTTCGTCTTTGAATCATATAATTTCTGGTAAGTTTAATAATCCAATTCAGAAAATTGTATAGCAACAGCTCACGAAACACCAATTTTCAGTTAGCTAATTATATTAGTATCTTGCAGACTTTGTCAAATGCAAACTGTTTTTTCAGCAAACCCTTCAATGGTATAGTTTTCTCCAAATGCCCCATAGGGCAATTCCCGATGATTCAACTCAATACGCCAGATATTTCCCGCCACCGTCTCATTGAAGAAACCATTCGTCCTGGGATTATCCAATGGAACGGAAGCGTTTTCTGTTCCAAAATTTTTCGTCACTCGGTGGTTCTCGTTTTATTCGAGGCAAAAAAAATTCCAGTGAGGCTTGCACCTCACTGGAATTCTATGTAAAGGGCATACAAAAAATATGCCCATAAGGCGACAAAACACCTTAACTCACAAATTATCTTCTTCTCTTTAATTCAAAACTGGAAGTTGTGGCCTTTCCAGCTTCTACAGTAACCTCCTGAGACACTTCTTTCAGTTTCTCATGCCATGTCTTAACAACGTATTTCCCCGGTGGTACGCCTTCAATGGTATAGTTTCCGTCTTTCTCAGTGACAGCAAAATAAGGGTTTTCAAAAGTAACCGCATATCCTGCCATTTCAGCATGAACATTGCAGAGAAGAGGCGTTTCTCCTACAACATCGAAAAGCACTTCTTTAACAACACCTGTTGGATACGTACCCAAATTAAATTGCAAGGCAGCAGTGGGAGGAGAAAATACATTGTGGCGAACTGCGTCGCTATTAGGGAAGTCCGCTGTTGTACCCTTCTGCATGGCTACAACACGAGGCACATAAGTAAGATTGATCTGGTCAATAACTGCATGCTCCGCAGGAGGAGCAAACTTATTATCCCCAACTTTTTCAATGAATACAACTGCATCTCCATTATTCCTCATTTTTTGGCACGTCACAACGCCTGTAATAGAACCTGCATTGTCCACTTTTGGTAGATTTCTAACTACCTTCTTTAACTTTTGCTGCGCATCTTCCAGCTTCTTCATTGCTTCAGCAGCCTCTTCGGGCGTCAGAGCCTTCTTCTCTTCAGCCTGAGACCACACACAAGAATTGTAAGAAAATACAACACAAGATGCTGCAAGTATCCCTGCAATCAAATATTTTTTCATAAATTCTTTTCTCCTTTACACAAAATTTAGTAAATCCCAAAATTAAACGAGCTAACAAATGTTTTACATAGCATCTGTTAGCTCGTTTTTAACCTTACATAATCTATCTTATGCCTTTTCTACCTTAATTAACTCACCGTTAAGGTACTTTTTCATGAAGTCGTTTTCATTACC
>JACVXV010000081.1 GCA_015661205.1 Candidatus Brocadiaceae bacterium
ACAATTACGCCGTGCAGGTTGGAAATTCTGGCGTATTAGCGGCAGCGCATTTTACAGAAATAAAGAGAAAGCATTGGAAGGTCTCTGGAAATTTCTTGAGGCTGAAGGAATTAAGAACTCAGTGTGATTATGAATCAAACAAAACATGTTTGATAAAAAGGTGAACCATTACTGATTATCATGAAATAGGCAAGGTGAGATACTATTTTCAGAAAGTGCCGTACCAAATCATAAAAGAGCTTCATAAGGTGCAGTGTAAAAAATTTAGACAGCCGTAAAGTAAGAGGAACGTGAGTGACCTTGAGGATGCGGTAGACTTCCACTTCATACGACAGCCAGGGGTAGAATCAAAGCTAAAAACTAATGGGAAAAATGTAGAAATCCAGATCACAAGGTTTCAAACCAACTATCTTGAAGAAGAAACAGTACCAGATTTGGAAAATTTTGAATCTCTCAGCGGAGATAGCAAGGCAAAACAGACAATTCCAGAAGACGCAAAGAGCAAAAACCCAAGGGTCATTAATGCCAATAACACCCTAGCGCAACGAAGCCGCAGCCCAGTCACCCTTAAAAAAAGGGGTGTAAAGGGGGTTGTAAAAAACTTGCAAAAAAAGAAATTTTTACAGGGTAAATATTCATGAGCCAAAAGCTCACAAAAGGGCATGGAAATATTTGTTTTTTAGACATTCAACCCTATTTTCGTGCCAATACTATAAGTCACGGGGTATACATTGAAAAGGGTTATTTTAGACACAAATTTTAAAACATGATTAAATTTGGCGCTTTGCCTGAAAATATCAACCATTTCCTGCCCGATGTCCGGGAATATCTGAATAAACATCCCGGGGTGCTTTTTGCATACCTCTTTGGCGGCCTTGCGCGCGGCAGGGTTTCGCCTCTCAGCGATGTTGATATCGCCATATATTTGGCAGATGGAGCGGATATAGCCCAGGAAAAGCTTGAAACGCTGGGGAAGTTGAACGAACTCCTGAAGACGGACGAAGTAGATATGGTAATTTTAAATACGGCGACGCTCCCCCTTGCCGCGAGGATAATTAAGAATAAAATAATCCTGGTGGACAAAATGCCTTTTGTGAGACATAAATTCGAATCATTAGTCATCCGGAAATATTTTGATTTTTCGAGAAAAGAGATGGCTATCTTTAAAGGGAGATATAAGCTTGGTCGATAAGCCGCTCATCCTAAGAAAACTCACGGAGTTGGACGAATACCTGGAACAGACGCGAGAGTTCTCGTCCATTGCCCTTGAAGAGTATTCACGTGACTGGAAGGCGCAGCGTATTGTGGAAAGAACGTTGCAAATGATGATTGAGACATGCGCGGATATAGCCAATCATATTATCTCGGATAGAAGGTATCGGACTCCTGACAGTTACGGAGATACATTTCGAGTTCTTCACGAAAACGGTGTGATCAAGGATGACCTTTTGGAAATTATGTTAAAAATGGCAAGGTTTAGAAATATAGTAGTCCATCAATACGACAAAGTAGACGAGGCGATTGTTATTGGAATATTGAGGAATAATCTCGATAATTTTACCGCTTATAGAGATACAATTCTGAGAGTTCTTGATTTATGAAAATTCTCGGTATTGATCCAGGCACACAGGTTGCCGGTTACGGTGTGATTGAAAAGGTGGGGTCGGCGGTGCGCGCCGTTGAATATGGCTCTATCAAAGTCAATAAGAACGATGTGTATTCTCAGCGCCTCAAGACCATCCACTGCAAGATTATGGAGATTATCCATAAGCACAAACCGGATCAGATGGCCATTGAGGAGGTTTTTTATGGGAAAAACATCAAGGCCACCATTAAGATCGGCGAAGGAAGGGGGATCGTCCTTTTGTGCGCGGCATTGGCAAATATCCCCATTACCGAATATGCTGCCACCGTTATTAAAAAGGCGGTTGTGGGCAGCGGAAATGCGCACAAAGGCCAGGTGCAGCAAATGGTAAAACTCATCCTCGGACTATCGGATACACCGGAACCGCAAGACGCATCAGACGCCCTTGCCATTGCAATTTGCCACAGTCACAATCTCCTGCCGGGATATGAACCGAAAAAAACGTAAAAGTCTTGTGTTTGGACTTGACACCAAGTTCTCTTCTGTTATAATCCTGCTTTTTGTTAGTAATATTATAATTTAATTCTTTTTTATCTGCCGCCCAGCAGTAATAACTATATGGAAAACTCCATAAAAAAGGCAAATATACTGATAGAAGCCATTCCGTATATTCGCTCATTTAAAAATAAATTTGTGGTAATAAAGTTCGGCGGCGGCGCAATGTCCGGCGACGAGGTGCTGACCAACGTCCTCCAGGACATCGTATTCATGAAAACGGTGGGTATGATGCCCATCTTAGTACATGGAGGTGGACCTCATATCAGCGAGGAAATGAAGAAGCGGGGATTGCAGCCGAAGTTTGTCGAAGGGCATAGAATAACGGACATAGAGACCCTGGAGATCGCAAAAGATGTCCTTATCAATCAGATTAGCGCCTCTATCGTAAAAAAGGTGCTTGAGCTAGGGAATGAGGCGGCCTGTATCTGGGAAAACGGTAACTGTCCTATAAAAGCGGAAAAATATTACGTTGAAACAAAGACCGGCGACGGCGCAGTCAGAAAGCTGGACATCGGCTTCGTAGGCAAGGTAACGTCTATAGATAAGGATAAATTCCATCAGTTATGTAAAAGTTGCGCAATCCCTATCGTGCCGCCCATTGCCAAAGGAGATAACGGTGATATTTATAACGTGAATGCGGATAACGTTGCCGCGTTTATTGCAAAGGCGCTCGGCGCGGAGAAGCTCGTGTTTCTTTCGAATACGAATGGGATTATGACGAGGCCGAATGACCCCTCTTCTTACGTTTCTACCATACATGAGGATGAAGTCCATGCGCTCATCGATCAGAAAGTGATCAGCGAAGGCATGCTGCCCAAGGCGCTTGCCTGTATTTCAGCGGTGAAGGCGGGGGTGAAGAAGGCTCATATTATTAACGGTATGGTGCCGCACGCGCTGTTGCTGGAGATTTTTACGGATAAAGGCATCGGAACGCAGATAATAGTCTAGACCGGGCAATGTGTTTTTCTTTTTTAAGACCATTTAGGAAAAATTGATGAATACGCAAGAGATTAAAGATGTTTACGACCGTTATGTTATCCCCAATTACACCAGAAACCCTATTTTGCTGATAAAAGGAAACGGGGTAGACGTATGGGACGCTGAAGGGAAGCGCTACCTTGACCTCTTTTCCGGTTGGGCGGTAAGTTTGCTGGGGCATTGCCACCCTAACGTGGTTGCGGCCATTCAGAAGCAGGCTGCGCTGCTGCAACATGCGCCCAACATTTATTACACGGAACCGCAGGGGTTGTTGGCAAAGCATATCTCGGAAAGATCTTTTGGCGGCCAGTCCTTTTTTTGCAATAGCGGCGCGGAGGCTAACGAGGCGGCGATCAAGCTGGCGCGTATCCACAACTCGGCGTCCGGAAGATTCAAAATAATTACCTTCTCCGACTCCTTTCACGGCAGGACGATTGCCACCGTCACCGCAACGGCGCAGCCGAAGTACCACAAGGGCTTTGCGCCGCTCGTAGAGGGTTTTTCCTATGTCCCCTTTAACGATTTGGAAGCATTAAAAAAAGAGGTTGATGGTGGTACGTGCGCAATCATGTTGGAGACGATCCAGGGAGAGGGCGGAATAAACATTGCAGGCAAGGATTTCCTGCAGGCCGTCAGAAAGCTATGCGATGAAAAGGGGTTGCTCTTGATCCTTGATGAAGTGCAGTGCGGTATGGGGAGAACCGGAAAGTATTTTGCCTATCAGCATTTTGGCATTGAGCCGGATATTATGACCCTGGCAAAGGCGTTGGGCGGCGGTGTAGCCATCGGCGCCATGACGGCTAAAAAGGAAATTGCGAAGAGCCTTATTCCCGGAAGCCATGCATCCACCTTCGGGGGTAATCCATTGGCGTGCGCCGCCGGTGTGGCGGTGTTTGAGACCCTTGAGAAGGAAAAGCTGCTGGACAATGTGGAAAAGATGGGGAAATATGCCCAGGAACAATTAAAACTTCTGCAGAAAAAATACAAAATTATTCGTGAGGTGCGCGGCGTCGGCCTTATGATCGGCATTGAATTGAACGTGAGCGGCGCGGATATCATTAAAAAATGTATCCAGGCGGGTTTATTCCTTAATTGCACCCATGATACGGTTATACGTTTTATGCCTCCATTGAATGTTAAAAAAGAACATATCGATGAAGGGCTGTCCATTTTAGAATCGGTAATCTCCAAAACTTAACTGAAGAGAAGACTCGTATGAAATGTAAGGACCTAATTTCAATCGCAGACATTTCCCTGGCGGACATTGAAGAAATATTTCACGTCACCAGGGAACTCAAGGAATGGCATAATAAAGGCTACGACGAAAAGTGTCTGAGCGGGAAGATATTGGGGATGATCTTTGAGAAAAGTTCCATGCGCACACGCGTCTCCTTTGAAGCGGCAATGGTGCAACTGGGCGGCCACGCCATCTACCTGACCCAAAGCGACATCAACCTTGGAAAAAGGGAGGCCGTGAAGGATGGCGCCAGGGTGCTTTCCCGGTATGTAAATGGTCTGGTAATTCGAACCTTCGGGCAGGAGATGGTTCAAGAATTGGCGCGGTATGCAACCGTACCGGTCATTAATGCCCTGTCTGATTATCTCCATCCATGCCAGGCGCTAACCGATATTTACACCATCAAGGAAAAGTTCGGTAATTTAACCGACGTAAAGATATCTTATATCGGCGATGGAAATAACGTTGCGCGTTCTCTGGGGCAAATCTGCGCTAAGTTGGACATTCCATTGTACGTTGCATCGCCCAAAGGGTACGAGCTTACGCAGGACTTTGTTGCCGAGACCAAACAATACGCGGCCGGCAATAACGTGATACATTTGTCTAATGACCCCAAAGCGGTTGCAAAAGACGCAGACGTACTTTACACCGATACGTGGGTTAGTATGGGGCAAGAGGCGGAAAAAGAATCACGCGCACAGTCCTTCAAGAATTTTCAAATCAATGCCGAATTGTTAAAATTAGCGAATAACGACGTCAAGGTAATGCACTGCTTACCGGCGCACCGCGGGGAAGAGATAACAGACGACGTTATCGATGGCCCGCATTCCATTGTCTACGATCAGGCGGAAAACAGGCTTCACGTAGAAAAAGCCCTTCTAAAACTTTTATTGCATAAATAACTATGACCAGAGTTGATAACCGTACCTACAATGAATTGCGCCCACTCACCCTGCAAAGGCACTTTACCAAATATGCCCCCGGTTCCGTCCTTATTCAGTCAGGCAACACCATGGTGATTTGCACTGCCATCGTTGAGGAAAGCGTCCCGCCGCACGTTAAAAATACGGGTAAAGGCTGGATTACGGCAGAATACTCTTTACTGCCGGCCTCTACCGCCATCAGGGTGCCGAGGGAAGCCACCAAGGGGAAGTTAACGGGGAGAACCCATGAAATTCAGCGGCTCATAGGCCGTTCCTTACGCTCCATCATAGACCTGTCGCGGCTGAAAGAACGCACCATCTGGATAGATTGTGACGTTATACAAGCGGATGGCGGCACACGCACAGCGGCTATTACCGGTAGTTACATTGCGTTAATGGATGCCGTCAGGTGGCTGATGAGCAAGGACATGATTAAAGAAAATCCCGTCCAGAACAGTCTTGCCGCGGTAAGCGTCGGCATTGTAAACGACATTGCCCTTTTAGACCTCTGTTACGCGGAAGACGTTGCCGCCCAGGTGGACATGAACGTTGTAATGACCGGTGACGGTAAATTCATTGAGGTACAGGGTACCGGTGAAGAATACGCCTTCAGCCAGGAACAACTGACGGCTATGCTTGACCTGGCGAAGAAAGGGCTTTTGGAAATAACCGAAATACAAAAAAAGGCATTAGAAAAAAATATTTAATGGAGATCATTAATAACTGCTATGACACACGAAATCCACGCAAAGACCATCCTTATTGCCACCCAAAACAAAAAAAAACAAGCGGAGATGCTTGAAATCCTCAAAGACGTCCCCGGTGTGCTGTTTCGCACCACGGCTCATTTTCCTTTCCTGCCTGAAGTAGAAGAAGATGGAAAGACCTTCCAGGAAAATGCCATAAAGAAGGCTTCAACCATCGCTAAGGCCTGTAACACTTGGGCTATGGCCGATGATTCCGGTTTGGAAATCGACGCCCTCAATGGACGCCCCGGAATATTTTCTTCCCGATATGCGGGTCCAAACGCGACTGACGCAGAAAACATCGAAAAAGTGTTGTCGGAACTAAGAAACGTGCCAAAGGCAAGGCGCACCGCCCGGTTTGTCTGCTGCGTCGCCCTTGCCGGTCCGGAGCAGGTGTTTTTCACCGTGAAAGGCTGCTGTGAGGGTATTATCACGGAGGAGCCGCGAGGGAAAAGGGGATTTGGATACGACCCCATTTTTTTCGTTACGGATTACCACGTCACCCTTGCGGAATTGAGTCCATCCATAAAGAACAATATCAGTCATCGCGCACAGGCCCTGGGGCTGTTTAAAAAGAAGCTGGCTTCACTGGTTTTACGCTAAACAATGCGATTCCGACAGGCGATAAGGGTGTTCTTCACATAGCCACCGGCTTTTCCCGGATATCAATCTTCCCAAGGTGTAAAAAACACTTGCCATGCAAGCCAATCAGATGGTATCCTTTTCTTATGCGATTCACAGCAGAAGACACTGATCACATACGAATAAATTAGGCCTTTCGGCAACTTTTAACAGCGTAGTGGCAAGGCGCGCCTTGCCACTACACGTGCGTTTGAATTTCCTATACATTAAGTTAGGCCTTCGGCGGCTTTTTTGTGTTCACACGTAGGGGCGAAGCACTTGCTGTTATTAAATTTGAATGCAGTCTTATATTCTGGACAGCAAATGCTTCGCCCCTACAACAACTTTTTCATGTAGAGCGAAGAGCCTCTTCGCTCTACAACTCTAACGCCGTATAAAAAGAAATAAAGCGTGCCTCTATGAAAGAAGCGATGTTTTTCAGCAAACTTGACGATACAAAGGTACAGTGTAATCTTTGCCGGCATCGTTGCATTATTGAAAATGGCAAAAAGGGCATTTGCCGGGTTAGAGAAAACCGTGACGGCACACTCTATTCGCTTGTTTACCGGAAGCTTATTTCGGAAAATATCGACCCAATCGAAAAGAAACCGTTTTTCCATTTCCATCCGGGATCAACGGCATTTTCCATTGCTACCGTGGGTTGCAACTTCCGCTGCATGAACTGCCAAAACTATGAAATATCTCAATTGCCGAGAGAGCTTAATCAAATTAGGGGCAAAGACGTTTCACCGGAAACAATCGTTGATAACGCCTTGCAATACCAGTGCAAAAGTATTGCTTACACCTATACGGAACCCACGATCTTTTTTGAGTACGCTTATGAGACGGCTGTAATTGCAACCGCTAAATCTATCAAAAACGTCTTCGTTACGAATGGTTACACAACCCGCGAGGCGCTTAAGACGATAAAGCCATACCTTCATGCGGCCAATGTCGATTTGAAGTCGTTTTCTGAAGAAACGTATAAGAAGCTCTGCGGCGCACGGCTGGATCAAGTTCTTGATTGCATCCGTTCGTACAAGGAGATGGGGATATGGATTGAAATAACCACGTTAATCATCCCGGAAATTAACGACTCTGACGCCGAGTTGAGAAAGATTGCCGGATTTATCAAGGACGTTGGTCCGGAAATACCCTGGCATGTAAGCCGTTTTTATCCGCAATACCGGCTCGTTGAGAAACCGCCTACCCCGATTGACACCCTCAGAAGGGCGCGGGAAATCGGCCTGGATTCGGGATTGCGCTATGTCTATGAAGGCAACGCCCCCGGTGAAGAAGGTGGAAACACCTACTGTTATCACTGTAAAAAAGTCCTCATCAAGCGGTACGGATATCAGATTATGGAAAACAACGTTGTTCAAGGAAAATGTCCCGGCTGCAATACACCTATTGACGGCGTCGGCATGTAGGGTAGGCATCGCCTACCATTTCAGGTTACAACCTTGTACAAAAGATTAATATCGAATATCGAACAAGGAATATCCAATGTTGAAGTAGGTAAGAAAACCTCATAATTCGAAATTCCTTGTTCAATAATCGGCATTCGGTTGCACTTCATGAAATATCACGACATTGTTAAAGGTCACCGAAGGCACAATTTAACGTATAGGAACTCAAAGTAGGGACACGGTGCCCGTGTCCTTATGTGCGAACACAAATATATCGCCGAAATGCCTAATTTAACTTAGCACCTATTTTCCCCGTATTAAGGAAGCCATAATGATTATATTAAAAAAAATACTTTGTCCAGTAGATCATTCGGAATGTTCATACCTTGCCTTAAAATATGCCATTTCTTTGGCTCTAAAAGACAAGGTGAAAATATATCTTATGCACGTGGTAGATTTTCGTCAATACGATACGGGCATTTATATGTTTGGCGTTATGAAACCAAGCGAAATTGATATGTCCAAAATCCATGCCGACCTTCTAAAAAGCCTGCCGGAAGGGACAACTGATCTCATTGAGGTGGAAACTATCGTAGTAGAAGGGGTACCCTATAACGAAATTATCAACACCGCTAAAGAAATTGGGGCAGACATGATTGTCATCGGCACACACGGCAGAACGGGACTTTCCCATTTTACGATGGGTAGCGTTGCAGAGAAAGTGGTGCGTATGTCGCCTTGCCCCGTTCTTACGGTTAGAATGCCCCCTGCCTAATCCGAACTACTAAGGTAGATAGACTGAAGGTTAAGTCGTATGTGATTACTCAAGCTTTTTGGCAGGCAAAGGCCTTTAACCTTCAGTCTTCAGTCTTCAGCCTTCAGTCTTCAGTCTAAACCCCTGATTCTTTACAAAAATATTTAAAAGGACAAATGGAGCAATACGATAATCATGCAGATCATATCTATCACAGGAACGGCCAGCGGGGTGGGAAAGACAACCGTTGCACAGTTCCTTTTA
The DNA here is from genome assembly GCA_015661205.1 of Candidatus Brocadiaceae bacterium. Lineage (GTDB taxonomy): Bacteria > Planctomycetota > Brocadiia > Brocadiales > Brocadiaceae > JACVXV01. Next base: position 9,076 of record JACVXV010000081.1, read on the forward strand.
AAATATTTATGGAGCTTTTCCGCATTGAAAATTACGACGCGGCATGAGGGAAATAATTGCCCCCGTCATTCAGAATGCGACGTATGCGAAACCATGAAACATCCTTATACCGTTACCGTTGACCCCCTTCAAATCAACCAAACGGGCAAGGATACCGCCTTATTTAATAACGCAGGCGCAAGAAAGGTCGTCTGGCTGCAAGCGCACTCGGATCACCTGCAAGCTGGCATAGAAGAAGCTCTCTCGCGCTTCGGCAAGACAGACTCAGTCATTGTAGAGGGCAATAGCTTCCTCCACGCGCACGACGCCGATCTCAGCATCCTTGTCGTTACCCCACGGGAGAAAAAAATCAAACGGTCAACCACCCAGATACTTCCTAAAATCGATCTGGTTGCCATTAATAAATATGCAGATGACAGCGAAAGCGACGTAATGGAAGCCCGTGAAAGATTGCATCAAATCGGTTGTTATGCCCCGGTTTATGTCATAAGCCCGCGGGACGAAGACTTCTCCCAAAACAAAATATTTCTTAAGCACATTAGAGATACAATCGAACAGCCGATCAACACATGCCAGTAAGCACAGCAGGCGAAAATATTTCTGCTTTTTTACGGCGCGATGGATGTTAAAATAAACGCAATAATTTAACTTGACATTAAACGAGTTGAATATATAATTTCACGAACTTGCAGCATACTTCACTTTTTGTTTTAATGAATATATATGAAGAATCGTAAGGAGGTAGGTGTTGTGATTTTAGACGTACATTATGCCACAGATAGCCAACGAAAAAGAATTGAGCGATTAGCGCTTATCAAGGAAAGATATAAAAAATTGGTACTGGATCCAAGAAGGGAAATTGAATCTGAAATTGAGCGGGCATTAGACGACGAGGATGGCGAATTTGATAATGGCTAGCCTACCTGCGCAGCCATTGAACCGTCATTAGCAAATCACCCTCTTCACTTCACGAGAGATATTTGTAAGCAACCGCCACAGTTCTTCCTTTACGTATTCAGCCGTCAGCAGTAGTATGGGTGATCTATCGCCTGATGGTTGAATACAAACATTTTGTGTCTGTTCTTCCGGATGCCCTTCCTTTTCCCCTACCGTCCTCTATTGAGTATTGAAACGAAAACACCATGCTTGCCAAATTATTATATCTCACGAAGGGTATCCTGGGCAGAACCTTCTACATCATCCCCGAACAACCCGAACGTATCCAGATTGAGATTACCAATCGCTGCAACTATACGTGCGGCATGTGCCCGCGCGAATCATTCCAACTGCCCGAAAGCGATATCTCACCCGATCTCTTCAGGCTCATTATTGACAGGATTACCCAAGGCGCAGATCAGTTGCGCGCGTCCCGCTACCATGTCACCCTCACCGGCTGGGGAGAGCCGCTGCTCCATCCATCGCTCGTTGACATGATTGCATATACAAAAAGCAAGGGACACACGGTCGGCGCTACCACGAACGGCTTGTTGCTTGCCCCCTTTATCAACAGATTTATCGAAATGCCGCTCGACAAGCTAACCATCTCCCTGGACAGCGTAGAGGCGCAAGACAACACCGGCGAAGGCCATCCATCGAACGAAGTAGTACGGAAGAATATTGAGGCGCTTCTCCGTCAAAGATCACCTCAAAAAAAGCCGACGGTTACTATACAAATAACCATGCACGACAAAAAACAATGCCTGGATACGCTTCGCTATGCCGCAGAGGCCGGGGCTGACCGGGTATACCTGGTGCGCTTAAACATACCCTTGGGCAGAAAGAACTTTGTGAGACCCACATTGGAAGAAGAATTGAATATTTATAAAGAATCTGAGAAAATAGCACGTAAGTGCGGCTTGCAAGTGGATAATAATTACACCGCCTTTGACAGCAGGCCGCTTCGATTCCTTTACAAGCGCCTGCGCCCTGCGATGTACCGGTTTGACAGATACTGTCCCAAGCCCTATGATTATTTGTACGTTAACATTGACGGCAAGGCCACCCCTTGCTGCGACCTGCCCCGATACGAGGTGGGCAACCTATTGAAACAAGACATAAAAGACATCTGGCAGAGTGAAAACATGCAATACTTCCGCGCGCATCAAGATGAGGTATGCGGCAATTGCGATGCGTTACGGTTGAGGCATTTGAACCCAGGCGAGGCATAGACTCAGACTTAAAAACATCAAAACCACAGATTTCACAGATTACACAGATTTTGTAGATGTGGATTTGCGGGTGGGTGTAACTGTAATGGCCTTTGTTAGCAATGCGATAAGGAAACCCACTGATATACCGCATTCCCACGCCGGAGCGTGGTGTAGGGACACGGTGCCCGTGTCCCTCGTGTGAACACGAAGGAGTTGAAGAATGCCAAATTTATACAGAATATTGGATGACATGGGCTAACCCTGTTTGCCCATCCTATTCGTGAAATCCGTATCTTAATCTATTCATTACCAAACCACAAATAAACATTAAATTACCAAACAAAAAATGAAAATCACCTTTCTTGTCCCTCCCCCGATTGATGGGCAGATTCCTGAGCGGGTGTCCGGCTGCGCCTATCTGCTCTATTACGTGCCAAACATATTTATCCTCGGCGCGGCAGCCGTGCTGGAAAAAGAGGGATATGACGTTTCTTATAAAGAAACCACCCTCAAAAAGTGGAACCGCGCGCGCTTTATCACATTTCTTAGGGAAGACCTAAGCGACGTTTACTGCTTTTACTCCGTTAATCTCTCGCAAAAGACCGACATTCAGGCGCTCCACGATATCCGTGAGACAAGGGGAAACGTTCCCGTTGTCTTTTTTGGCCCCGCGCCGGCAGACAAACCAGAGGCGTTTTTACCCGATGAAAACACATACGTCGTCAGAGGAGAACCAGAATACACCCTGCTTGAATTGATAAAGACGTTAGAAGGCCGATTGCCCGTAATCGGCGTTAAGAGCGTCTCTTTGATTGACCGGGGCAAAATCATCCATAACGCCAACCGGGAACCGATAGAAGACCTGGACGTACTGCCATTTCCCGCCCGGCATCTCCTGGAAGAAAGAAACGCCTATTACAACCCAAAGCTGGGGAAGCGCCCCTTCACGGCCGTTTGCACCTCAAGGGGTTGCTCCTACCAGTGTATTTATTGCGTGCCGTCGTCGTTAAGCTTTTCAAGGGAGCTTGAGTATAAACATTACCAGAACAAGAAACCCCCCGTCAGAAAGCGTTCTCCCGAAAACATTATCGAGGAATTTCAATTGTTGAAATCCCAGGGCTACAAGGCGGTAAACGTGCAGGACGACCAATTTGTATGGGGCGAAGAGCGAACGGTGCGAATATGCGATGGGATAAAAGACCTGGGCATTATTTGGGGCTGCGCTGCAAGGTCTGACCACCTGAACGAGCCGATTGTAAAGGCCATGGCCGCATCCAACTGTAAATTTATCGACCTCGGCGTTGAGTCGTTCAATCAAGCGATACTGGACAGCATAAAAAAAGACATTGAGGTAAAAAAGCATGAAGAGGCCATTACGCTCATCAGGAAGTACGGCATATCGGCCAAGATCAACGTCATGTTCGGGGCGTCGCCGTTGGAGACGATGGACACGATCAGAAAAACCATGTCCGAGGTAAAGCGGCTTAAGGTAGACCAGGTAATGTACAACATCGCCAATCCCTTCCCCGGCACGGAGTTTTACACGATTGCCAAAGAAAACAAGCTGTTCGTTTATGGAGATTATAAACCCGTCAACGTGGCAAAGGAGGCCAATATTGCGTACCCGCACCTCGACAAAGCCAGCCTGGAGAAGGCCGTGCGGCGGGCCAATTTCGAGTTTTTTCTCACCCCGCGTTTTATCATGAAAAATATATGGCGCATGGGTTCCCTCGCATCCCTGAAGGCCATGCTCAGGAAACTCTTTTAACCATGAAATTCTCCATCCTTGTGCCTGCATATAACGAAGAAGGGTCTATCGCATCCAGCCTTGATTCCCTCGTTGCAATCGAACACCCTGATAAGGAGATCATTGTCATCGACGACGCCTCAACCGACGGCACAGCCCTTGTCGTTCAAGGTTTTCTCGGCAGGGGGGTAATTCTGGTGGAAAGAGAAAAGAACGGCGGAAGGGCTGCCGCCCTAAACTCAGGGTTGCAAAGGGCTGTCGGTGATGTTATCATAACGACTGACGCGGACACCATTGTGCCGTCCAGGTGGCTAAAATGTTTTGAGCGGCAGTTTGAGCAAAAGGACGTCGTTGCCGTGGGAGGCGCTTATACAGCCTATAACAAGCACAACCCACTTGTATTTGCAACGAGCATTTTGGATCAAATCCTGAATGGATTATTTAAAAAATGTATTATTCCCAACAAGCTCTCCGGCGTAAATTCCGCCATTCGAAGGGACGTACTCCTAAGCCTGGGCGGATTCGATGAAAATTCATGGTGGAGCGAGGATTCTGATTTAGGCTGGAAGGCGAAGACCTTGGGACGGGTTGCCTACGACTCCTCCAACGTCGTAAGCACCAACTACCCGGACGACTGGCAGGGCATCTGGAAAAGAAAGTTTTATTGGGGATATGCCATGGGACTGAAATTCCGTGAACAGACGCCCCTCAAGATAAGACTCTGGCTACGCCCTTTGACCTTTGCCGCGCTCATTATTAGTTTCCTCTTCTTTCTGACAACGGCGCCTTATGGTCTGGACGCCTGCCTTGCGCCTGCCATAGTCTTTTGCCTCATATTGAGTTCATTAACGGCGCTGTACGTCCCGCTGGGTTTAATCGTTTTGGTAAAAAACAAAGAGCCGGTAACCATAAAAACCCTATCCCTGCTCGCCATCCTGCCCATCGTGCGTGAGTTTGCCTACGTATACGGCATGTGGCTGGGTTTTTACAAAGGAAAGGCAGGTAAAATAACACCTACGTGGAAAGAGAAAAAGAGGAACAGGGATTGAGCAGTATTTTATATTAGGCAGCAAAACCCGAAACTTGAAACTCGAAACTTAAAACCCGAAACTTTAACATATCACGGATAATTTATGACAAAAAAAACAACAAAAGGCCTTTCTTATAAAGACGCTGGTGTTGACGTTAACGTAAAAGGCCAGTTTACTGACAGCATTTATTGTAAAATGAAAACCACCTTCGGACCGCGGGTCATTGAGAACCCCGATGGATTCGGGGGGTTGTTTGCCTTACATTCACGATTTAAAAAATACCATCAACCCGTGCTTGTTTCGTCCACGGACGGCGTAGGCACAAAACTAAAGGTTGCATTTATGACGGGAAGGCACGACACCATCGGTATCGACCTTGTCGCCATGTGCGTCAACGACATCGTCGTACTGGGTGCTGAGCCGTTGTTCCTCCTGGACTACCTGGCAAGCAGCAAGATTATGCCAAAGGTCTTGCACGGGGTGCTTGACGGCATCGTCGTGGGGTGCCGCCAGGCGGGGTGCGCCCTTATCGGCGGCGAAACGCCTGAAATGCCGGGGTTTTATCAGAAGGGGGAATATGATATCGCCGGTTTTGTCGTTGGCGTTGTGGAGAAAAATAAGATTATCAACGGCAGCGCAATAAAGCCGG
>JACVXV010000082.1 GCA_015661205.1 Candidatus Brocadiaceae bacterium
TAGCGCAACTGGGATTGCCGCTTCCCGATCAACCGCCGCCCAAAGTTTATACCACCGGACAAACAGGTCTGTAGTGCCGACCTTTTTACATGACCCCTTAAATTTACTGGCTTAGCGACTCGTATACCCTCGAATTGCGAAGGTCGGGTTAGCATGCTTACGAAAAATCGACTGCGTTAGTTTTTCGATTCCAGCGGTTTTGGCAATGTCACGAAGATGCTCGATGATCATTTCGCGCGTCCATTGCCTACCGGGCTGTCTGCGCATAGCAGGAGACACGACAATTCCAGAGTATCTCTGGTCGAGACCATCTGCGTGTAGTGCTTCGGCCCAAGACCCAAAGTGCGAAACAATCGTACTAACGCTAACCCGGGAGAATCTGTGAAACTCCTTTTGGGTTAGATGACCATCCGGTGTCCTGCGATCTACGCGACGTATCTCCTCAATGAGAGCATTACGATCATAGGACGTGAGAAAGCCCTGCGAGAACAAAGGCTCTTGCCTGTTTCTTCTGGTACGTCGCGTGGTCATATGATCTGCGCAAGAATTGTGCGATGCATTAGCCAACAAGTTATTATACAGACTTGTATATCCTGCTAAAAGCGGGATATACGGGCAAGGACAAGTTGTGTGCTAGCATTAAATTAAGCTTTTATTCGCGCAACCGGGGGACGGTTGCACGACTGGTTTTGAAATAGGTCTGGTAGGGATTCTGAAGGGTGGCATAACCCCCCTTAGAAAAGCTTACTAAGGGGGGGTATCCTTTTTTTTATTCCACAGCGCTCTTTGCGTGTTATTTACGTCCTGGTTTGTGATGAACTGTTATCTGGTGGTTTAAATCTCTTTTGCATTAATCCACTTCATCATCTTACGGAGTTCTTTGCCGACCTTTTCTATGAGGTGGCCTCTGTCTTTCTTCTCAAGGGCGTTGAATACGGGGCGTCCGGCCTGGTTTTCCAGTATCCACTCTTTTGCAAACTGGCCGCTTTGTATCTCGCTGAGTATCTTTTTCATCTCCTTCTTGGTCTCCTCGGTGACGATGCGGGGGCCGCGCGTCAGGTCGCCGTATTCGGCGGTGTTGCTGACGGAATAGCGCATGTAGCTTAGGCCACCCTGGTAGAAGAGGTCTACGATGAGTTTCAGTTCGTGCATGCACTCAAAATAGGCCAGTTCCGGCTGGTAGCCTGCCTCGACGAGTGTTTCAAACCCGGCCTTCACAAGCGCGGCTGCGCCTCCGCAGAGGACGGCCTGCTCGCCGAAGAGGTCTGTTTCCGTTTCCTCGGCGAAGGTGGTTTCCATCACGCCGGCGCGTGTGCCGCCGATCCCGTGCGCGTAGGCCATGGCCTTCTGCTTGCCTTTTCCGGTAGGGTCCTGGTGTATCGCCATGAGGCACGGTACTCCACCGCCTTTTTCGAATTCGCTACGGACGAGGTGTCCCGGCCCTTTCGGGGCTACCATGATAACGTCGATGTTGTCGGGTGGAACGACCTGCCCGAAGTGGATGTTGAATCCGTGTGAAAAACATAACGTCTTGCCTTCTTTGAGGTGCGGTTTGATCTGTGATTCGTACACCGATTTTTGTGTTTCATCAGGCAAGAGTATCTGGATGAAGTCACCCTGACGGGCGGCCTCGTCCACGGAAACAGGCTTGAACCCGTGCTTTACCGCCAACTGATGGTTGGGGGTGCCGGTTCTTGTCGATACAATTACGTCAACGCCTGATTCTCTCAAGTTTTGAGCCTGTGCGTGACCTTGGCTGCCATACCCGATGACTGCAATCTTTTTTCCCTTTAAGACGCTCATGTCGGCATCTTTTTCATAATACATTTTTAACATGTTTTTCCCTGTTTTCTTTCTAATTGGTGTTAAGGAAATACTAACGGCAAGGCTCGCCTTGCCGTTACACTTTATAAAGTTACAAATTAATACAATTCGATGTTTTTGTTAGCCCTGAAGGGACGAAATAGCTTAGCCCAGGGCAACGCCCTGGGGACTCAGAAAAACCAACAAGCCCTGAAGGGGCGCAATACGAAATGAACCGTCATTTCACCCTCAATAACGCCCCTTCAGGGCTTGTTTTGCTAAAAATGCTAAACCCAGGGCGCTGCCCTGGGCTGTCGTATTACGCCCCTTTGGGGCTGTGTTGCTAAAATAAAACATTCATGAGCATTGCTCACAAAGGGGCATGAAAATGTTTATTTTTTTTGACAACCGACTCCATTTTCAGGTGAAAATCCCTGTACAATTGAATTACGAATATCGAACAAGGAATTTCGAATTATGAAGTAAGGATATGGATCGCCGTGTCCCTACACAATCGCACATAAATGCAAATTGACGCAGATTATTTAACTCCCCGCCCAATCGCAATGCTGCCGGTTCTTACAAGTTCTTTGATACCGTAAGGCCGCAGGAGTTGTATCATCGCTTCCAGTTTTTCTTCCATACCGGCGAGTTCTATGACAAGGTCTTTTTGCCCGACGTCAACAATCTTTCCCCTGAAAATTTCTACGATTTCGATGATTTCACTGCGCTTCCCCGGCGGCACATATATCTTCAACAACATCAAGTCCCGCTCAACAAACTCCTCGTTGGTAAAATCAACCACTTTGATAATGTCGATGAGTTTTCCAAGCTGTTTTCGCACCTGTTCCACAACGGCGTTGTCGCCCTTCACTACAATCGTCATCTGCGAGAGCGCCGGATTTTCCGTTTCTCCAACGGCGAGGCTGTCGATGTTAAAGCCGCGTCCGCTGATAAGGCTGGTAATACGGGCTAGAACGCCTACCTTGTTTTCTACCAGAAGTGATATAACGTGTCTCATCATTATTGCACCATTCCAGAAAATCCAAAGAAGGCTAAGGCCATGAGTCCCGTGCAGATAAAAGCGATCGGCACGCCCCGCAATGGCTGCGGAATGTTAACGAGCGCCAAACGCTCCCTGATGCCGGACATCAAAAGCATCGCAATGGTAAAGCCGAGTCCAGCCCCAAAACCTTGTACGGTCGCCTCTAAAAAACCCAGGTGTTTGGCTGAGTCGGTGGTGTTTAACAGCGCCACCCCCAACACACAACAGTTGGTGGTTATGAGTGGCAGGTAAATACCCAGGCTGTCATACAAAGCGGGAACCATCTTCTTCATCATCATCTCAACCAACTGCACCAGGGTTGCGATAACCAGGATGTAGCTTGTCGTCTTCAGTACCTCGATAAGCCCGGTCTCCCGTATGGAAGGGAAGACTTTTGCGACGATGTTTACGTCGCCGGGCAGTAAGATATAGTTGTATACAATCCAGGTGATGACCGAGGTGATCGTCATAACAAACGTTACCGCAATGCCCATACCCATGGCGGACGACGTTTTTTGCGAAACGCCGAGGAACGGGCATAATCCGAGGAATTTTGACAATACAAAGTTATTGACAAACACCATGCTTATGATAATAAGTATAAGTTCTTTAATCATTTTTCATATATTCCTTCATAGCTGTCTCGCTTTTCCTGAGCTTTCTCCAGTTGAAAAAACCCAGCAAAAGCCCCAATACAATAAAGGCCCCGGGCGCCATAATCATGACTGAGGCCGGGTTGTACGACTTGGATAGCTTTATGCCGAAAAACGTCCCCGCCCCGATGACCTCGCGGATGGCCGAAACGAGGCAGAGCGATAACGTCCAACCAAGCCCTATCCCCGCGCCATCAAGGACGGAGGCAAGTGGTTTGTTCTTATAGGCAAAGGATTCCGCGCGATACATAATAATGCAATTGACCACGATAAGCGGGATGAATATGCCCAGCGAGGCGTTCAATTCCGACGGCAGATAAGCCTTCATAAGCAGTTCTACCATCGTCACAAATGCGGCAATGACGACGATGAAGCAGGGAATACGGATTTCACGGGGAATAGACGCCCGCACCAGGGAGATGATCAGATTGGAACAGACCAGCACAAAGGTGGCCGCGCCGCCCATCGCCAGCCCGTTTTTTACCGAGGTGGTGACCGCCAGGCTTGGGCAGATGCCCAGCACCAGCACAAACAGAGGATTATATTTAAAAATCCCCTTCGAAAATTCTGTTAAATTATCTTGTTCTGCCATGTTGTGTAGTACTATTCTTGATGGCGGCCTTTCTTAGAAGGTAGTCTCAATAGCCGCCATGGTAATGTCGAAATACCTTGAGTATTACCAACTGCGTAAAAACGTTTGGAACCACAGATTTCACTGATTGCACAGATTTTGCCGGACTGGAGTCTCCGCTAGTCGTCATACATTTTAGGCGGTGACGCCGAACCTATTGTTAACGTTGGGTTCCCCGTCAGTTTCCTTAGTTTGTGGGGAATCTCAAAAATTCCCGATTATGAAAATGGGGCGCATCCCAAGTTTTTCGTAAAACCGTCTGAGCTGCTACGGTTTTATCTGTGTAATCTGTGAAATCTGTGGTTCCGGTAGTTTTTTTCAAAAACGGATAAAGTTGTTAATGGTTCCGTTCTGCCACATGGTCTATACTCAGACGCTGATAAGTAAAATCTGTTAAAGGCTAAACATTTCGGGAGCAAAAGTCAAGTGCAAATTTAGTGAAGGAGTTTGTCTATTTCCTTCTTGTCAAAACCATACAAAACCTTGCTGCCGGCAATAACGATGGGCAGCTTGTCGAGCAATTCGACGTCCTTGCTTCCGATCAGTTTAATCACCTCTTTTCGGGCGTTTTCATCTTTATCAACATTGTAAGAAACATAGTCTGCCTTGCGTTCTTTCAAATACGCCATCAATTGGTTGCATTTGGGGCAAAAAGGCGTGCAGAACACCTTTAATTTATGTGGAGACATGGTTTACTCCTTTCTTAAAATTGAGACCATCGGCGTGCCGTATATATCAGCGGAACCTTTCACCGGCGCAATGCGCCGTCGATGTGGGTTTCTCTGTGCGAACACACCGAAGCATCACCACCTGTACCTATTTCCATACATCTACCATTGAGCGACAAAAAAGCATTCTACCCTTTTTTAAACCGGATTTAAAGCATTTTGTGGCGGTTTTCTCTCAAAGTGGGATTCCAGAGGCAAGGCTGAAGCTTTGCCCTACGGATTAGCGGGGCGCGGGCTTAATTCTGTGGGGGCAATAAATGCGGAGGGGGGATGGTTGTTTTGAGGAAATAAAAGAATTACATTAAAATATCCTCTGCAACACTAGATTCAAACCTTATTAATGGGCTAATACAAGACCCATAAAAAACTTCTCTTGATCTCGCTCCATTCACGTTTATCGAGCCTCACATGTTCCCCATTTCTTATTACTGCCACGTCACCCAGGCTCTTAACAGCGTCATCGAAATACACCAGGCCCCTCTTGATCTGGTAGCTATAATCTTCTGATACGCCATATTTTTTCTGTACCAGTGATATCAGGTAATCCAACGTCATTCCAAAGGTCTGCATTAAGGCGCGCAAATCGAAAAAATCCTTGGCCGTTCCCCTTTGCGTTATAGCCACGGCTTTCATGGCTGCAATATCCTCCGGCGACGCCAATTCAATATGGCATTCCGGTTTATTCACCAATGGCTTAAGAAGCGGATATGGATAGTGGAAAAGGCTAAACCTGACGCCAGCAACAATCGCTATCAGCGTATTTTTCTCCGCAGCGTTTGTTACCGTAGTCGTGTACCTTTGGTTAATTGAGAATGTAATGGAGCCGCAATAAAACTCTTCATTGGTGAACAAATCAATGTTCACTGACACCCTATGATTTAAGTGTATGGCAACAGCGGTTCCACCTGCCATGTAGGTGCTAACGGGCAATGGCCATGTGTAAACGTCATTTAAGAGGGTGGCCACAAGCGCTGGTATTGATTCCGGAAGCACTTTGTATCCTCCCTTTTCAGGTTGAAAAACAAACACCAGTAATTAACCGTCATTGGACTCAAATAACGGCTTTCCTGTACCACACTTATAATATCTTCGTGTTTGAAATTGGCCAGGACAAATTCAATTTGCCTATCGCCGCCATGCTCCAAAATCCGTTCAATAATGAGGGATTTGTCGGATTCAAGATCAAGCAAATTGACAGCCGCACCCCAGAGACAAGGGGCAATGATATCTCTTACCGTATCACTAATCATGTATACCATACCTGTTCGTTTCTTTGAAAACAATAACTTCCCAACAAAATCTATCGCATGTCGGCGTCAAAATAATTTCCCCCAATGTCAGGATGTCTGAATTTCTACGTTATCAATGCCGTCATCATCCGTTGATTTTTATCCCTGCCATAGTGACAGCAATAATCCGGTGGTAGCTTAAAAGATGTCAAAATGACAATGAGAGGGTGTTTTGTCGAAGGGTATGCCACATCTGTTGGACGAAAAAGCCTTCCCTGTTGATTTTGTTATAACTTCTGGTATCATAAGCCAATGTAACCAGTTATAAAACGATTGGTTTCCTGATAGCATCAGGGCGTTTTGCTTTTATCGTTGTAATACATGGTTGCCTTATGCTGTGGTCTACGATTTGCTAGGTGGGTATTAGTCTTTTAGTGACAGTTTGCCCCACCGTAAAACAACGTTGGAATCGCGGGGTATTTTAAGAGGGCGTATACGGAAAACGATGCTATCATTTCCCAATACTCTTTATCTCTCTGCGTTTTCTACGACCGTTGCAGTGAACTGTTGCGTTTTTTATTAACTGTTAGGTGAGGGGTGCTGTCTATGATGACATTATTAGATCCACGAGGCGGGCAATATACGCTTCTTATTACGGATGATGACGAGGCATGTCGTGATAGCTTGAAGAGGGTTTTTGAGCCGGAAGGTTATACCACGTATCTGGCGAGCTGTGGTAAAGAGGCGGTAAGGATAGCCCGAATGGTAGAGGTTGATTTGCTCATCCTGGACGTCCATCTCCCTGACTACAGTGGTCTTGAGACCTTTCAGATTATCAAGCAGGAAATAAGGATTGGGCTCCCATGTATCTTTATGTCCGGTGAAATAACCAGGGGGTTACAAATAGACCTGATCAGCGCAAATGCCTACACCATTATCCCAAAACCAATTAACATCAACGTATTGCGAGATTCTGTCGAACGGGTAATAGAGAAATATTATTGGAAATAGGTTGTAGCGTTCATATCCCGTAACGTACCATCGGCAGTTACAACAAACCTTGAATTCCATAAACGTCACATTTCAAAGAAAGGAGCAGTTTGAACTATGAATGTAAAACCATTAGGTGAGAAGATATTGATAAAAAGGGTTGAAGCGGAATCCAAAACGGCAGGAGGCATCGTGTTGCCTGATTCGGCCAAGGAAAAACCCAAAGAGGGCAAGATTATTGCCCTGGGTGACGGCAAGTTGTTAAAGAATGGCGACCGCGCCAAATTCCAGGTCAAAAAGGGTGACAAGGTATTATTTACATCCTACGGTGGCGCCGAGGTAAAAATTGATGGCGAAGAGTTCCTCCTGATGTCTGAAGAAGATATTCTGGCGGTAATTGATTGATATTTTTAGGAGGTGGCAATGGCCGCAAAAAAGATTATTTATGGACACGATGCCAGTGAAGCCATAAGGAACGGTATTAGAAAACTGGCGCAGGCAGTAAAGGTTACGTTGGGGCCGAAAGGCCGCAACGTCATTATTGAAAAAAGCTTTGGCTCTCCGATCGTGATTAACGACGGCGTTACCGTCGCAAAGGAGATAGAGCTTGAAGACCCGTTCGAGGATATGGGCGCAAAGATGGTCAGAGAGGCCGCCTCGAAAACAAACGATATGGTAGGCGACGGCACCACTACGGCAACGTTGCTGGCTGAAGCTATTTATGAGGAAGGACTCAAAAATATCACCGCCGGGGCCAATCCCGTGGATATTAAACACGGCATTGAGAAGGCGGTTGACGCATTAATAAAGGAACTCACCCGTATGAGCATTAAATTGTCCGGGAAAAAGGAGATTTCTCAAATTGCTACGATTGCGGCAAACAACGATCAGGAGATCGGCAATCAGATAGCAGACGCCATGGAAAAGGTCGGCAAAGACGGCGTTATTACGGTGGAAGAGGGGAAGAGCATCAAGACGACGGTCGATTTGGTTGAAGGGATGCAGTTTGACCGGGGTTACTTATCGCCTTATTTCATGACCTCGCCGGACACGATGGAAGCGGTATTCGAAAACCCTTACATCCTGGTCTACGAGAAAAAATTGTCTGCCGTTAAGGAACTTGTTCCTTTGCTGGAAAAGATAGCGAAGTCAGGCCGGGCGTTGTTTATTCTCGCTGAGGACGTGGAGGGGGAAGCCCTGAGCACGCTCGTTGTCAATAAACTGCGCGGCACCCTGCAATGCGTTGCCGTGAAATCACCGGGCTTTGGAGACAGACGGAAGGCTCTGCTGGGCGATATCGCTGCCCTTACCAATGCAAAGGCACTATTTGAAGATTTAGGGACACAGCTTACCGACATCCAGTTGACGGATCTCGGCGCCGCGAAAAAGGTTGTTATTACGAAGGATACGACGACGATTGTTGAGGGCGCCGGTGATGCCAAAGAAATTCAGGGAAGGATTTCACAGATCAAGGCCGAAATAGATACGACCACGTCCGACTACGACCGTGAAAAGTTACAGGAACGGCTCGCCAAGCTATCGGGCGGGATTGCGCGCATCAACGTAGGCGCAGCCACCGAGGCGGAGATGAAGGAGAAGAAGGCGCGCGTTGAGGATGCCGTACATGCCACCAGGGCTGCTGTGGCAGAAGGTGTTTTACCGGGCGGAGGCGTTGCATTGATACGGGCTTCAAAGGCGCTGGACTCCTTGAAGGCTAAGGGGGACGAGAAGGTTGGCATAAACCTCGTCAGAACCGCCATCGAAAAGCCTATTCAGCAAATTGCTCAGAATGCCGGGCTGGAAGGCGCCGTCATACTGCAAAAGGTAAAAGAAGGCACAGGCAACTTCGGCTACGACGCTTATGGCGAAAAGTATACCGATATGGTAGAGGCCGGTATTATTGATGCGGCAAAGGTGGTGAAGGTGGCGCTTCAGAACGGCGCCAGTATCGCCGCGTTGCTTCTTACGACAACTGCCGTTATTGGAGATGCTCCGGCGGGGAAAGAGAAGGCCGGGTCTGCTCCATGCGCGCACAGGCATTGATTTTTCGGCTAACAGTTCTGCCGGTATTAAATAAGCCGCTGAAGACGTAATTTGAAATATACGATAACAAAAAAAGGCGTTAGACCTTAAACGGTCAACGCCTTTTTTGTTGACAGATATTTTAAATTATGTTTGAGTAGAGTGGACATTGCCCACCTTATCCGGCGGTTGCAAAAGGCCTGAGTTTAACGTATAAAAAATTCGAAGCAATCTCGTAGCGCGGGGGTTTATCCCCCGCTGGCGTGCATCCCGGCCATTGCAAACCACGAGGGCCGGCGTTACAAGAAAAAGCTGTCAGGATAGGGAAAAACAACCGAATGCCTATTATGCATAAGAAACGCCGCCCCCCCCTTTTTCTCTGCGTCCTCCGCGCCCTCTGCGGTGAACCATCACAGAAATGTGGGCAAGGATGGACGAAGATAAGCGCAATGAACAAATTATCGAAGATTGCATTAGGATCGTAAATCCTTTTACTTAGAAAGGAATAAATACCAGCATGTTGACAAATGACCGTTATAGCAACTATCAATCGCCCTTCTCCGAACGTTACGCAAGCAAGGAAATGTGCCGGCTCTTTTCCGATCAATACAAATTCAGCGTCTGGCGCAAGCTCTGGATTGCCCTCGCCGAAGCCGAAATGGAGCTTGGTCTAAAAGCGATTACCGCAGAGCAGATTGAAGAGATGCGCCGTTTTCAGGACACGATCAACTTCGACCGGGCGCGCGAGTTCGAGAAGAAGTTCAGGCACGACGTCATGTCGCACGTCCACGCCTACGGGGAGCAGTGCCCGAAGGCGCGCCCCATTATCCACCTGGGCGCAACCAGCGCGTATGTGCAGGACAACACCGAACTCATTCAAATGAGAGAGGGAATGCACATTATATTCACAAAGCTGGTGAACGCCGTAAACATCCTTTCAACCCACGCGATGGCCTACAAAGACCAGCCCACCCTGAGTTTTACCCACTTCCAGCCTGCCCAGCCAACCACCGTAGGCAAAAGGATGTGCCTGTGGACGCAGGATTGGGTATTCGACGTCGAGGAACTTGAGATGCGCATCAAGGGACTCCGGTTCCACGGGGTAAAGGGAACAACGGGCACCCAGGCAAGCTTCATGGCGCTTTTCAACAATAATACCGATAAGGTAAAAAAGCTGGAAGAACTGGTTGCCCGGAAGATGGGATTTGATAGTCATTATGCCGTTACCGGACAAACCTACAGCAGGAAGATCGATAGCCAGATCGCGTTCAGCCTGGCGGGTATCGCGCAATCTGCCTATAAATTTTCCAACGACATGCGGCTGCTTCAGCACATGAAGGAGATGGAAGAGCCATTCGAGGAAGAGCAGATAGGCTCTTCGGCCATGGCCTATAAGCGGAACCCCATGCGTTGCGAGCGCATAGCCGCCATCGCGCGTTACGTGTTGTGCAACAGCTTGAACCCCGCATTTACCGCCGCCTCTCAGTGGTTTGAAAGGACGCTTGACGATTCAGCCAACAAGAGGATCGCCATTTCAGAGGCATTCCTAGCGGTTGATAGCATTTTGAACATCGTCCTCAACGTCGTTTCCGGCATGAAGGTCTACCACTCCGTCATCAATCGCCACCTTGCAGATGAGTTGCCGTTCATGGTGACGGAAAACATCCTCATGGAGGCCGTAAACGCCGGGGGCGACCGGCAGGAACTCCACGAAGGCATCCGCAAACACTCCATGGAGGCCGCACGTATCGTGAAGGAAGAAGGCAGCAAAAACGACCTGCTGGAACGGATTGCGCAAGACCCCCTATTTTCCAAAATCAAGTCAAAGCTGAAAGATATCTCAAACCCCGACAGGCTTGTAGGCCGCGCGCCGCAGCAGGTGGAGGAATTTGTATCCCAGGTCGTAGCACCCCTATTAAAGCGGCACAGCGCCTGTATTGATAAGAAACACATACCGGTGCTACACGTATAATACCGGTATCCGGGCGTAGGGTGGATTAAGGCGATAGCCTTTCATCGCCGTATCCACCTTAATCACACAGCCTCCTTTTTCGTTGTGTCCTTTGCACTTATGCGGTATTGTTGTTAAATTGGTGGGTGTGCTTTACTTTATCCGCACAACTCACTGGGCGAGTTCTTATTTGCAAGCTGAATCTACAAACGTATTTCATAAAGTATTCCTGTGTTTTTGAACTGACTAAGGAGGTAAAACATTATGCAAACCACTTTAACCATAGATGACAAATTGTTTCAAGAAGCGGCAAACCTTGTTTCTGTGCGAAATCCAAATTTACTGGTAGAAATGGCATTAACTGAATTTGTTGAAAATCATAGAGAAACAAAGAAACGTGATATAAGAGAATTGGTTGGAAAAGTAGAAATTTCTCCAGAGTATGACTATAAAAAACTACGCATAGGTGAATAATGGACGTTTATCTTGTTGATACATCGGTATGGATAGATTTCTTTAGGCAACGTACAACACCGGCGACTAATAAGTTTTATGAAATACTAGACCGTAACATAACTTACGGTATCACCGAACTTATTTATCAAGAGGTTATTCAGGGAGCCTTAAATGAAAATGATTTCAATAATCTTGCAAACTATTTAATTTCTCAAACGTTTTTCTACCCGAAACACCGTCCTGAAACTCATAAACAAGCTGCACAAATTTATTTCACTTGTCGGCGTAAAGGTATAATTATTCGTAGTACCGTGGATTGTATGATTGCTCAAATCGCTATCGAGCATAACTTAATTTTGCTGCATAGTGATAAGGACTTTGATTACATAGCAAAAATGTACCCTGCTTTAAGACTTTGGCAACTATAACGCCACCTTGTTTTGTCTTGGAGTGCCAGATGGAAATAGCCCACCGATTTATCGGTGGGATCAGAGACCAGGATTTTTAGTCCCTTAGGGACAATGGTTTTGGTATCCGTGCCGCCGGACGATACCGATTCGCAGTTCTGGTTGAAAACAAGCCAAATCTCTTTGGATGCGGTTTGGAATAACGCAGAGGATGATGTGTATGCAGAATAACGCAAGCCACCAGCAAATGCTAAAAGACATGCATTAGGAACTCGGTCAAAATAAATTATCCCAATAACGGGGCATATTTTTGTAAGTTTTAAGCTCGCGCTCTATTATATACTCTAAGCGGTTGAGATTTTAACTTTTTCAAAAGACTGAAGTTTCACGTCTGCAAAGGTTTTCAGCCGGAATTTTGCCAAAAACAAAAGTTAAATTTTAACCCGTTTGGAGTATAACTACACTCTTCATCAGTATCATTTTGGAACAACTATTTGTGGCCGAGTCCCTTAAGAGGTCAACCATGAAGAAGCCGAATAACATTCCACAATCAATGCAGGAATGGATGAATGATATAATTAATGCATATACAGATGCAGCAGAAACGATTCCTTTTGGACCTGCTGCCGGCGTAGACATTACCGACCGGGAGTTGTTTCATCTTGCGCCGATAGTGTGTATAAAATTCAGGGGGCTTGAGAGGACGAAGAAGAATCTTAAAATAGTAACAGAAGCAGCGCTGAGTTCTTACGTTGCCAACGATCACGTACACGGCGATACGCCGGAGCATTCGATTATGGCCTTTGCTTTATGCTATGTTGTCAGCCATTACGCCCTGGAACTGATTGAAGAAAAGAAATCCGAAGACATCCTGAACTTTATGGGGCAACACTTAAATGAAATCAAAAAGGGAATTGGTCGCGTAGAATTATGGAGGCTTTTAGTCAAATTGCCATTGTAACCCCAGGTAAGCAAAGGAGGTCATTATGCCAGGTCTCTCTTTTTCTACGCGGCCAAAATTTTTACTTGTGCCGGTACCCCTCCTTAATCCCCCCACCGGCGGGGGGACAGCGACTTGCCAGGTCTTCAGCATTTCTCACATCCTTTTACCACCTGAAGATCGCCTGCACAAATGATTTCCCATGTACCGGCTCTCCCGGTTCGTTTTCAACCTCATGCTCAAATTTAAATTGCACATGCTCCATTGGAGAATAATTTATACCAAAAGCAACACGATCCGCCTCTTTCCCATCCGTAACGTTACGATTGGGGTCTACAGAATCAAACCGAAGCACCCCCTCCACGTACCGGAAATAATTTATGTCAACGGGATATTTGTACGACGTTTGCAGGTAGTAACCGTTCCTGTTATAATCGCTGCCTACCGACGACGCCTGCTCCACGTGGCTGGTAATATACTCACCCCGCGCCTCCAGGTTGCCCCGTTTAAACTGAATATCCGCCGCAAGGAAATCGATGTCGTATTGATTGTCCTCGTCGTACTTCCCCCGCGAATATGAGCCGCCCATTTCCAGCCCCCGCAGGAACTCGTAACCAAGCCTGCCGCCGATGGTCTTGTTGCTGTTATTATCCCAAAGTTGCTGCACGTCCTCGTGGTTAGGGCCTTCAAGGCCGTTAGTCAAGGCCAGTTCGTACTTCATCTTTGTGTCAAACGGCATGGGGATGGTACCATGCAGCATCCCGCCAATGTCGGAGTACGTTCCGGGGATAATCCGTATCGACGGCAAGGGGCGGTCAACCAACTTATCAAGAGGCCCATCCTCCACAAATCTCTCGATACCCAGCGGGTATTTGAATTTTCCGGCGCGAAATATCAGCCATTTGTCAACAATCTCATAATCAAATTCAAATATTTCCAGTCCATACTTCTGAAATCCTTCAACAATTTCAACTTCAGAGGTAAAGGAGAGATTTCTCGTTATACGCTTTCCTATCCACAGGGTGAGTTCATTCTCTTCCAAAAATTTGACCGATGGCTGCTGGGACTCATCGTCTCTGCCGTGAAGGGGAGATATGCTTTCAAAAAAACCGTGGAATTCCCATTTTTCCCAATGCGCTTCAGGTTCATCGGAAATAGACTCAACATTGAAAAGATAGTCTTCGGGCATAGCAGCCGTTTCTTTTTCCGGTAGAGTAGCGGAACTACTTGCATCGGTTACCGTTTTAGTGGCTGGTTCTTCCGCAAGGCATAAAATCGGTAGAGAGACACCGAATATCAACACAAACAGGTTGTAAAGTCTCATCTGAAAACCTCGCGGCATTGGTAATGTCCCTTAATCAGAAATTTCCGTTCCAGACTCAAAATACGGAAACACCTTTACAAGCAGGGTTTCTATTTCCTTTGTCAATGCTTTAAAACCAGGTACGTCTGGCTTTACCGCCCCCGCCCCCAAAAAGCCGGCGCTGCCCAGGGTTTCCCGCACCTTGATAAACCTGCTGTAAATATCTTCGTGCAGATGGGTCTTGTGGCGCGCATCGTAGTCCCTAACATTGCCGGACAGCAAGAAGGTGTAATACTCTTCCGCCAATCGCAGCCGCACCTTAGAACGGACGAATATTTCCAACTCCTCCCGGTTGTTGTAATAAAATTTCTCGCACAGGGCCAGAAAAACAAGGTTCGCCATTTGATTGGCCAGTGATTGGAAATGCTGAGACCGGATGCTTTGATCAATCCGTGGCTTAAGATCGACCTTAAATATCTTATGGATATCCTCATTAACCAGCGGATCCTCTTCCCTGGCGTATCCGTAGCCATAAACACCGTTTTGGGATACGCATAAAAGCCACAGATGGAACACCAGACAAACGCCTACCCCTTTTTTCATAGCCACCCCAATTTTGGTTTTCATTGTTGTAAATCAAGTCGCCAATGGCGACGGTTTTTGCAGCACCTGCCTTTATGGCCGGCAATGGCCTGGAATGCACGCCATTCTTTTGGTGGCACAGGCATCTTGCCTGTGCTTTATGTGTCCAAATCACCCCCACGCTCCCAGACTGTGCCACCAGATTATGACTTTTCCTTATTCCCCTGAACAATGCTCTGCAAAACCAAACGCATCCACCCCAATGCCCCTCATGGAAGGGGTGCAGGGGTGCATTACCATTGCATACCTCATAATCATATCTACCCGCAAACCCGCATAAATAAGCGACCAAACATTCTTTTTACCCTTCAACATTCGTTATTCCTTGTTCAATATTCGATGTTAAACCCATCGCCGCCTCCATCCCCATCTCCATCGCCCTATCCATAAAAACGTACTGGAATGCCCCCTGTCTGCCGCAGGTGATTATGTTTTTGTACGAACTGAGGAAGCGGAGGATTTCGGAGCGATGCGCCTCGTAGTCGAGGCCGTAGACGGGATACCCGTGGGTTACGCCGGTAATAAAGCAATCAATAATCCGCCCCTTGATATCGATCCCCAGTTCTTTTAAGTCTGCGACACATTGCCCCAGCAACTGTTCCTGAGAACAAATCCAAATCGCGTCATCTTCGTTGCAGGGTATCTCCAGCATAATCGACGTCTTGCCCTCCGGCGCGTTGTAAGGACTCCGCCGTTTCGGCTCCTGGATACGCGTCATAATGTACCTGCGTTCGGAGACGTACATCCAGGTATTTTCGCTGATGTCGGGCATATCCACCAGGATATTTAAAAAACGGATGGCGCGAAACCCCAGCGCCTCCGCGCATTGGACACTATGGCCGGCGCGTT
Organism: Candidatus Brocadiaceae bacterium; assembly: GCA_015661205.1. Taxonomy (GTDB): domain Bacteria; phylum Planctomycetota; class Brocadiia; order Brocadiales; family Brocadiaceae; genus JACVXV01. The sequence continues at coordinate 15,650 of JACVXV010000082.1, forward strand.
CTACCGGAAATGCCTTTACCAGCTCCGGCAGCGGGATGGTGGAAATGATTGCGTCACAGCCCATCGACTTTTTAACTCCCCCGTGCAAGTAGGTTACCCCATTTACGAAATCGCCGGATACCGTTATCCCCACAACCGTAGCCGAAAGGATGACCTTCCCACCCATTTGGGTAATTTCCCCGCTTATCGCGTCAAACATCTGCCCTATACCGTATTTGGGATACCAGAACTTGTCGGTATAGGTTCGGAGAAAACCCCTTTTCAGCCTTAAAAGCCGTAACACCACGTCGCCGAGATGTAAAAGCGATATCCTCTGCGGCGCCCAATCTGAGGAAATGCGGCCAGGTGAAATCCCCCACAGCTTTTCCGTATAAGGGCCAAAGAAAATACGGTAAAGGGTTCTCCCGAAGCGATTGATAAGCCAATCCTCAAGAGAAACCTCTTTTCCCCTGAAAAACCACCTGTAAAATAACGACCTCGTATATGAAACGCCTATCTTGAGATTTTGCCGCAAATCCATCCTAAAAAGGATATCCTCAATTGTCAATGGATAAGAAAAGCCCTTTCCCTTGTGCAGAATCACACTTTTTCGGTTTGCAATCAGGAGTTCGTCCCCCATGATACCGCGAACACGGTCAACGAGCGCCTTGTTTTTTGAAATAAAACGATGGCCTCCCAGGTCAAACCGGAAGCCTTTGTATTCATGAGTAACGCACAGACCGCCCACCTTATTGTCTTTTTCAATCACGGTAACGTCGCATCCCTGCCCGGCCAATTCCCAGGCAGCCGACAAGCCACAAGGCCCCCCGCCGAGTACGAGTATCTTCCTTCTCATTGTTACATTACCCAAACCTATTATTAAAAGAAAAATATTGGCTTTGAAAATCCCCAAATCCCTGATATCGTATAATACGGCAGCATAAGGGAGTAATCAAGCGCGAACGTAGCGCGGGGGTCATCCCCCGCCATTTGTGTTGCCTCTCGTTCCCAAGCTCCACAGACTGTGCCAAATGAACGGTTTTGCCCTCTTTCGTGAGGTGTATTCCCAAATTTTTGTAGATTTGTATTTTGTCCAGGAGGGACGACTGACCTATCAGTTGCGTAATTAATGCGCTGCAAAGTTCCGTTAGGAACGAAATATTGGTAGAAAATAAACAGAGAATCCGTATTAGTCCCGTAGGGACGATATATTTGGTAGCACAATTGAGTTTTAGATATATCATGCCTACGGCATTCGTGTTTGTGTAATCTTCCTATTTCTACCAATATTTTGTCCCTATGGGACGTTTAAAAAAACACAGAGTTTCAACAAGCCCTGAAGGGACTAAATAGGGGGTGGAAAGACACCATTGAAAAGCTTGGCAGGAACTTTGACATCCATCGGTAACCAAAAAAAACACTATGTCGGTAATACTATTAGAACATCCACGCCCTAAGAATTTTAAGCGGTTTGAAGAAGTGGTAAACGCACCCTTGTCGGCCTGTTTGTTTACGGGTTACATCGCTTCGGTGCTGCAAAAGAACAATGTTGCGTCCGAAATCATCAATGCCCACCTTTACGATTGGTCTATAGAGCAGGTGGTCACCCATCTTTCCCAAAAATCGCCCCGGCTTTTGTGCGTTCATGGTGTGTACCTGTGGGAAACGACGCAAAGCATTTTCGACATGCTTTCCACCGTAAAATCGGCGCTTCCATCAACCCATATCAACCTTTATGGATACTACCCGACCTTCTCCTACGAGCGGATACTCGCCGACTTCCCCGCTATCGACTCCATAACCGTAGGCGAACCGGAATTCACCACCCTTGACCTTGCGCGGCGCGTCCTGTCCCCGAAAGATACGCCGGATGAAATAAACCTCCCCGGCCTTGCCGTAAGGGGTAAAGACGGAAAGGCCGTGTTTCAGCCCCGTCCCCCCATAAAGGATTTAGATACGCTCCCTTTTCCCGTTCGCACGGACGTCGGCCTTTATACGAAAAAGTCCATTGCCGCGTACATTCAGGGGAGCCGCGGATGTTACAACCACTGCACCTTTTGCTATCTGAACCCGTTTTACGTCCAGGCCACCCCATGGCGCAGCAGGAGCGCAAAGAACGTCTTTGAAGAGATATACCAATTGCACACGAGACACGCCCTGTCAAACTTCTACTTTTCCGATGCAAACTTCTTCGGCGTCGGGAAATCGGGGAAGGATCGCGCCATTACCCTCGCGGAACTTATATTGACCAACAACCTGGAAATCCGTTTTGGCTTTGAATGCCGCGCAAACGATATCGAAGAATACACACTTTCGAAGCTGGTGATGGCGGGACTTAACAACGTCTTTCTCGGTTTAGAGAGTGGAGACCCGGCGTCGCTGAAGCGTTTCAAGAAGCACACTACCGTCGATGACAACAAAAACGCGATCCGCTTGCTGCGGGATTATGGAATTGAGCCCACCTTCGGTTTTATCATGTTCGAACCCAATTCCACCCTGGAAGGCATCAGAAACAATTTTGGGTTTTTAAAGGAAACGGGCATCATGACCACCCCCGCAATAACCGCCCATCTCCTCCATCACAAACAAACCCTTTTCCAGGGGACGCCCGACTATCAAGCTATTGCGGATAAGGCAACTACCAACCATTCGTTCACCGATTACGAAACCTTTTATAAAATGAAAGACCCGAAGGCAGAGGCCTTTTACGACGTCATCTCCCTTATATGCAGAACGGCCTTGTCGTCGCTTCCAGAGACGTACGATTGTGAAAACAATCCGTTGCACGCGGCGTCAACGTCCCTGTCGCCGTTAAACAACCTCTTGATCACGGCCTTCGACGAAACCCTGTCACACTTCGAATCCCGTTCCACGCCCTATCATCAAAGCGAGATACAAGAAATGGGTGAAAAGTGGATTGCCGCGATCAAGCATGAAGCAAATTGCTCTGTCCGTGTGGCCGGGATGGAAATTGATGCAATCTGTAGCTCAGACCTTCAGGTCTGATGGGTGTAGCATCTCGTCCACCGGACAAGCACGAGAAAGTTGCTTCCAACGCACCGTACAATGCAATGTCCATCAAGGCTGAAGCCTTGAGCTACGGGGTTTTTATAATTTTGTGATTTGTCCCGGTGGGACGGTATGTTAATAGAAAGGCATATTTATGGAATACAAAAACATTGATTACCTGTTTTGACTCAACGGTGCAAGTGCTTCAAGTTTCATCAGCCACTGATGGAAATGCTGACAACGAGAGCGGATGGCCTGCAGTCCAATATCCATCGCCATTAACGACCCTCCGACGACCTTGTCGTAGATCGGTACATGTTTAAGTATCCGCTTCGAGGGTGCAGTTGCAGTTCTTTCATCGATCTCCTCTGGGCTGGCATACCTGTCAGTCTCGGCTTTGAGGCGGGCGATTTCTCTGGAATAATCGGGATAGTAGGCTCGAAGTCCGGCGATGTTCACAAAGAGGATGGCTTCGAACTCGTGCAGTTGAATATTCGGGATAAATCGTCTTGAATCAACATCCTCGGCAAAGGCGCTTTCAAGAAGTGCAACCTTTTGAAACGGGTTCGTGATTTTCTTGGCCTCACCACGTTTGGGGAAATCACTCGGCAGGTGGTAAAGGTCAACCATCGTAGTAACAAAAGCTTCCCGATCTTGATTTAACCAGTTGGTGACGTCTCGTCTTAATTTTGGGTAGTCAAACAGTCCGCCACGGGAAACGACGCGCTGTTTCCTTCGACCGAACTCGAGACTCGCCGGGCAACTGCGCCAACATCGAATTGCGCCAAGTGGATGGATAGCACCTCGTTGATGTAGGTTTCCTCAGCTTGTCCTTCCACAACAATGTTTATGCGTTTCATGGCTGTGGCCTCCCTCCCAAAACATTCTTGCCCCAAAGCTCCCCCAGCGAGTAGTCGTTGAGCCACAATTCGAGTTCTTCTGAACTTAGACGGTTGAATGTCGTTTCACCATCCTTTCGGTCTACCACGATTAGGTCTTCAGCTTCGAACTCGTCCACAAGTTGCTTCGATTGAGTTGAAACGATTACCTGGCATCGGCTGGACGCCTCTCGCAACATCCCCGCCAACACCTCAATCGCATACGGGTGAAGCCCTAGCTCCGGTTCGTCAATGATGACGGTGGAAGGTGGAGACGGCTGCAAGAGTAGAGTTGCCAGGCAAACGAAACGCAACGAACCGTCTGAAAGCTGATGCGGGTAAAACAACTGATCACCGTATCGTTCCCTCCACAACAACTGAGTTTGCCCGGAAGCAACCTCCTTTAGAACAAAATCCCCAAAGAATGGCGCGGCCAATCGGACTGTTTTTACAATACGTTCGTAATGCTCCCGCTTCTCGTTTTGGAGACGCATCAAGAACGCTGAGATATTGGCAGCATCGCCGAGCATCTTTTGGTTATCTATGGTGTTGCACACACCCATGACACGAGCGTTTGGGCTGGTGTCGTGGAAATGATACACAACCCAATCGCTGATGGTATCCACCACCCGCTTTTCGCTTGCACTCGGACGCGTCTTCCGGCTCAGACTGCTTTCGGTGTGACCGCTACCCTGGTCATTCTCTATGATGCCGTAAAACGGCCCGTTGGAAGGCGCTGACTCCTGAACAAAGAACATGGAACGGTCTGCCGCTGCCCTGAGCATAAACGTGAACTCGTTCAAACCGAACCACAGATGCGCCCGAAGTATCTCCGTCACCTTGACGCCCCTAAACAAAAATGCGTCGGCTCTGCCATTGGCGCTGAGATAGTTTTGCAGCCCCTTGTTCTTGTCCATGATATGACCAAGCAACTCAAAGAAACGGACAAAATTCGTTTTGCCCGATCCGTTCGCTCCAATGAGCACGTTTAGATCATGATTCAGACGAAACTTCGGCAATTTCTTGATCGACTTGTAGCCTTCCAACATGATGTATTCGAGTGGGCGCTTGTCAGCAAGCGGCATAGTTCATTTCCTCAAAGATTTTGGTTTTAAACGTAGAAATACTCTACCTCTTCCTTGTAGTAATATAAATCCAAAGCGCACAACGCAAAGGCACGGAGTACGCCGCTTTTTGCGTATCCCGCCAGACCGCAATGTTCGGCCAGATAGGGCAGATGAGGCGGCATTTGTGTCTGTAAATTTTAATCATTGGGTAGCTCATCCTCAATGGTGAGCCACTGGTTCCTTATCTCTGCAAAATCTTCTTCTGAACGACAAATTTCTTTCCAAACTTTAATGCTGCCTGGAATTGTTTTACCCTGCGTAGAGTAATTCTCAAATATCACATAGGCCAAGCGTGCCGCACTTTTTCTGATTTCTAGCTTCTCTGGAAAATCCATATCAGCGAAATCAAATGCTAGGTTTGTTTCGTCAGCCAACTTAGCAAGGTCATTCAGTATAAAACCTTCTAATTCACCGGTAAAAAAATTGCGTTGTTCTTTTATCAAGCTATAGACCATATTCAGTGTACTAACCAGTCCCGTTTTCCGTCGCCATTTTATTATTTGGCATAATAGGTTGACAATATTCGTTACTTCAAGTTTATTCAATATTGTTTGAGAATTCTTCAATATTAAAAACACGGCATCCAGACCATCAATAACTACTTTATGGTTACAGGAAGTTAAGGAGTCTTCTATCCTGGAGATGATTTCTTTCTTGATATCTGGAAAAACATGAATGCTTGCTGCCGCAGCACGCAGAGATGGCAGGCCGTACTCCCTTAACTCGGTTAATAGTCGATTGATTGTACCTTTTATGCCTATATCCATTTCCGGTTTTAAAGCTGGTAAAACAACCGCAACCAATACATTAATAAGATTCAGTAAATTGTTACCAAACATTTCTGAGCTGGAACCAAATAGAGGTAATTTTTCATCTTTCTTCAAGTACCCCTTGTCTGCGTCCCACCATTCAACAATTCGCCCAAACATGTCAAGAGCCTCTTCCTCTGTCCATTGATAAAACCTACTCGCTTCAACAATTTCATGACAAACAGGAATAATGTATCCCGTCGGAAACACTCCAAATCCAGTACTACTCTTTTGAATGGGGAAAGGTGTATCTTGGATATACTTTTTGAACATAAGAACCGGATCGACATTGTCAGGATGAGGCAAATCAAGATAATCAAATTTACAACAATTCGTATTATCAGGAAATCCGAAGGGGTCAAGTTGAGACCAGAGTACCTTGCCGAGTTCGACAGAACTATTTCTTTTCAATAAATTTAATTGATACAATGTATAAAGAGTAGAGATGGCCCATTTTCTTATGTCAGCGATTTCTGAATCGGCTTGAATAAGTAGAGACAGAATCTGTTTTTCTTCTATTTTGGGCTTATTCCAATGTGCTGTTTGTTCTTTATCTATTCTAAGAAAAGAAAAGGGATTTAAAAACTCCCTATCCATTCTGGCGCCGAGATTTCCAAGCACAGGAAATTCTAGCAACTTGGGAATTATATTGAGCTGCTGACGATCAGAATAGGAATCAATGAGCCTCTTGGTAAGGTTACTAATTCCCTGATACTTGACTCTTTGGTCGGTCTTGTATACATCAAAGAGGAAGTCTAGTAATTTATTTTTGAATTCAAGCGAGCATTTACAACACAAACGAGACAGTATCTCTGGAATAACTTGAGCCAACAAAATACCAAAATTATCAGCATAAAAATCACTCCCTGCTTGGATATCATTCAGGCTTTTTTCTAGAGCCTTCAGGTATCTATCAATGAGATTGTCGGCAAACGCTACATTCATTTTGCAAAGTGATTCTCGATTAAAAACGTGATCAACAACTTTAGCATCGCCAATCCGAATCATTGTCGCCAACGTCCAGTAGGGAGAATATTTGGATATCCGTGAAAGCGTTCCCTCTGCACTTTTATTGCATAATGTAGTGCCGGATATTCTGAATGGGACGCCTACTTCCTCGCATAACCGCAGGAATGCGTACGCGGAAAATAGCTTCCTTGTTGTTGCCACCAAAACGGCGTGTTTGAGTGACACGGCCAATGTCGAAATCTTTTTTCTCTGAAACCGCAGGTATTTCAACCGGCTCACGTTCAAGGTAATTTTCAAAAAGCTTAAATTCATTCCACGGATCGCATCTGTACTGCTTAAGAGTATTCCAGCGTTCCATAAACTGTCGCTGGATATCTTTATTCTCTGGCCTGATTCTGTTTTTTAGAAAGCCAGAACTTCTTACGTACTGAAGCAACAACATCGTAAAGGCTTCCTGTGAAACCCAGGAATAATCTGTCGTTACAGGTTTCAGATTTAGTTTTGAACGAATGCTTCGCAGAGATTGTTCAAGAATCCTATCTGCATCCTCAACTTGTCCGATTTCCGCCAACAGACCAGCCCGTTTCGTTTCCCAGAAAGGAAGTGACTCATTTGAAGGCCAAGCCTTGATCTGTGTTTTCACTTCAGGCACATCCAAGGCAAACAGGGCATAAAGAGTGCGTTCATAGTGCAAAAATGCAATTTGCTCTGGAGATAGATACGGGTAGAGTCCGTCTAGTTTTTTGTCAATATCTTGCCATTTTTCAAGAAGCCCCTCCTCCCGATAAAAACGCAGCATGGAAAGATAGAGGTGTAGCCTCATTTTCCTAATGGAATCCAAATCCAATTTTCGAAAGTCTGGTGTCTCAGGAGTAAAAGGCGCAGTGTTTGTTGTGCTAACATTAGGAAAAGGCCAATACTTATGAAGAATTCTTTCAAACAGATCTGCCAGGTTATCCTGTATGGGACAAAGACACTTTTCCAAGCGCCAATTAAGCTCATAGGCATACTCTATGTCTAAGGGAGTAGGAATGTCATCTTGAGAACAAATGAAATTCACCCGATTTTGAGTGGAAATCCAAAGGTACGTCCTTTGATCTTCAGGAAGAACGCACCAGCCTGGATAGGATAAACGAGCAGACTTCCATACCCCAAGAATGTCCTTAAGTTGTGCGATTTTGTCATGGTTATTCAAATCTGGATCAATTCTCTTCTGATCCATTGCCCATCCAAGACGGTTATCCTCTTCTTTTTTTGAAAGTAAGTATTTGCAAAATCGATCCAACGCTTTATAGTGATCACCTGCAACGCCAGGAGATTTCGAAAAATCAACCAGAACGACGTTCCGTTGTTCAAGTAGTTTTTTCTGTGCGTCGGAAAGGCTAATGATGCCCACTAAGTAAATCTTTGGTGCGTCTGTACTTCCTAGGTTATCGCGTATCCATCCAATCCAGTGCAGGAAATTGGGGTCATCTCCAGAAAACCCGATCAGGCAAAGCATATTCTCCAAGAGAGCCTGTTGGACAGTATTAACAAAAGGAGCGAATTCCATAGGATATCGGCGGTAATCTTCTTCTGTAATGATAAAAGGCCGTTCAGATGGAAAGCTGCCATGCAATTTTATAATGCGAGGTTTTTCTGAATATATGAGGTCTTCTTGGTTTACAACCACATCATATTTCCGAGAAGTTACAGAGGAACAGGCTCTCTCAAGGAGCGTATCGTAATTGGTTGTAAACACATCCGTCCAGGGTAACTCAAGAAGCTGTATATGTAATTGGGATGGCTCAGAAACTTCGTCAGGAATATTGGATTTAAGTAAGTGATTCAGCGCTGGTCGCCCCATAGAAGCCTGAATCTCATCCGCCAACCTGGAGACATTGAGATATTTCCGATTGCCAGGCTTTTGTTCATAGGCCTTTTCATAAAAAAGATCGCCAAGTTCCTCCCAACTCGGAAAACTTGAATGGGCATTTTTGCTGAACCCAGCACCAACCATCACGGCACCGTGTCCAGACCACAAACGCACGGCAATTTCATTAAGATACGGCCTGATAGCCTCGTCAACCTGGATTTCTTCGGTCTTTTTCTTTTTTTTGTTTACTTCCATTTTACCCGCCTTACATACAACATAGACACCGTGCATTCATAGGGTGATTATTTCTTATCCTCTTTTGGCTGGAAAGCCAGTAACCCCTTACTTTTGATATTTTTTGTCACTTATCACATCCCGGTTTCATGTTTAGATTATACAATATCGTCAATTGGTTTCCCTTGCTTTCGCAAGTCAGCGTAAATTTCGGATGATATCCTAACGCGGCTATGCCGCAACCAAATTTCCCCTCGTTTACGGCAGGTGTTTAAAAAACGTATAAAAAAAAGAAGTTTTTACAAGGTAATACTATACAATTCCTCTATTTTGCCATCCGGAATCAAATAGATTTCCTCAAAAATTTTGGTTTTAAGCGTAGAAAGACTCATATCTACCTCCTCCTCCTTTTAGTAATGTAAATCCAGAGCACACAACGTAAAGGCACGGAGTACGCCGCTTTTGGCGTATCCCGCCAGACCGCAATGTTTCAGCAAAATTCAGGGTTTTCTTGACGTCGAAACCGACAATGAGGTCTCAATTGATGAGACAAATTTCACCGCTATACATGAAATTTTTCATTATCAATCATCGTAAAACAGAAAATTATTTTTGGCAGCTAAGTGGTCAGTCTAGCAAAAACAAAGGAAATTACAAGTTTTTTTATTTTATCAACCCTACGATTACGAAGGATTAATTTTGCGTTCATGTTGTGTTTATGCATGGTATGATATACTATGGCGAAAGTACAGGCAGGACGCCTATTTCCTTCGCGTTGCGCCATCGCCAAACGTTGTGGTTTAATCTACAGGATTGAACCGACGCAAATCCATGTAGCTCAGACCTTCAGGTCTGATGGGTGTATCATCTCGTTCGCCGGATAAGCACTAGAAAGTTGCTTTCAACGCACCGTATAATGCAATATCCATCAAGGCTGAAGCCTTGAGCTACGGGGTTTTTGTAATTTTGTGACTTGTCCCGATGGGACCGTATGTTAATAGAAAGGCCTATTATGGAATACAAAAACATTGATTACCTGTTTCAACTCAGTTACGGTTACTGGAAGTCTCACGTACTCATCACGGCAACGGATTTCGGCATTTTCACCCTTATTGGCGAAGGCCGGCTTTCTGCCGGGGAGGTGGCACAATCCATCCATGCCGATGAGCGGGCGACGGAGATGCTCCTCAACGCCCTCGTTTCGCTCGATCTCCTAACGGTACGGGAAAAACGGTACGGTAATACCCAAACGTCGAGCCTCCATCTGATTAAAGGAAGGCCGCACTATATGGGCAACGCCATCCGCCACCTTAACAACATTATGGATAATTGGACGATGCTCCGGGAAACCGTTGAAACGGGCAAGCCCGTTTCGCTGACAAACCTTCCGGAAGAGGCAGACGCTTCTGCCGTCAGGGACTTCATTACGGCCATGCACGATATCGCCAGCCTAAAGACAGAGCCGATGTGCAACAGCTTAGACTTAAAGGACGCCAGGCTTTTATTGGACGTCGCCGGCGGCCCGGGTACCTATTCCATTGCCCTTGCAAAGGCCAATCCGCAGCTTAATGCCGTTATCTTTGACCTGAAACAGGTAACGCCCATCTCCCAGGAGTTTATCAGGGACGCAGGCATGGAAGGCCGCGTCACCACGCAGGCGGGCAATTGCCTGGAGGATAGTTTCGGGAAAGAGGTTTACGACGCCATCCTCGTCTCCAACCTCCTCCACATATACAACCCGGAAAATAACGTGAAGATACTGAAAAAATGCCGGGACGCCATGAAAGACAATGGGCAGGTTATTATCCATGAATTTGTGCTGGACGATACCAAGACCCGCCCGCAATTCGCCGCGCTCTTCAGCCTGAACATGCTCATCGGCACGCAGGAAGGCGCTTCATACAGTGAAACGGAATATCGGGCATGGCTGAAGGAATCGGGTTTTCAGCATATCAAGAGGGTCGATCTGGGATACGACTCGTCCATTATTATCGGAAGGAAATAAAGTGTTGTTTCTACTAAAAAAAATTATCGCACAGTTTCTTACCCCCACGACCGTGTGTTTTGAGGTCATGATTGCAGGCTTGATACTCCTTCTCTTCACCAGGAGGCAACGGGCGGGCAAAATTGTTATTATCATCGGTATAGGCCTCTTTGCCTTTCTAAGCTACCCTGCTATCTCCCGGATGCTTTTAAGGTCGTTGGAACACCGTTACCAACCGCTCTTTTTGTCCGCAATGCCCAATACTTCCAATGACGCCGCCGCGTCAGCCGCCCGGTGGATTGTTGTTCTGGGTGGAGGGCATATCACTGATCCCAAAATACCGGTCACAAGCCAACTCTCTCACGCCTCGCTGGTCCGCACCATTGAGGCCGTCAGGTTGCACAGGAAAATACCGGGAAGCAAACTCGTTTTTTCGGGCGGCAGTGTATTCGAAGTCCATCCGGAGGCGGAAACGATGGCAACCCTGGCTCAAGAGATCGGAGTAAGCCCGGAAGAGATTGTTTTGGAATCGGAATCAATGGACACTGCCGATCAGGCTCAACGCATCAAACCCATCATCGGAAGCAACGTGTTTGTATTGGTCACTTCTGCCGCACATATACCGCGCGCGATGGGATTATTTGCGAAACTCGACATGCATCCCATCCCTGCCCCCACAGATTACGGCTCCCCGGACTGTCAAGCGCTGTACCTTAGCGACTTCCTCCCCGATCCGGGCAGCCTCGTTGGCATCCATAGCGCATTACACGAGTACCTCGGCATAATCTGGTCGCGGCTAAGAGGGCAACTCTAGGTTGACGGGCAAACGCCTACCGCATGCTTAGCCAAAAGATTCTGTGTTTCATGTACGCTAAATTTGGCTTTCGGCGACTTATTCATGTTCATGCGAGGGACACGGGCACCGTGTCCCTACATCAACAGCAAGCTGAGGTAGCGCAGGCTTCCAGCCTGCATTTGTTTAATAATTGGAACCGGCAGGCTGGAAGCCTGCGCTACGCCGGACGGTTCGGGCTTGTAGCCTGAACCATAACGTTTTGCGACTTGCAACGTTTTGGAATATACATGAAGCAGGAGCTTCTGGTACTGGCGCATTCCCAAGCTGGAGTTTGGGAACGAAAGAATGCCCTGTCGCCCCTTCGGGGTTTGTATTCTTTTATTATTTTTACAGGGGGCTTAGCTGGTAGGCTGGAGGCCGCAGCCTCCAACCCCCACTCGTCGCCAAATACACGAGACAACCGCGTGTACTCGTTTAAACCGTACAATTTTCTCGTAGTTAGCGACCCCCTAGAGTTGCT
>JACVXV010000216.1 GCA_015661205.1 Candidatus Brocadiaceae bacterium
ATTCGTAGAAAAACCATTGGGTTTTGAATATTTCATGCCTACGGCACTTTATGGTTGTATGCCCTTGCTATTTCTACCGATATTTTGTCCCTACGGGACATTACGCCACTACTCAGGTAGATAGGCTGAAGGTTAAATCGTATATGATTACACAATTTCCGACAGGCAAAAGCTTTTAACCTTCAGCCTTCAGTCTAAACACCTGAGTAGTTACAAATAATTACAATCACTCTATCTCGCAATCATCAACAGACTCACATTAACACCCACCGGCAAATCCGCATAAATAAAATGGAAATTCCTATACAGTAAATTCACTTTCCTTGTTTACAGCCAACTAACTCCTGCGCCATGGCAATTGCCTCGTCCCTGGTTGTCAGATTGCCGTCTAATTGCTCATCCTCTAATTTTGTTAATATGTCCCTAAAGTGAGGGCCGGGCGTTAAACCCATTGCAATAAGGTCGTGACCTGTAATAAAGGGCTTCGGCTTGACCTCCTCGTGTGTCAGTTTCTCAAACGCCTCCCGGCAAAAATGATAGTCAGACAAATCTCCTGAGCTTGCCAGTGCGTCTATCCTGCACAATTCGGCAAGTTCTGGGTATCCATCCTCGGCAAAGAGCCGTTTCAGCTTGTTAGGCCGCATCATTTGTGCGTCCTTAAAGCAGAGGTGCTTTAATACCAGCCAGGTGATGCGGTATTTATCGGCGGTGGCGGTCTTGAGCCTGTCGCAAATCCTTGCCGCCATTTCCGCGCCGACCTTTTCGTGTAAATTGAACCGAATCCGGTCTGTTTCCGTAATAGTAACAGTCTTACCAATGTCGTGCAAAAGCACGCCCATGGACAAGGTCCAGGTAGGGTTCACCATCTTGGAGAGGCATAGAAGGGTGTGAACAAAAACGTCACCTTCGGGGTGGAAATTTTCCGGTTGCCTTACCCCCTTCATGCCCGTTACCTCCGGTAGGATTTCTTTTAAAAGACAGAGACTGTCCAGTTGTTCAATGCCGGTGTGCGGATTGGTTCCGGTCAGAATTTTCTCCAACTCCTCCCGAATGCGTTCAGCGCTAACGACGTGTATGGTCTGCGCAAGTTGCATAATGGCCTTTTCCGTATCCTCATGGATAGCGAAACGAAAGCGGCTTGCAAAACGTACCGCCCGCATCATGCGCAATTTGTCCTCCGTAAACCGCTCAAAGGGATTCCCGATAGCGCGAACAATCCCGCATGCGATATCCGCTCGCCCGCCTACGTAATCCAGTGTAACATCACTCACCGGGTCGTAGAGCAGCCCGTTTATGGTGAAGTCGCGCCTGCGTACGTCGTCTTCAGGCGAGCCGAAGGCAACGGAATCGGGGTGCCTCCCATCGCTGTATGAACTTTCTGTACGAAAGGTGGCCACCTCAAACTGACGACCTTCCTTGACAACGATTACGACGCCAAACTGCATGCCGACGGGGATGGTCTTTTCAAAGAGATTGATAACCTTCTGTGGCAGGGCATTGGTGGCGATATCATAATCCGATGACTCCCGTCCCATGATCATATCGCGCACGCACCCACCGGCAAAAAAGGCCTGATACCCGTGCTGTTGCAGGGTCTTTACAATCTCTATGGCATTTTGTTTAACACTCATAACGTGGTAAAGCTGAAAAAATAAGCACTAAAAGGGAATTGTGCAATCTTACTTGGGATAAGGGGGAACAGGTATACGTGTCAGGTTAAGCGTTTTTGAGGGTGGCATGGATAAATTCTGTTTGTTCGTGCTTATTATTACTTAATGCCTGTCGGACATTGTATTGTGCCGCCCCTACGGGGCTAAAATAAAGAAATTATGTCACCCCTTCGGGGTTTGAAAATAATGGTATACCAATATGCTATAATAATAACATCCCTTCGGGATTACAAAAGCCGCGAAAGACCTAATTTAATGTTTAGGAAATTCAAACGCACGTGTAGTGGCAAGGCGCGCCTTGCCACTACGCTGTCGAATGTCGCCGAAGGCCTAATTTAAAATCTGTGAAATCTGTGGTTCCAAATGTTTTTATCGGGTACCCTATCTCCCCATTCGCAGCACGCCCAAATGCGGTTCTTTAAAGGAGTACAGGTTGTGGACGCCTCCTTCTACCTGTGCGGATGACGACCGTTTTTCAAAGCGGAGCGTGCCTTCGTAGATACCCTTATGAAGTTCCTGTATATTTTTAAACCCAAGCTCTTGAAACGAATGCAGCAAACTTTGCATCAGATATTGAACAAGGTGTATAACGGAACCCTTATCGACAACGGTGCCGGTTACCCCTTGGGCGACCTTTACGTGGTCTTCAATGGAGAGATACCGCTTTCCGCCGCCTTTTTCCATCGCCTCATGTGAAGCCATACCCCGGTATTTCTTGACCCGCACGCCGCCTTCATAAAAATAATCACCGGGCGATTCGCTCGTGCCTGCAATCAACCCACCCATCATAACGGAGCCGGCGCCAAGCGCCAAGGCCTTTACGATGTGTCCGATATGGGCTATGCCGCCATCTGCGATTACGGGTATATGTGCATATACTTTAGCAGACCCTTGCGCCCTACCGACGGAAAGGGTGTCCTGGGTAATACAGATGGAACCGCTTCCCATGCCGATGCGCAGGGCGTCTACCCCGGCATCGATAAGCGATTTGCACTGCTTGGCTGTAACAACGTTTCCACCAACGACGTCGATGTGAGGATATTTACTCTTAATGTACTTGATCGTATTGATTTGAAAAACAGAATCTCCCTGGGAGGAGTCTATTACAATAACGTCAACACCCGCTTTGGCAAGTTCCGCCAAACGCTCCTTATCCTCTTCCCTGGTGGAAAGTGCGGCGCCAACGAGGAGTTGCTTTTCCTTATTCTTTGATGCATAGGGAAAGTCCTCGTTTTTCAACAAATCGGTGCGGCTCATAAGTGTTACCAGGCGTCCCTGTTTGTCAACAAGCGGAAGCTTCCCTTTTTTACTTTCTTTAAGAATCTTATTCCCTTCAGAAAGAGATATCCCGGATGACGCGGTAACCAGTTGAGTAGTCATCACCTCTTTTAGACATTTATTACGGTCTTGTTCAAAGTCAATATCCCTATTGGTCACAATACCGACCAGCCTCGAATTTAACGTGCCGTCTTCGGTAATGGGAATACCTGAAAAACCGTGAGTTTCCTTGAGGACGTCGATATCCCGGATAGTATGGTTTGGGCTAAGGATAACGGGTTCCGTGATAAAACCATTCTCAAACCTTTTAACACGGCGCACTTCACGCACCTGTTCCTCCGGGGCGTTATTGTAGTGAATAATGCCGATGCCCCCAAGCAACGCCATGCTGATTGCCATTTTAGACTCGGTTACCGTATCCATCGGAGAGCTGACCAGCGGCCTTTTAATCCTGATGTTACGGGTGAGATTGGTTTCCAGCGTAACCTCGTCTCGCGAAAAATCGATGTGGCCTGGAAGCAGGATAAAATCACTATAGGTGATACCCCCTGCGTGTTCAAAAAATGTCGCAGCATCCAATCCGTTAGGTGACATAAGTATTGTTTAAAACCTCCACTCTCTATAATTCTAGGAGCGCCTTTTTTAATTTCACATAAGCTGTTTTCGGGTGTGTCGTGACAGAAAACGGGAATAAATATTCGCACTATTATAATAAATTATCATCTGTCTTGAAAACAAAAACTTTTCTTTTCCACCGCGTAGCTAAGCACTTATATTAAAAAGGGTTGACTTTTTATAATAATATAATAGAATTAGCACCTATTGATGTTCTGGACAGATACAGACAATTCTACGGATTGCGGAAGTGGCGGAATGGCAGACGCGCTAGTTTGAGGGGCTAGTCCCGCTTATACCGGGGTGGGGGTTCGAGTCCCCCCTTCCGCACCATATCGAAACGCCTACCATTATCTTAGTTTGTTTAATAAAATAGACATTTAAGAAAACACATGCTTTACCCTTCTAAGAATATGCATATCACCCTGTACAGGGCGTTGACCCACAAAGAGGAAAGTAGTCTATGAGCAAATTCCGGTTGTTATACCCGATGAGCATTGTTCTCTTTTTGTGTGGCTGCGAAACAACACCCGGAAAACATCCGGAAATTACCCCCTTTAAAAAACCAATAACCCTTTCCACCTCAATGGAAGAAGAAGAGACGAAACCTTGGGAATACGAAATATCCAAAAAAACCGGAGAGAAAAAGGAAAAAGAAAAGGGTTCTGCGGTACAAGATGAATTTTCCTACCCTATCGAATACGAAAAACCAAAACCTTCATTGAGCAAGCCGGAATACACCGGCAATAAAATCGACATTGCCTTTAACTTCGACAATGCTGAAATTAAGGATATTTTGCATGTCCTCTTCGGTGAAATCCTCAACGTAAATTACATATTAGACAACCGCGTAGTAGGCAAAATCAACCTCCACGCCAACGGCCAGGTCTACAAAGAAGAACTCCTTTCCATGCTCAACACCCTTCTTAATGTGTACAACTTTGCCATATTAAAGGAGGGGGATATTTACCGGGTGTTGCCGAAACCGGAGGCCAGGCAAGAGTCAAATATCATTATCGTCGGTGATAAAATTCCGCCCTGGAGCAAGGATATTGTGACGCAAATCGTCCCTTTAAAATACGAAAGCGCAAAAAATTTACAAACAACACTGCGTCCGCTCATGACGAATATTGGAAACATCGTCACACACGGAGAATCCCAATTCATCATACTTATCGATAATGCCTCCAACATGGAGAAGCTACTTACCCTGATTGCCACCCTTGATATCCCTTTTTTTGCCGGCAAATCGGTAAAATTTTATGAATTTAAATATGCGGATGCAAGAAACGTGGCAAAAGACCTCACCACTTTTGCTCAATCGCTGGGCGGAAAAGTAGGGGCAGAAGGTGGGTTTAATTTTGTGCCGTTTACGGATTCAAACAGGATGATCGTTGTCACGCGCATACCGGAATTTATGCCTAAAATTGACCTTTGGATAAAAAACATCGACGTTCCGCCAACGGCGTCAGATGACGAGTTGAAGATATACGTGTACAAAATGCAGCATCAAAAAGCAGAGACACTGGTGCCGGTTTTAACGCAAATTTACACGGAGAAAATGGCTGCCATACCCAAAGTGCCGGGCAAAGAGCAGGCAGAGTCAATGAAGATCGTGGCCGACCCGAAGACCAATGCTCTCGTCGTAAAGGCATTGCCTGTTGATTATCGAAACATAAAATCCATTATTGAAGCCATCGATGCAACCCCGCAGCAGGTATTTATTGAGGTATTAATCGTCGAGGTATCCCTTGATGATACCCTGAATTACGGCGCCGAATGGCAATGGAACATGGGAAATTTAAAACTGGGAGGGATGCCGGTAGGCAAGAATGACGCAGGAAATTTAACGGGGTTTGGGAGTCCCTATATCTTTTCCAACAAAGGGAATCTGGAGATATTAATGAACATCCTTGCAACCAATTCCAATGCAAAGATATTATCGGCCCCTCATATACTGGTACGTGACGAGCAGCCTGCAAGCATACAGGTCGGTAACCAGGTGCCTATCCGCTCAAGTTCGGGACAACAAACGGGGACAACCGTAACCTTTGAGCAAGTGCAGTATCGAGACACGGGTATCATCCTTACGGTAACTCCGCACATTGCCGAAAACGATTTTGTAACGCTGGACATAAAACAGGAAGTAAGCAACGCCGAAGAAACAACCACGGCCAAGATCGATTCTCCGACCTTTTCGACCCGTAAGGCTGAGACGTCCCTTGTGATAAAGAGCGGCCACTCGATAAGCCTGGGCGGTATCATCGAGCAAAAGGACGAAAAAAGCGTCAGCAAGATACCTATACTGGGTGACATCCCCTATTTAGGCAACCTGTTCAAATCTACCGGTATTAAGAACACAAGAACGGAGTTGATTATGCTTATCACCCCTTATATCGCGAATAACGCAGAAGAGGCCGACTCATTAACCAACACCTTCCAAAAGAAACTAAAGGAAATTGAACCGTTATTAAACTATCGGGATGATACGATTGAATGAAGCCAACTCTCTTAAACAATCAGGAACGCGACACGCCACTTCTGAAGTTGAAGGCAATCCCTGTTTTTTAAAGGGATTCACTATTCTTGAGGTTATGGTAGCGCTGGTAATCATGGGAATTTCTATCGGCGTTTTTTTCAGCCTCATTGGAAATTCTGCACGGTTAAGAGGAAAAATCAACGAACACTCAAAACTCCTGTTTCTTGCAGGGACCAAAGCAGAAGAGGCGTTCCTGGGACTTCTTGAAAAAGACTACACCGGCTCAAATGAGAAAAGAACTGCCGGAGGCACAACAAAAGAAGGCGTCCCTTGGAAGGCGTATGAAGTCAAAAGCCCTGAACAGGAAAAAGTCACGCTATTCTCCAGCGCCGTGCGTAAAACGGAAGCCACTGAGTTATTCCTTCCTCAAGGGATCAAATTATTAACTATCCAGGTTGAAGGGATAATCATCGATACCATTTCAATCGACGATAGTGTCTCGGCTGAAAACGAAGAAGAGGCAATAACACGCAAATAGCGTAGCGCGCACAGCCGCAACCGAAGCGTCAATTTACGTT
This sequence comes from Candidatus Brocadiaceae bacterium, assembly GCA_015661205.1. Taxonomy (GTDB): domain Bacteria; phylum Planctomycetota; class Brocadiia; order Brocadiales; family Brocadiaceae; genus JACVXV01. The sequence goes on from JACVXV010000216.1 coordinate 6,621, forward strand.
CATTCGCGGTTGCCGGAGTTTTCAAAATCAATGATACTCGATATCCTTCGACATTCGATAGTGGATTTCTCAGAACACAAAGAGCGTTATCATAACCAAAACGAGAAGGGGATACAGGGCATACGTGTTAAGTTAAGAAATGAAAAGGCGGACAAACTTAGCCTAACCGCATTTGTAATATAGCCCCAAAGGGGCGCAATAACTCAGCCCAGGGCAGCGCCCACATCCTTATACACAAGTCCCAAAAAGCCAGTAAAATCAATGGGTTTGTAATCTCATAAACCCTTGATTTATAGCGTTTTTTTCGAGATGTGTATAAAGATAAGGGCAGCGCCCTGGGTTTAGCATTATTAGCACAACAAGCCCTGAAGGGGCGACATTGGGTGCAAAACAACGGTTCATTCCGTATTACGCCCTTTCAGGGCTTGATGGTTTTATCTTGTTACCCAGGGCGTTGCCCACAGGTTTATACACATCTTTTCGCTAAGTGTATGAACGAGGTGTGAAGAATGCCATGTTGTGTGCCGTCAGGGCTAAAGCCCGGGTAGTCGTGTGTCTGCACCCCAGCCTGAAGGCTGGGGTTAATGAACGGCAGATCGTAGATAATTCCATATTGCTTGTGACCAAACTACCGGTTGCTTGTGACCAAACCATCCGGCCATTGCCCCAGCCTTTAG
>JACVXV010000083.1 GCA_015661205.1 Candidatus Brocadiaceae bacterium
CCGACGGATAAAGATGCTGCGGGAACACGGCCTAATCCGCAAAGTTCCGCGAGCCAACCGCTATGTTTTGACGGAGAAAGGCCAGAAGTTCTCTTGTTCGCTGATGACAGCTTCAGCCCTTGATATTAAAGCGCTTACGGAAATGGCGGCATGAAAAACACGCAGAAAAAACAAGAAGTTGATGGATTGTAGTACGGAATATACGGAACGCACAGATTTCGAGTTAAATCCCCCTTAAAAAAGGGGGAACCAGGGGGTTGTGTTTTTTTCTGTGCTATCCGAACTGAGGATGCCATGCACAAATAACCGGAAATTATCATGTTGTTCAGAAAAAAAACCGCCAGCAATCCGGCGAGGAGGCCACCGTAAACTACGGTAATCGCTATGGCGGAATAGAAGGTTAACCAGGTCAGACGCTCTCCAAGAATAAGCAAAGGCCAATCCGTAATGCGGCAGCCAAAGCGACGATAGCTATGGTAACGATGGGATAGTTATCGATACTGAAATCTTGTTCGGTTGTAGAAAATTGCTATATTACCAGCAGGATGCCAATTTAGCAAAGACAAAGAAGATTGCAAGTTGTTTTTATTTTACGACCAAATTAGCGATTGACTATAGAACGTCCACCTTTAAAAGAAAGTATAGTCTTGCAAATCTAGTTATATGTGATTTAATAAATCATAGTTGGTACGAAGCGGAATTATGTTCACCACGGCATGTTGATACTTTATTTTAACATAAGGTTAGGATTCCTATGCGCCAATCATTCCAGTCAAGAACAAGCACAAAAACCGCTTATGCCTTCAGCATGTTGTTCACTGCATCCTGTTGGTACTGCCTTTTTACTCATGCCGCTTCTGCTTCAGACCATAAAGAAATTACCTTGCCCGGCAGGCACGTGGTGGATTACACCCCCGTGCAGGGATACCTCCAACCACTGAAATTACGCCGTGAAACGCTCTTCGAATACACCTGCAATGAATGCCACCGCGTGTTTGATACCGTTGGTGATAAAAAGACCCGAATAGCCGAACACGTTGATTTGAAGTTGAATCACGGCAAGGACGTTGGCTGCCTCAGTTGCCACCACAGGACAAACCGGAATGCCTACGTAACGAACGACGGCAGAGAAATACCCTCCAACAGGCCGGAAGAACTATGTTCAAGATGCCATAGTATGACCTATCGCGACTGGACTGTCGGCGTGCACGGGCGCACCACCGGCGCCTGGAACCGGGCTGGAACCGGGTGGCGCGCGCTGGTCTGCACGGAATGCCACAATCCCCATAGCCCTCAATTCCCATACCTTGCGCCTATGTCCGGTCCGGGAATCCCTAAGAGAACGTTCAAAATGGGGGAACACTAATGTCCGATAAAAATACTGAAAATACCGCCGGGACAGGCGTTCCACCGCCGGAAAAAGACGCCGCTGCCGGAAAGAGAGAGACGTTCAAGCCTTTGAGCCGCAGGAGCTTCATGAAGGCAAGCGCCCTCGGCGCCCTTTTAATCGGCGGCACAACTACGGCCATGTTGCCGCTCCGTAAGTTTAAGAGTGATACGTCGCTGGAAGATTTCTTTCAGCAGCACTACGATCTCCTGACGCCGGAAAGAATGGAACGCATATTGGCGCGTATTGAAAAAGAAGTTAAGGACCGCTACGGGGTGGACGCCGATGTGCAAGACCCGAAGCCGATTCCCGGCGTGCAGTTTGCGTACGCGTTGAACATCAGCCGGTGTGTCGGATGCAGGCGGTGCGTGCATGCGTGCGTGGAGGAGAACAACCAGTCGCGCGACCCTGAAATCCAATATATCCGCGTGCTGGAAATGCCGGAAGGCACCCTTGACGTTGAAAAGTCAAACCACTATTACGAGCCGGACAAGGTACCTGTGAAGGGGAAATATTACCTTCCGGTGCAATGCCAGCAGTGCGAGAATCCTGCGTGCGTAAAGGCGTGTCCGGTAGGCGCAACGTGGAAGGACAAGGATGGTATCGTTGTTATTGATTACGACTGGTGTATCGGTTGCCGTTATTGCGAGGCCGCGTGCCCCTATTGGGCGCGCCGCTTTAATTTTTCAGAGCCGAAGATACCGAAGGAGCAGATTAACCCTGAAATGGCATACCTGGGCAACCGCATCCGCAAAAAAGGCGTTATGGAAAAATGCACCTTTTGCTTAGGCAGAACCCGCAAAGGCCTTATGCCCAAATGCGCCGAGGCCTGCCCGGCCGGTGCAAGGCAGTTCGGGAATCTTTTAGACCCTGACAGCGTTATCAGGCACATCTTGCGGGAAAAACGGGTTTACGTGCTGAAGGAAGACGTGGGGACGCGGCCTAAGTTTTATTATTGGTTTGATAAATAGTACACGAATTAACTCCGAATGGTGTGTTACAGGGATCGAAAAACGGTGATTTACAGATTATGCGGGTCATATATTTAATAGTAAATTAAAACGGAGATAGAAGCGGTGCAATTATCAATTGATGAAAAAAAATTAAAAATGTTATTAAAAGAAACATTCATAGAAGTAATTGAACAAAAAAAGGATTTGTTCTACGATATTGTTGCAGAAGCAATAGAAGACATTGCTATAACAAAGGCAATAAAAGAAGGGGAATCTACCGAGTCTGTAAGCAGAGAAGAGGTATTTAAAATCATAGAGGGAAGATTGTGAAAATTGATTTTAGGAAAAGCTTCTCCAGGGATATTAAAAAGATTAAAATTAAAAATGTATTGAACCAGATAAAAGAAGCAATAGCGGCAGTTGAAAACACCTCAAATTTAGTGGATTTAAAAAATATAAAACAACTTACCAGTGATGGAAAATATTTTAGGATGAGAATTGGTGATTATAGACTCGGCTTAAAGCTTGAGAAAGACGTTGTCGTATTTGTAAGATTCCTTCATCGTAAAGATATCTATAGGTATTTCCCCTCTTAAAATAAATAAGTTCGGTAGGTTTGCGTTGGATTTCACTCACGTACAACCCAACCTACTTTACAGGGCAATCGCATCCGCAAAAAAGGTGTCGATGATCCAAGAGGAACTAAATATGTACGGATATCAATGTGAATACTGCAAAGGCAAAGTGCAACCACAACAAATTGAACGTGAGGTACTTAAACATAAAAATGGCTTTGTGATTTTAGAAAACATCGTCGTGGGTATCTGCGACGTATGTGGAAATCGGTATTACAGTGCCGACATACTGCATACAGTCCATGAGATCGCCACGGGCAAGCAAAAGCCGGAGCGAACCGAGTAGATTCCTGTAGCTCATTTGGCGCCGGCCAGGTAGGTTGTGCTGGGGTACGAAGTCCAACAAATAGTTGAAAGTTACGAACGGTTGGTGTTTGGTTTCACTCACGTTCAACCCAACCTGCTTTACTAAGACGCCACGATAACGAATACCAAGTGGAGCAAGTGGTTGATTATACTGGTATTATCGTAATAAGTTACGTTTTTTCAATGGTGTGTTATGTGGATCGGAAAATGGTGAATGGTGATCTGTATGCTATGCGGATCAATATAATTATTGTTATGCCGTAAATAGTCACAAAGGCAGGGTGGCATGTATCTTATTTTCGATTCCAATATCTGGATATCCGAGTTGGGCCTCAATTCGGATAGGGGCGCTGCGGTCAGGTTCTTTGTGAAGGACAAAGGCGCAACCGTGGTTGTCCCGGAAGTAGTAAGACTGGAGACCGAACGGCACCTCAAGACCGAGATTACACGGTACGTGGAGGATCTCGGAAAAAACTATCGGCAGCTACTCGCCGTATTTGGAAAGCTAAAGGAACTGGTGTTGCCGGATGCTCAAGCCATAGAAGAAAAAGTGGCGGCCGTTTTTGGCGAGTGCCAGGTGGAGATATTGGAATGCCCTCTTACGCTAGAGAGTGCAAGAAGCTCATTCCTGAAGGCGGTAGACAAGGTTCCTCCAAGCGACAAAGACCAGCAGTTCAAGGACGGCGTCATTTGGGCAGAATGTATGCGTCTGTTGGAGACTGCCGATGTATATCTGGTGACTGCTGACAAAGCGTTCTACAAGGGACGGCAGTACGAGAAGGGGCTCGCTGAAGCCTTGGCGCGTGAGGCCCGTGACAACAAACACAAAATCTACGTTTTCCCTACGCTCTCGGCGCTTCTCCAAACAATAAAGACTAGAGTTAGCTTAGACGAGAAGGCTTTGGTGAGCCAGTTTTGGGAAAATAACCGCCAATCCATAGAGAGCATTCTGGAAAGAAACACGTTTACCGTAGCGGGCGACCCGAGGGTGGCAGTTGATCTGTATGTTACGGAGGATCCAAATCGTTTGTATTCTGAGTTCCGCATTTCCTACCAGTGTGAGACTTTAACGTCTGATGGACGTTCCGGCGCGATCCTTCTCTTAAAAGGCGACTGCACCTACATGGTTAGAGAAAAACAATTCTCGGCTTTGCGGAACCACGGTGAAGAACTTTCCTTCAAGACTAAGGACGGCGAGGATAAGAGCCAACGCAATGTGGTGATTTTCGCAGATACCCTGGTAATTGGGCATAGGACTGTAGAGTACGCAGTGAAATACAAACTCGACGACTGATGCGAGGGGCATAACCAAGGGATCCAGCGGATTTGCTACACGCTTCGCGTTCCGCAACCGCGCCGAGACCTGTCGTTAGCCTGATGAAATTTTTATCATGATAGAAGGGGTTTTATGAATCAGGAATTTAAAGTTGTTGTAGAAAAGCATTCGGATGGATACGTTGCATATCCTCTAGGATTAAAAGGGGTTGTGGTTAGTGAAGGGGATAGCTATGAGGAAGTTCTTTCGAATGTAAAATCTGCAATAAAATTTCATATTGAAACATTTGGCAATGAAATATTTGAGGAAGAAGAGCCGGTAATTGAAGCATTCATTGCAGAAGCAGGTGTATCAGTTTAATGCCTAAATCTCCCATTGATGCTCCCAAATCCAAAGTTATAAAAGCGTTAAACCTTCTTGGGTTTGAATTAGTAAGAGAGAAAGAACATATTGCGATGATCAGAATTAATTCAGATGGTTCAAAAACACCACTGACAATGCCAAATCATAGCCGGTTGAAAAGCTCAACTTTAAGGACTATTTGTTCACAATCAGGTATATCACGACATGATTTTTTAGCGGCATTTGAAAAAGCATAAAACAAAAAAGGCTAACAAATAAATACAGCGGATGGCAAAAAACGCCGCCGCTGATTTTTGCCGTTAGACAATAACAACGGATTGGAGTTGCCCCATGATATCTGAAGAGATAATTAAAAAAGCCATCGATCGGTTGGTAAAAACAGCAAAACCACAAAAGATATATTTGTTTGGTTCCTAACCTAACGGTTCCGTAATTATTGTAATCCGTCGGGTTCGGTGGGCAATGCCCACCCTACATGAGGCTAGCTAAGCTATTTGGAAAGACACGAAAGATATGAGTCATAACAAATCGACCACCCTCGCTGACGAAGGCTTTCTCAGCGATGAAACTGCCGCAGTCATCGAGACCGTTCGTACGAAATACGAGCCGTGGTCTTCCGAGATTCGAGTTCTTAACGAGCTTCTCGTGCGTGGCCAGTATGGGATCACAATTCATATTCAGAACACTCGAGAAATAGTGTCTGCCGCCCTCTTTGTGCGCGTCTTGGTCCACAGCCAGGCATCCGTGTTGCTGATTGAGCGGGGTATGGCGTCTTCTGCTAGAGCGATGGCGCGTTGCGCATTGGAGGCTTTGTTCAGCCTCGGCGCATGTGTACGCGAACCAGCAAGGGCATTGGCGTTCGTGTATGCCGATGAACTTGATAAAGTACGGAAAGCAAAGCATTTGACAGAAGTGGTGGACACTCAGACTCAAGAGACAGTTGCCAAATCCGCCCTGAATAAGATTCTCGCAGATGCACAAAGAAGGATCACCGAGCTTGGTGCTAAAAAGATAACGGCTTTCGATATGGCGAAGGCCGCAGACCTTAAAGATATGTACCTGACGGCCTATGATTTCCTCTCCGGCGCTGTCCATTCGTCCTCACGCGATATCGAACAGCATTTCCAAGTCGATAACGCTGGCAATCTTCACGCTCTGATCAACGAGCCTGTTCTGGAGGGACTCGACAAGCTCTACTTGATACTCGGCGAGATACTGGTCGTGTGTGGTCGATTTTTAGGCGAAGTATTTGGGTTCAATACAACAGAGTGCGAGGCTTCCATGGCGCGACTACATACGTTGTGGAAGAAGCATGCCTGCTAACCTCGGTTTGCTGCCCTTAGCGGGTGGAATCATGGACTGTCGTGGCAGCAACCTGGTGTTATCCAAACTTATTTAACTTCAAAGAACATAAAAACCAATAGGAAAGAATTTTATGCAAAAAGTAATTAATGCCACCTTTGATGGAAAAGTTTTGCATCCGGAAAACCCTATAAAAATGGAACCAAATACCCAAGTTAGGCTTACCATCGAAATATTCGAAAAACCTGATAAAAAGAAACGGTCTTTTCTTCAAACAGCAAAATCTCTTAAAATTGACGGGCCTGCTGACTGGTCGGAAAAATTTGAGGAATACCTCTATAACAAGGATAAAAAGTTAAATGAATAAGGTTTTCTTGGATGCGTCGTATGCTATTGCTCTTTCTTCTCCCAAAGACAAACATCATAAAAAGGCGCTAAAACTTGCCACGGAATTGGAAGTTAAGAGTCTTAAAATGGTTACAACGAATGCCGTTTTATACAGACTGTTTAATCATTGCTAGTCGTATTGATTGCTGACGGGTATAATTTGCATTTTATAGGGAGCTATTAACATGGGTGAAGTTGAAGAACTTGAAACCCGTATATACAACTTATCCAAAGAAGAGTTTGCGAAGTTCCGAGACTGGTTTCTTCAACTTGAAAACGAACTTTGGGATAAGCAAATTAAATCAGACTTTCAAGCGGGAAAATTTAATCACTTAATTAAGAAAGCACGGGGCGAGTTTGCACAAGGAAAGGTTCGCGAACTTTGAGGCATTATACCTCATCGGACTTCTGGGGGTTGTACTGTGAACTTCCTGACGAAATTCGAGCGCTTGCTGATAAAAATTACGAGTTGCTCAAAGAAAACCCTCGACATCCGTCTCTTCAGTTGAAACGCATTGAAGAGCTATGGTCTGTGCGTATAGGCCAGCGCTACCGCGCCATCGGAATTGATGCGCCAAGTGGGATTCAATGGATTTGGATCGGCTCCCATGCCGACTATGACAAATTCATCGCCTAACATGGCGCTCAACCGGAGCGCAATCTAGTGCGGTTTTATTTTTCAGCCTTCAAGGCCACGCCCGGTTAGCTTTATGTTCGACTAGCAAGACGTGCCACCAGGCCGTGCCGGTTCTCTCCTTTTAAAGGCTTTTGGGAAACGGTTTATTCACATTGGCATTTCCGCAAGTGGGCATATTTTGGTTTTGACCCATACGGAACGAAAGGATAAAATACGCATCATCAATTGCAGAAAGGCAACAGCACACGAAAGGAGATTTTATAAAGAAGGTATCCACTAAAGGCTCGTTGAGGGAAGATGAGATGAGGCCGGAATACGATTTTTCCCGTATGAAAGGAGCGGTACGGGGAAAATACTATAAAGCGTATCGTTCCGGCCATAAAGTTGAGATTCATCAGGCTGGCGGCGCTACCTTTGTGCAGTATTTTAAGCTTGAAGAGGGCGCCGTTCTGTTGTCGCCGGACGTAAAAAAATATTTTCCTGATTCGGAAGCAGTCAACAAAGCGCTTAGATCGTTGATCGAGATTATTCCGTCTAAACGGCGATTGGATAGTGTTTAATATTGGGGGCAATAAATATCGCCTCATAACCTCCATCCACTTTAACCGCGGTAACATGAATAGACTTGAATTGCATCATATCTCTGATATAAGAATAAAAGAGGCATGGACATTGTTTCAAAACGGATGCTTCGAAGGAGCCTATTACTTGGCAGGCTATTCTGTGGAATGTGGCCTTAAAGCGTGCATTGCAAAACAGATACGAGAGCATGATTTTCCCGATCGCAAGTTCATCCAAGATAGCTATACCCATGACTTAAATAAGCTATTGGGACTTGCCGGGTTAAGGGAAGAACATCTAAAGAAAGCCGATAAAGACAAAAATTTCGCACTAAATTGGGCGGTCGTCAAGGATTGGTCAGAGGAAGACCGCTATTCAATGCAGATACAAGAGCAGAAAACTCGTGACCTAATTGAAGCAATAACCGACACAAACAGTGGGGTGCTACCATGGTTGAAAACATTTTGGTAAAAGAAATTTTAACAGAGTCAATGATAAAAGCCGGGGAGGAGTTGACATGCATCCTAGACCAAATGAACTGGCCGGTGACTGCATCTCTTTGGTTCTATTTTGTTGAGGAAAACCAATGGAAGATGTTGCTTACCTCCCCCTCGGTGGAAAAGGAGGGTCCTAAACGAGCTTACCAACGCGTTCAGGAAGCGCTTGGAAAGTTTCAACAAGGCAAGCCTAAGATAGGTCTCCAGGATGTTGCGGTCACCGATGAATCACATCCACTAATCTCTTTAATGAAAATCGCAATTCAGACGGGGAGGGGCATCAGCGGTATTCGTTTCTCAAAAAATGTTATCAATGGCCAAGTAATTGAAGATGCCTACATCTATAGGCTGCAGTAGCCAGGTAGGTTGGACAGAGGCACGAAGTCCGACAAATAGCTGAAAGTGACGAACGGTTTATGTTGAGTTTTACTCGCGTTCAAACCAACCTACTTTACTGGGTTTGTAAACCGCGGCGGCAAAGAAAGCCACCGAAACTTTGTTCACCCAAATGGACAAAAACCCGTAACAATTTCCGGTAAACCTGGAGATGCCGCAAAACATTATCAGGTACGGGCGATACGCCCGGCCCCGGAGGAGTCGAAGAAATGAAAGATAGCGCTAAATACGCAAAAATCGTTGAATAGTCTGAAGAAGATCAGTGCTACGCCGGAAGCGCGCCCGGGCTGATTTCGGACGTTAGCGTGGTGAAATTTTTATCATGATAGAAGGGATTTTATGAATCAGGAATTTAAAGTTGTTGTAGAAAAGCATCCAGATGGATACGTTGCATATCCTCTAGGATTAAAAGGAATAGTGGTTAGTGAAGGGGATAGCTATGAGGAAGTTCTTTCGAATGTAAAATCTGCAATAAAATTTCATATTGAAACATTTGGCAATGAAATATTTGAGGAAAAAGAACCGGTAGCAGAAGCAGGTATATCAGTTTAATGCCTAAATTTCCCATTGATGCTCTCAAATCCAAAGTTATAAAAGCGTTAAACCTTCTTGGGTTTGAATTAGTAAGAGAGAAAGAACATATTGCGGACGGCAAAAAGCGCCGCCGCTGATTTTTGCCGTTAGACAATAACAAAGGATTGGAGTTGCCCCATGATTTCTGAAGCAGTAATTAAAAAAGCCATTGACCGGTTGGTAGATGCTGCAAAACCGCAAAAGATATATTTGTTCGGCTCCATGATGCAATTCGTTCAATGCGTATTTCTGTAGATATTTTAGTCACCAGTAAATCCACGTTATTATTCCGTCTAAACGGTGAATAACTGTCCGCATTAAATAACAATCCGAGCATAAGGAAAGGACTTAAATTTATGAAAATAAAGTTCTCTCGTCATGCAAAAAGAAGGGGGAAATTATATAAGATTTCAGAGGATATAATTATCAAGATGCTTGAGGGAAAAGAATTGAATCATGGTAATCAAGAAATTATAGAAGTTGTGGAAGGTTTTAAATATCCCTTGAAGGTAGTGGTTGATGTGGAATCTGATATAATAATGGTAATTACAAACTACCCATTGAAGAAAGGAGTAACAAGATGAAAGTTTATTACGATGACGAGGTAGATGCTTTATATTTAAATTTTGGAGACGAAACACCAGATGGGGTTATAGAAATTTCTGAAGGTGTGAATTTAGATATAGCTCATGAAAATAAAATAGTCGGCATAGAAATTCTAAATGCCTCTAAAAAATTAGATTTAAAAACAACACTATCTTATACACTTGAATTTGATAAAAATTTGATCCTTCAAAATACAGCCTAACAACACTCTTCAGTGGGCGACAACAAAACGTTGCCGCTGAGTTTGGCGTTAGCTTGCTGAAATATTTATTCTAATAGAAGGGGTTCTATGAATTCTGAAAACATTAGCTATTGGTGAGCTTAAAGCCCGATTTTTCAGAAATTCTGGAAAAGGTAAAAAACGGAGAGTCTTTTGGCCTTCTTTATGGCAAAAAGAAGACGCCAATTGCAATGATTGTGCCCTTTCAGGAAAAAGGAAAAAAGAAGGAAAGAAAACTTGGAATCTTGACGGAAAAGTAACAATCAAATTTGCTGAGGCGGAGAGAGAATAATTATGAAAAATGGGAAATGCGTCGGTGTTCAAAAAAAGGCGGCTTCTTGTTTCCTTTGTGAGTATGTGATTTTCCTGACACACGCCGTCAGGCTTGGCTTCAGAGGCCGTAGTGGTTTTTATGCGTGGATGATCTGCCTGTCCGTTGCGTCCCTTTTTGGTCTCAGGGCTTATTGCAATCAGTTTGTGGATGGGCTGATCACCACGGGGATGACCGACCAGGTTTCGTGGGGCGTCTACATAGCCAACTTCACCTTCCTCGTCGGCATGGCGGCAGCGGCGGTTATGCTGGTAATTCCCGCCTATATTTATAAAGACGACGAGATGCACAACATCGTTATCTTCGGCGAATTATTTGCCGTAGCCGTAATGATTATGTGTATGCTTTTTGTCACCGTTGATATGGGGCGTCCCGGACGTTTCTGGCACCTCATTCCGGGGATCGGGCGTTTCAACTTCCCCGTATCGATGCTGAGTTGGGACGTGGTGGTGTTATTAGGGTACCTTGCGTTAAACGCGCACGTCTGCGGCTATCTGTTGTACATGAGGTATCTGGGGAAAAAGCCGAATAAATGGTTCTACATGCCCTTTGTCTTCATATCTATTGCCTGGGCTATTTCCATTCACACGGTAACCGCTTTTCTTTACGTGGGGCTTGCCGGACGCCCTTTCTGGAACGCGGCCATCGTGGCGCCTCGCTTTATCGGTTCGGCCTTCACCGCCGGACCGGCGCTTATGATCATTGCCTTTCAAATTATCCGCCGGACAACGGGATACCACATTGGCGACCGCGCATTGCACCTGCTTAGACAAATTGTAACCGTATCGTTATTAACCACCCTTTTTCTGCTTGGGTGTGAAATATTTAAAGAGTTTTACAGCCAGTCACTGCACAGCGCAAGCGCGCGTTACCTGTTTTTCGGATTGCATGGACATCACGCACTTGTGCCGTGGATATGGTCTGCAATTGCAATGGAAATTACCGCGATAGTAATACTCCTGAGCCGTTACTCCCGAAAGCAGGGGAGCTTTTTGTGGCTGAATCTGGCCTGCGTCCTGGCAACGGTGGGTATATGGATAGAAAAAGGGCCGGGACTGATTATCCCCGGCTTTCTGCCGACGCCACTGGGTGAAATTGTGGAGTACACGCCAACGTACAATGAAATTATGGTTTGCGTGGGTATATGGGCCTTTGGCGCCCTAATCTTCAGTTGGATGCTGCACCTCGCCATTCCGATTATATCGGGCGCGTTTCATAAGGAAGAGTAGGGGGCAGAGGTTTGTTCTATGTATAAGGGTTGGCTGGTGTATTATAGCATTTCTTTAGTATAGGGAATTCCATGTCAGGCCTAAAAGGCCGACAGGATATAGCGGGGGGTGAAGCCCCCTGGAAAGACAAAAAAAATACAAGCCCCGAAGGGGCGATAGGGCATTCTCTCGTTCCCAAGCTCCAGCTTGGGAATGCGCTTATACCAGAAGCTCCTGCTTCATTTTGTTTTTGGGAACAAAACAATGGTAAATTCCAGGAAAGATAAGTGTTTCAACCATGTTAAACATCATTTTCTGTCGCCCCTTCAGGGCTTGTTATAGTATTTCATTTACCAGGGGCTTCACCCCTGGCTATATTCTTTCAGCCCTTCGGGCCTGCTGTAGAGCGAAGAGACTCTTCGCTCTCCAGGGGAAAGCCGCCGAAAGGGCCTGATTTATTACTACTATTTTCTTACTTTACTGGAGGTATCATATCATGAGTCAAAGGCGACGTCTCTTTTTTGTTTTATTGGCCGGTATCGTCTCATACAATTTCACCTCGATTGCCGGAACTTTTTCCCCAAAGACCATCACCCCGGAGTCGGCGGAGTGCATCAGGTGCCACAAGGACGAGACGAAGACCCTTTTTCAGCAGTGGGGCGCCAGCAAGCATTACATGGCAAACATCGGATGTTATGAGTGCCATGTTGCTGAAGAAGGTGACAAAGACGCATTCCAGCACGACGTCAAGCTGGCGGACGGCACAATGTATAAGGGGAAGCTTATTTCCATTATTGTCAGTCCTCGCGACTGCGGCAAGTGCCATGAGCGCGAGGTGAAGGAGTTCTCTGAATCACACCACGCCTACGCGGGAAACATCCTGGGGTCTCTGGATAATACCCTTGCAGAAGTGGTGGAAGGAAATCGGGGATTTGTAACCGAAGGATTTCCGGAAGGAATATCAGCGGCGGCGGTAAACGGGTGCTGGCAGTGCCACGGCAGCGAGGTAAAGGTGCTTCCCAACGGCAAGCTTGACCCGGCAACCTGGCCGAATACCGGCATTGGCCGGATCAATCCCGACGGTTCCAGGGGATCGTGTTCGGCGTGCCACTCCCGCCATATATTTTCGTCAAAACTGGCGCGGCGTCCGGAAAACTGCGGTAAATGCCACATGGGACCTGACCATCCTCAGATAGAAATCTACGAGGAATCAAAGCATGGCATAGCGTTCCACGCCAACATTGACAAGATGAATCTGGATAATCCCAAGTGGATACTCGGCGAAGACTACAACGCCGCTCCAACGTGCGCTACCTGTCACATCTCTGCAACACCAAATCAGCCGGTAAATCATGACGTAGGTATGCGCATTTCCTGGAATAACAGGCCGGCAATATCCGTGCGTCCTGAATTGGCTGACGAAAAAATGGGTTTACCGGGCGCCAAGGTAAACTGGCAGACCAGGAGAGAAAACATGCATGACGTCTGCCGCAACTGCCATAATCAGCAGTTTATTGATGCGTTTTACATTCAATACGACGCGCTGATTAAGCTGTACCACGACAAGTATGCAAACCCCGGCAAGGAACTCATGGCTTTAGCCGGGCCGTTGCTGAAACCGGTTGAATTCGCCAACGCAATCGACTTTACCTGGTTCGAACTGTGGCACCACGAGGGCCGGCGTGCCAGGCACGCCGCCGCAATGAGCGGCCCGGATTGGACGCATTGGCACGGGACGTATGACCTGGCCAAGAACTTCTACGCCCATTTTATCCCTGAGCTTGAGGATTTGATCGCAAAGGGGAAGGTCTCCAGCGATGATAAGCAGGTCAAAGCAGCCAAGATAACGGAAGACCGCCTCAATGAAATCCTGAACAGCGAGAACCACCGGTGGTATTTGAATAAAATGGACCCGGAAGAAAAAGAAAGACGCAAGGCGCGGCAGACCGAATTCAAGTCCCGTTACACAAAGTAGCGCAGGCTTACAGCCTGCATTAATTTAAAAAATGTTTAAAACCGAAATGCCGCATTTGGGTATTTGCCGGATGCGTATCTCCGTACCCTTATCAACGGCGTCTTCCGGCAGCAAAACTATCTCGCCACGGGGAAGTTCAAAGGTGCCTGCCTCTTTGTGAAGCCAGGAAAGAAATTTCCGGTGTGAATCACGGCAGAGCATTTGCCTCGTTTTTCCCTTTTCAACAAGGCTGTCGCCTACGAGCCGTGCGCAATTTCCCGGTTGAGGCGGGGGCTTCTCTTTTTTCATGAGTAAATAGGAAAACGTGACGGTGCGGTTTCTCATCGGAAGGTGTTTTTCCATCGCAAGCCACCACGGGGGCGCATCAAACTTGACACGGTCGTGGCACCAGTCCTTCTTTGATTCTGCAAGCAGCGGACACGCAACGTCGTGAACACAAGGCGCCCACGGGTAATAGCCCTCTTTGATGAGGAGTTCCCGTAGATTCATCATCTGGCGCCCGTCCTTTTGGGTGGACGGCTCGACAATTACCAGGTTTTTTATCTCATGAGCCCATGAAGGCAATTGTGGCAGTTCCGTCAAGACGTAAGAAAAAATAGCGGCGTCGATCGGTTTCTTTTTCTCAAATTTCAGTTCCCAGGTGAGAGGCCGTGTAATCCCTGAATGACGAGCCAGGTTTTGGGCGATTTCTTGAGCCTCCGTCGCCGGTTCAACACAAAGTCCCGTTTTGAAATATCTGTCCTGGCAG
>JACVXV010000084.1 GCA_015661205.1 Candidatus Brocadiaceae bacterium
AAGCAAGGTTTTATATATCCTCACGAGAGGATACACCTAAGCAAATTCTTAAAAGCATTAGAAGTCATTGGGCTATAGAGAACTCTCTGCACTGGGTACCAGACATGTCATTTAATGAAGATTATTCATGAGGTAGCCCTGACCTCTATGCCAACTGATTCAAGAGCAGTAACTCCTAATATTGGCTCTGTCCCCGGATCTCCAATAAATATTGTTCCTCCAACTATCTCCCCCATAAATTCTATGTCCCCAGTTGTAATATCCATTTTTACTTCACTTCCATCTGCAAGCTCATACGTGCGTTGAGCTTTCGGTTTAAGGCCAATTGATTCAAGATGATCTTTGGGAACAAGAGAATCAATGGCGCCTGTATCAACAAGAAACAGGCCTTCCCATGATTTTCCCGGATCAGCGGGATTTCTAATTGTTACCGTAACGTGTGTTACTCCCATAAGATATTCCTTTCTATTGATTGTTTTTTCATAGTACCTTAAAAAATATACGACTGAGCTAAGCGGCGTGGCGGCTTTATGCCACGTCCGCTTAGGCATTTAATATTTCATGTACTTCTTTGATCAAAATCGGTAAGTGATTCTTAACAGCCTTCCAAACAATCATTTCATCGACTATGTCATAACCATGTATTAATATGTTTCTGAAACCAATAATACGGTAATGTTCAGAAATTCTTTCGATAAATTCCTCATCAATTTTCTTGATTCGATTAAGGGCTTCTCCAATAATCTCAAAATCTCTCTCAACCGCTCTTTGTGTAACTGGACTATTTTGATATGCTTTGAAATCCATTTCATGAGTAAATCTCTGTATCTCTTCTGCTGCATGGAGAATGTCGATAAGGTTTTTAAGTATCTCGTCGTTCATAAATGACAGTCCTTGTTTTGTCGATTGATTTCTTGAAAATAGGATTTCTAAATGGTTTGTCTACAACAAGATCGACTTTCCGTTTAAATATTTTTTCCAGTTGTTCTTTTAATTCAAAGTATTTATCAAAAAGATCAATGTTTTCATCCGAATCAAAAAGTACCAGCACATCCACATCGCTGCTTGGTGTAAAATTTTGAGTCAAAATAGAGCCGAAAAGATCAAGACGTTTTATAGGCAATACTCGACAAACGCGTTCAATTTTAGGTCTTAGTTTTAGAAGATTAATCATAAGAATAATATTACTTAAGAATTATTCAATATTTCTTGACGCCTAACGCTCTTCGTCTCGTAGAGACAGGAAGGCAGACAACCCGCAGGTCGGATACTCGAATTTGTCAATTATAAAGATTTTACCCCCTTCACTTTCCCTTCACAAAGGGGGACACTTGTTTCTTCCAGCAGAACTGGCAAAATGACTTTCTTTTGCCTCCCAATCTCAAGAGAAAACGCAGTACTAAGCTCTTTTTTGACCCATTCCTTTTTCGTGGAAGTGCGACTCAACAAAACAATGACGTGATGAGATTGTTCAAGCGCCTGCTCGATTCGCTCGCGCAGTGACTCACCAACTTGCAACTCACGTTCATCAAGCCATACCTTAACGCCATGTCGTTCAAGGTCTGATGCAAGCCTTCGGGCTACGGGCTTATCTTCCGATGCATGACAAATAAATGCGTGATACATTGTTTTAGTTTCGCCTAACATTAATTAGATTGATCCGCATAACGTGCGAAATGCTGGTTTTTTGTCCGTATAACACGCCTTTGATATGATGAATACTGCCGTAACAATTCCTTCAGGCACAACCACGTGTGTCTCTTTACACTTGTTATCATGACATCATATACGGAGCGGCATTTAAAACCTTTTTGCTGGTTCTGGTTGTAAACCTAAACCCGCCGGGAGTTCATCCGGTAGACATCGCATGTCTTAATGCCTATAATCCATTATAGCTTTTTATAGCAACCCTGCAAATTCAAAACAAAAAATGTAAATTATCTGCGGCATATCCATGATCACGACTCACGCACTATAGCAGCATGGTACCCTCTTTGGTCATATTGAATTTCCTATACGTTAAGTTACAAACATGCCGGGATTTTCTAAAAATTAAATTGTTACAAAAAAACTTTGATAATACGCTATGGTTGGTTACAATTAATCGCTTTAGAATCATTATCCCGTTTATAACCGTGCCACCGGTATTTTGTATAGGCCAGGCGTGCTATTAAGGCCAGAAAAGAACCTGTCGGTGGCGCTATTGCAAGGATAGAAAAGGGGCAGATTGAACCCCCTGCAATTGGCGTCCGTTTTTTTATACTAAGTGCGTTATGATTTATCCTATCGATTCAACCAATAATGACCGGCAATACAAGACGGTTTTCTTCGAAACCTTTGGCTGCCAAATGAACAAGCTCGACGCGGAGCTTTCATTGGGTCTGCTGCAGGAAGACGGCTATAAAATCGTCGATACCGTTGATGAGGCCGACGTCATCTTGTTCAACACCTGCAGTGTACGGCAACATGCCGAGGACAAGGTTTACTCACACCTCGGCGCGCTGAAGACGCTTAAACAGAAACGCCCGGAGGTGATCGTGGGCGTCCTGGGTTGCATGGCGCAAAAGGATGGCAAGGCCATTTTTAAGCGTATGCCCCACGTTGACCTGGTCTGCGGGACGCGCATGTTCTCGCGGCTGCCGGAACTCCTCCTGAAAATACAAAGCCATGGCTCGCACGTTCTGGCAATAGATGAAAACCAAATCGTAAACGTAAAACGGGCGGTCACCTTCCGTCCCAACGTGTATCAGGCGTTCGTCACCATTATACGGGGCTGCGACAACTTTTGCTCCTATTGCATTGTGCCTCGCGTGCGTGGGCGTGAGATCAGCCGGACGATTGAGGATATTACGGAAGAGGTGCAATCCCTTATTTCACACGGCTGCAAAGAGGTCACG
Source organism: Candidatus Brocadiaceae bacterium (assembly GCA_015661205.1). Classification (GTDB taxonomy): domain Bacteria; phylum Planctomycetota; class Brocadiia; order Brocadiales; family Brocadiaceae; genus JACVXV01. The sequence goes on from JACVXV010000084.1 coordinate 2,898, forward strand.
CTCCTGGGGCAAAATATAAATACCTACGGCAAGGGGCTGCCGGGGAACATAAATCTCGGAAATCTGCTTTCCGTTCTCAACGGGTTGGACGGCCTGGAAAGGATACGGTTTGTGACCTCGCATCCCGCCGATATGTCCCGCGACGTCATTCGCACGATAAGCAATCTGGAAAGGGTGTGTGAATATTTGCATATACCGGCGCAATCCGGCTCTGATAAGATACTCAAGGATATGCGGCGCGGTTACACTGCCAACTATTACCGGGAACTGATTAACTATACGAGGGAATGCATTCCCCGCATGGCCGTTGCGAGCGATTTTATTGTGGGCTTTCCGGGGGAAACGGAAGAGGATTTTCAGGAGACGGTGCGGATGATGGAAGACCTCCGTTTCCACAACTGCTTTGTATTTAAATATTCACCCCGCACCGGCACGAAGGCCGCCGAATTGGAAGACAACGTACCCGATGAAGTCAAGAAGGCCAGAAATGCGCAGTTGCTGGCGTTGCAAAAAACAATTAGCCTCGAAGAGAACCGGAAGCTCATCGGCAAGACAGTGCAGGCGCTTGTGGAGGGCGTCAGCAAATCAGTCGCGCAGCGATTATCCGGACGAACGAGGCAAAACCATATCGTTGTTTTTACCGGACGGCAAGAGATGGTAGGGCAGCTTGTGGACGTGATGATACAGGAAGTGACGGACCTGACCTTGTATGGTACGATTGCGTCTGCCACGTGAGTCTGGGAACCAACCGCTACGCGGCTCCCAGATGGAGAATTACGAAGGATGTGTTCATTAAACCGTGCAATGAATAACGAATATCGAACAAGGAATTACGAATTATGAGGTTTTCTTATCCTTCGACATTCATTATTCCTGGTTCGAAAATACAGTCAGTTGTCTAAAAATTAAACATTTTCATAGTTTCAGGGTGCCGCAGGTGCGGCATGACGACTTGTTCGATATTCGATATTGGATTTCTGCCGGTTCACTCTTGTAGATTGAACCGCAACGTTTGGCGACGGCGCGGCGCGTAGCAGGAGTGAAGCGTTTTCCTCGATTCTAAGCTCCAGTTTGGGCTCGTGATTGCAACAAAAGCTCTGCTTTGAGTCAAAAAAAGCAATCTCGTCGCGAGCGGGGGGGGTATCCCCATAGGTGTTAAGTTAAGAAACCAATAATTACCACTAAACCCTTGTTCTTGTTAACCCTGAAGGGGCGAAATAACTTAGCCCAGGGCAACGCCCTGGGGACTCGGAAAAACAAACAAGCCCTGAAAGGGCGTAATAAGGAATGAACCGTTATTTTGATCCCAATATCGCCCCTTCAGGGCTTGTTGTGCCAATAATGCTAAACCCAGGGCGCTGCCCTGGGCTGTTGTATTGCGCCCCTTTGGGGCTGTGTTGCTAATACGGCGAGTCTGATTTTGCCCGACTTTTTATTGCTTAACTTAACACCTACGGGGTTATCCCCCGCTTTGTATGCAGACCCAACTATTGCCGGCTATGAAGGCCGGCGCTACAGAAAACTATCGCCGTGGGCGACTTAATTTATCGGTTTGAGGGTTTGCCTCATAATAACACGATATAGAATAACCTTTTTCAGGGAACGTTTTTATGGCCATTCAACCAAATAAAATTATCTACTCCATGCACAAAGTAAGCAAACACTATGAGAAGAAACCGGTGTTTAAGGATATTTCGCTTTCCTATTTTTACGGCGCCAAGATCGGCGTACTGGGGCTGAACGGATCGGGAAAAAGTTCCCTCCTGCGCATCCTTGCCGGGGTGGATACCGACTTCAACGGGCAGGCAACCCTCGTCGCCGGATACACGGTCGGATTCCTCGAACAGGAACCCGCGCTGGATGAAACGAAAACAGTGCGTGAGATCGTGGAACAGGGCATTCAGGACCTCGTGGATATCCACAACGAATACAACCGTATTAATGAAAAATTTGGGGAACAAATGTCGGCTGACGAGATGGACAAGCTGATAGAGCGGCAGGGAGAAGTACAGGGAAAGATTGATGCGCTTGGCGCCTGGGACCTGGACTCCCGGCTGGAAATGGCGCTTGACGCCTTGCGTTGCCCGGAAGGAAACACGCCGGTGAAGGTATTATCCGGCGGTGAACGGCGGCGCGTGGCGCTCTGCCGCTTGCTGTTGAAAAAACCGGATATTTTATTGCTGGACGAACCGACAAACCACCTTGACGCCGAAACGGTTGGCTGGCTGGAACTCCACCTGAAAAATTATGCGGGAACCGTCATCGCCGTAACCCACGACCGGTATTTCCTCGATAACGTAGCCGGCTGGATACTGGAACTGGACAGGGGATACGGCATTCCCTGGAAGGGAAATTATTCGTCATGGCTCGAGCAAAAGCAAGAGCGGCTGAAGCAGGAGGAAAAGCAGGAAACGGAACGGCAAAAAACCTTGCAGCACGAATTGGAATGGATCCGAATGTCGCCCAAGGGCAGACATGCAAAATCAAAGGCGCGCATTAAATCCTTCGAGGCGCTTGTTGAGCAGCAGACCGAGAGCCGGATAAAAGACCTGGAAATCTACATCCCCGCCGGTCCGCGGTTGGGTAATCAGGTCATCGATGCGGATAACGTCTCCAAGGCGTATGGCGACCGTATTCTGGTGGAGGGGATGACGTTCTCCCTGCCGCGCGGCGGCATCGTTGGGATCATCGGACCGAACGGGGCCGGAAAAACCACGCTATTCCGCATGATCACCGGCCAGGAAAAACCGGACAGCGGAACCGTTCGGGTGGGAGAGTCGGTGAAGCTTGCTTATGTTGACCAGAGCCGGGAAACCCTCGACCCCAAAAAGACAATATGGGAGATCATTTCCGGTGGACGCGATATTATAAAGCTCGGCAACCGGGAGGTAAATTCGCGCGCGTACGTGGCGCGCTTTAACTTCTCCGGCACAGACCAGCAGAAGCCGGTGACCGCCATTTCCGGCGGTGAACGGAACCGGGTACATCTTGCCTGTATGCTGAAAGAAGGGGCAAACGTGCTTCTGCTTGATGAACCGACCAACGACCTCGACGTAAACACCATGCGGGCATTGGAAGAGGCGCTGGAGAACTTCCCCGGCTGTGTTCTGGTGATCAGCCACGACCGGTGGTTCCTCGACCGCATTGCCACGCACATCCTTGCCTTCGAGGGCGACAGCAAGGTCTTTTGGTTTGAGGGGAATTATACCGATTACGAGGCAGACAGAAAAAAACGGCTTGGCGCATCAGTCGATCAGCCCCACCGCATCAAATACCGTCATTTGACCAGGGCTTGAAGCAAGGCAGAGGGCAGGTTTACTGATGAATACACGGTGGGGGTGGGCCCCATACGTGTTAAGTTAAGAAACCTATAATTACCAGCAAACCCTTGTTTTTGTTAGCCCTGAAGGGGAGAAATAACTCAGCCCAGGGCAACGCCCTAGGGACTCGGGAAAACCAACAAGCCCTGAAAGGGCGCAATACGGAACGAACCGTTGTTTTGCACCCAATGTCGCCCCTTCAGGGCTTGTTGTGCTAATAATGCTAAACCCAGGGCGCTGCCCTGGGCTGTTGTATTGCGCCCCTTTGGGGCTATATTGCAAATGCGGTTAGGCTAAGTTCGTCCGCCTTTTCATTTCTAAACTTAACACATATGGTGGCGCCCCTGGTACATATTCAAACAGTGGCAAGGCTGAAGCCATGCCCTACGAGATTTTCATTCATGCCATCAACACCCCTTTTATATGCCGGTACATTTGATCCGCATATTTGTACTCGCTGTAATTGTTCATCACCCATTCCCTGGTATTTACCTGCTTATTCTGCGAGATGAATTCGTACATCTTGTCCGCAATTGCACGGGGTTCCGGCTTGCAGATACATTCGGGCAAACCGGCCTTTATGAGGTACTCAGAGGTCTTGTCGCTGTCCTCCATCACGATAACGGGTACATTGCAGGCCATCGCCTCAAGCACGGTGCGCTGGCTGCCGCCCGTCCAGTGCGAGGTAATAACGATAACCCTGGTGGCATTGTATAAATCGGGCAGGACGTAGGCGGGCAGGTACTGCGTTGCGAATATGCCTGCCTTGATGCAGGCGTTATAGGCGTCCATATTGTGCGAGTTCATCGTTCCGCACGCCATAAACCGCGCCTCCGGCATCCTTTTCCGTAGCTCCACGCACGCATCCGCGTAAAGGTGATGCCTTTTCCAACTGATAAACGACGCCGGGAAACAGGCGTCCCACGTCTTCGGCAAGGCGGGGTTTGGTTTGAAGAGGGTGGTGTTTGTACCGAATGCAAGGTGGACGTTTTTGTGTCCCATCATGGAGGAGTAAAGCTCCTTGTATGATTCGTTTTCCACCATCATGAGGTCGAACAAATGACACTTGGTTGGCGTGGATTGCCCGCCGGCGTAACAGATACCGGATGGATACAGGCTCGTCAGAAGCGGGATGCACGGCCTTGTCAAATCCCCCCAAATAAGGACAAAGTCGGGATTGTCGGCTATAATCTGACTGGACATGGCCGGCTCATCATGGAAGGCCATGATGGGAAAGTTGCTGTGTGGAAATACCGTGGCTGTGCAGGGGAAGTTTTTTAACTGGGTGTAGACCCGCAACTCAATACCCTTTTGCCTTTGAAGGAGGTTGAGCGCCGCCGCCAAGCCGTCGTTCCAGGTTGCCAACTGGGACGGCTCATTATCCCAGTCCCACACAAAGGCAACCCGGGCAACACCCTGCCGGGCAATCTTTTCTTTTGTAGACCTCCTCGCAAGCGCCTTCAGGTCGAAATTGTTCTCAACAGCCGGGAGCGGTTTCTTCCCTTCTATAATGGACTTCAGCATCTCCCCCCATTTGGGGATATTAGTGTTTTTTGCAAAGCGCTTCCACACGTCATTTTCAACCCACTCCTGATGAGCAATCTGTTGTACGTATACCTCCGCGTGAACAACAATCGAATAACCGAGCAGCGACGCCCTATCGGTTACGTTCGTCTCGTTGCAATCGTCGCCGTGGTCAAGCGCCTCGTCAAAACCGTTCAGCTTTACCAATATCGCCCGCGGTATGGCGCTGCAGAAACATTCCCAGAAGTTAAATGTTACGTAAGGATTCTTGTATGCGCCGTGTTTTTTAAGGTCTTGAGACAAATCGTCAACACCGGGCGGATTGACGGGGCCTTTGGCCGGCCATCCGAGGTCTTCGGGTGCACGCACAAGCTCTTCGGTAAAGATGCTCAAAGACCGGTGATCGTTAAACTTCACCGCGTCAATCTTGTCTGGCGGGCAGACGAAAAACCGCTCCCGGAATCCCAGCAGCACCTTTCTGTTCACGGGGTTTTGGTAGAGGTCGCTGATTACCCTGAATACGTCCTTCGTCAACCAGCAATAATCCTGGAGAAAGAGGACGACGTCTCCGGTGGACTCCAGGACGCCCGTATTCAAGGCATTGCAATAGCCGAACCGCACGCCAGGGGACGTCTTGGCCTTGCCGGTTCGAAGCGCCTTCAGGCGGACGCCCTTTTTGTTCGCATAGTCTGTGACCGCCTCTGCGCGCCCTTTAGCCAGGGGCAGGGCGTCGTCGATACAAATCAGTTCGTAATCAAGGGGATAGTTTTGCTGCAGGATGCTGTTGAAGAGGACGTCGTAACTGCCGGGACGCTTCGTTATGTAAACAATGCTTAATTTCAGGCTTGAGCTTGCCATGCTGATATCTCGTGTACGGGTAGTAAGAATGAAATTAAGGGGTAATTAAGGGGGGCATTCCCACATTTTGTAATTTGCAGATTAATGAGACTGTGCCACCTCCCCCAAACGTGTTTTGTATAATAAGCAACATTCCGTAATTTGCAAGCCTTTTCTACCTGTTTTTATCCTTTTTTGCGTTATCCTTGTGTGCCTTTATTTTATCAGTCTTTTCAAGGCATTCAAGGGAATTTAATTCTGGGGTGGTTTATGGGTTTAGATATGCTTTTATGATTAGGTACGAAGAAAGTACGACTTGGATTATATTGAGGAAACGTTACGAAATAAAGGGGTGATACAATTAAGGATATTTTGACTTATAAGGGTAATTGAAAAGGAGTTAGTGCATAAAGAGTAACCCATGCGTAAAGAGGTGCATTCCCAAATCCTTGTAAACTCTTTGTCCTGGCAAGGCCGGCTAGGAACGTTAATGCTGTCAGCCATCCCTACGGTACTAGAAATTCTGGCCTCTGTCCCTACGGAACAAAATGCACATTTACAAGAAAGTGGGAATGCGCCCGTGGAGGTGGGGAATCACGTTCCTCCGTTAAGTACTTGTTCCATAGAGTACCCATCTGAGCAATGAATTTGTATTGATTAGTTTATGTAATGTGCTATCATAATCACCCAGCCACCATTGGGAATGTGTTTCCCTGTCTATAGTACAAACCTATTTAACCGCAGATTTACCGTTATCGTAATAAACAAAGCGAATGATCTGGCAAGGATTTCCTATATTAATTAAAATTCTCTATGGTTCCCCTTAATTTCATCCGGAAAAGAACCTTTTGTGCATATCAGTGATTATCACGCAAAATATTTTGCTTATGAACTAACCAAGCGATGCGCTTCGGACAGTTTAGAGAAACTGTCTTCAACGCTTTCCAACGCACAGGTTGACCTTAATCCCCATCAAATCGAAGCCGCACTATTTACTTTCCGCTCGCCACTTTCGAAAGGTGCAATTTTGGCTGATGAGGTTGGTCTCGGGAAAACAATAGAGGCCGGTCTTGTCCTTTCACAAAAATGGGCAGAAAGAAAGAGGAAAATCCTTCTCATTGTTCCTTCGAGTTTACGAAAGCAATGGAACGCCGAATTGCAGGAAAAATTCTTTCTTCCGTCTATTATTCTGGAAACAAAATCTTTTAACCAATATATAAAAGACGGCAATCTCAACCCCTTTAATCAAAAAGACGTCATTGTTATCAGTTCGTACCATTTTGCCCGGGCAAAATCACCCTATATTAAGCAAACAAAATGGGATATTGCCGTTATTGATGAAGCCCACCATCTCCGTAACGTTTATAAATCGAGCAATAAAATAGCCAAAGAGATAAAAAACGCTTTAAGTGAAATCCCGAAGATTTTGCTAACCGCCACCCCTCTTCAAAACTCTTTACTGGAACTATATGGGCTTGTCAGCATTATTGACGATCACGTATTTGGAGATATAAAAAGTTTTAAAGCAAATTACGCCCGCGTCTCCCGTGAACAGGATGTTAACGAAAACGAACCCGGCCACATAGAGCCAAAGCAAGAGATGTTCACCGATTTGCGTAACCGCCTGAAGCTGTTGTGTACCCGTACCCTGCGCCGCCAGGTATTGGAGTATATTAAATTCACAAAACGCATTGCCCTGACGGAAGACTACGTGCCAACCGAGCAAGAAACCGAACTTTATCATGGTATGTCCGGGTATCTTCAGCGGCCTAAGCTGTATGCGTTACCCGCAAGCCAGCGCCAATTAATCTCCATGGTTTTACGCAAACTTCTTGCCTCTTCATCGTTTGCAATCTCCAGCACGCTTGATGGCTTGGCGTATAAAGTAAAAAAGTTCCTTGAGGAAGCTGACAAGCAAAGAGTTACGAAGGAAACCGGTATCGAAGGGTTTGAACTGAACTATGAAAATTACGATGAATTGGCTGACGAATGGAGCGATCAGGAAGATGGTGAAGAGGATGCTGAAAAGGAGGTAGTTTACACCGAAGCAGACATAGCATTAATGAAAAAAGAAAAAGCCGATCTTGAGAGGTTTCGTGATTTAGCCAAAAAGATTTGGAAAAACTCAAAGGGCGATGCTTTAATAATTGCACTCAAAAAAGGGTTTGAAATGACGGCTGAGCTTGGCGCACAGAAGAAGGCCATCATCTTTACCGAGTCAACAATTACCCAGGCCTATCTTGTGCGGTTGCTTTCAGATCATGGCTATACGGGTAAAATCGTGATATTCAACGGCACAAACAACGATGATAAATCAAAGGAGGTTTATCAAGATTGGTTATCAAAGAACAAATACACGGATAAGATTACCGGCTCAAAAACGGCTGATTCTCGCGCCGCGCTGGTGGAGTATTTTAAAAACGAGGCCGAAATCATGATCGCCACCGAGGCGGGCGCAGAGGGCGTCAATCTGCAATTCTGCTCGCTTATCATAAATTACGACTTGCCCTGGAACCCGCAAAGGATAGAACAGCGCATCGGCCGTTGCCATCGTTATGGCCAGAAGCATGATGTGGTGGTCATCAACTTTGTAAACCGTAAGAACGCCGCTGATCAGCGCGTCTATGAGCTTTTGGATCAAAAGTTCAAGCTGTTTAAGGGCGTATTCGGCGCGAGTGATGAAGTGTTGGGCGTTATTGAATCGGGCGTTGATTTTGAGAAGCGTATTGCCGGTATTTATCAAACCTGCAGAACCGTGGAAGAAATAAATCTGGCCTTTGATACCCTGCAACAAGAAATGGACGAAAGTATTCAGAACAATTTATCCGATACCCGCCAAAAACTTTTGGAAAACTTTGATACCGAAGTGCATGAAAAACTCAAGATTAATGAAAGGGAGAGCCTGGCTTATTTGGACGCCTACGAACGCCGGCTGTGGGAAGTTACCCGTTACTATTTAGGCAAGAACGCCGACTTTGCCGAACACGAATATTCTTTTACTCTCAAGAATAATCCTTTCCCGAATGATGGTATTGATTCGGGGCCATACAAGATAGGCAAAAGTGTTGCGGACGCGCATGTGTACCGTCCTGGTCATCCGCTGGCGCAAAGGATTCTCGCCGATATCAAGGCAAAGCAAAGCGCAGATGCGGAAATTGTTTTTGATTATTCCCATAACGACGCAATCATTTCTGTTCTTGCGCCGTTGGTTGGCAAAAGCGGAGCGCTGAAAGTCACAAGCTATACGGTAGAGGCATTTGAGGCAGAAGACGCGATTGTCATCTCGGCTGTTGATGAAAACGAAGAAACTGTTGACCCTGAAATTATTAAAAAGATATTTTCACTTTCATCAGTATCTGTTACCCCGCGGCAAGTAACGCCGGAACTGCATAAGAAATTGGATGGTCTGGAACAACACTTTGTATCAACACTCTTTGCGCAGATTGCCGAAAGAAATGGAAGGTTTTTTGACGATGAAATAGACAAACTGGATAACTGGGCTGAAGATAAACGACGGAGCCTAAAAATACAACTCAAGGATTACGACGACCAGATAATGGCGCTTAAAAAAGAAGGGCGGACAGCGCTGAATCTGCCGGAAAAACTGACGGCACAGAAAAAGATTCGTGATCTGGATGCCAAACGAAACGCCGCCTGGAAACAATATGATGAAGCGGCAAAGATTATAGAACAACAGAAAGATGGATTATTGGATATCGTTGAAAAGCGGTTGAAACAAAAGATTGAGAAGAAAACGCTTTTTACGATAGGGTGGAGGATTATATGAAAAGAAATCTCACGCGGAGACGCGGAGGGCGCGGAGGGAAAAATGGAAATAGATGATATAACTGAAATAATAATCAATAATTCAATGGAAATACACAAGAAGCTGGGGCCGGGGCTGTTGGAATCGGTGTATAAAGTAGTCCATTATAAAAAATTGGAAAAGGAAGGGCTTTTTGTGGAAAGACAAAAACCTGTTGATTTTGTGTTTGAAGGGATTTCTTTTCAGGAGGGTTTTCGTGTTGATTTGTTGGTAGAAAGAACTGTTGTAGTTGAATTAAAGTCAGTGGAAAAAACCGCTCCGGTACATTCCAAGCAAATATTGACTTATTTACGGTTATTAAATCTTGAAGTTGGTTTGTTGATCAATTTCGGTGGCGCAACCCTTAAGGAAGGACTTGAGCGGATTGTAAACAACTACGCCCCCTCTGCGTCTCCGCGTCTCCGCGTGAACCAAAAAGGAGTTTCACAATGACAGAGAAAATGAATGGCAACTCTCTCGATATATCCGCCGAGAACCGCGCCCGACTGAAGTCCCTCTTTCCCACCGTCTTTACCGAAACGGTTAACGACAAGGGTGAACTGGTGGAAAGTGTGGATTTTGAAAAGCTTAAGGCCGAGTTGGGTACCTTTACCGACATCTTTGAAAACCGCCGCGAACGTTACGGCATGGACTGGCCCGGCAAAAGAGACGCCCTCCGCCTGATACAAACCCCCAGCGCCGCCACGCTCAAGCCCTGCCGCGAGGAATCAGTAAACTTTGACGCCACCGAAAACCTGTTTATCGAAGGCGACAATCTGGAGGTGCTGAAGCTCCTGCAGAAAAGCTATTACGGCAAGGTAAAGATGATTTACATTGATCCGCCTTACAACACCGGCAAGGAGTTTATCTACCCCGACAACTTCAGCGAATCGCTTCAAACATATCTGGAATACGCGGGGTTGGTGAGCGGCGACGGCAAGAAATTTTCCACCAATACGGCCAATGAAGGACGATTTCATACCAAGTGGCTGAATATGATGTACCCCCGGCTCTACCTGGCAAGGAATCTCTTGCGGGATGATGGGGTGATATTTATCAGTATTGATGATAATGAGGTGAGCAATTTACGGAAGGTTTGTGATGAGGTTTTTGGGGAGGATAATTTTGTGGCAAATGTAGTGTGGCAAAAAAAATATGCCGCCACCAATGATGCACAAGGAATTTCTGTAATGCATGATCATATAATCGTATATCAAAAATCCGATTCTTTTACAAGAGTTCTTTTGCCGCGAACAGACGAGCAAAATAAACCATATAAAAATGATGACAGTGATGGTAAAGGCTTATGGCGTTCTGATAATTTATTAGTAAAAAGTTTTTCAAGTGCTGGGGTTTATCCAATTCGCAACCCTAAAACAGGAAAAGAATATTTTCCTCCTGATGGAAGTTGCTGGCGCGCAAGTAAAGAAACAATGAAAGTATGGCTTTCAGAAAATAGAGTTTTCTTTGGAAAAGATGGTACTGGATCTCCACAATTGAAAAGATACCTGAATGAAGTGCAAGACGGACGAGTTCCGACTACCTGGTGGTCATTTGAAGATGTAGGACATAACGATGCAGCAAATAAAGAATTAAAATCTCTGTTTGAGTCGAAAGCTCCATTTGATACGCCTAAGCCATCGACACTAATCAATAGAATGCTCCAAATTTCCACCACAGTACCGGCTGAGGTTCCGAGTAAGTCATCTGCTGACTCCGAAATTATCCTCGACTTCTTCTCTGGTTCCGGCACCACTGCCCACTCAGTCCTTGACCAGAACAAGCAAGACGGCGGCAACCGCAAATTTATTATGGTGCAACTTCCCGAACCCTGCGCCGAAGACAGCGAAGCCTTCAAAGCCGGGTACAAAACAATTGGTAGAGTAGAAAAAGAGAGACCTGGATAAAGAAAAAGCCCTCCAATTATGGTAAAGTAGTTTTTGGTAAAAGAACTA
>JACVXV010000085.1 GCA_015661205.1 Candidatus Brocadiaceae bacterium
TGGCATTTACCATTTCCCCCCCACCTGGAATCCCTTTCGTAACCGTGGGCAAAAAGGAAGATGGTTTGGTTGCGGCGTAGACGCGCCAGGACACATGAATATCTTGCACCTTCAAAGGGATGGTTGGGTTGAATAAAAGTGGGGGGGGCCATACCGCCGGGGCAAAGGCAAAGCAGAAGCCTTGACCTACGGGGTAGGAGGGGGAGTTATACGGTTAAATCTACTTGTTGTACTGTTCCGGCCATGCCGTTTTCTTTTAGGAATACGCCGTTTCTTTTTGCCTCGCCATGGGAGTCGTTTTTGGCGTTTTTGTACTCGAATTGGACTGAAATGCTGCCCAAGAATATTGCGCCGATGTTTTTATCCGCAAGGGTAAAGAAGGTATCGGTTCCTTTTGCGTCTTTTGTCCAAATTTTTAATCTTTTAAAGATGGGGTCTGATTCGTCTATCCATTGATTGCCGTCCGCGTCGTACTTGGCCAACTCGTCAAACCCGTTGCCGGTGTTCGGGCCAAAAAGCTCCTTGCCATTATTGATCTTTCCATCATCGTTTTTGTCCACGGCAAGAAAACCGCTTCCAGGCTGCACGAACGATATGTTGTCCTTCCTGCCGTCGGAGTTTAAATCGAATTGGTATTTAGTATCAGTTAATTGTGCGGCAGTGCCGCTGAAATTAACGATCAGGGGATCGACTTTTTTCGCATCACCGTCCCTGATACTGATGTCGTGCTGAACCGTGAATTCTCTGCTGAGTTTGAGGTTGACGCTGAATTTTATTTTCATTCCGTCGCCGGTGTTTACGACGCCTTCCGCATCAAACGACATCTTTTCGCTTTCGGAGTATGATTCATGTAAGTCATATTCTACGCCCCATCCCTCCCTTTGTACGATGGGATCAGGGGTGTTTTTCTTTAAGGTGTCCACAACCTTTTGGTCCATGCGCAGCATTGATATCTTTAGATGTACCTTTTCGCCCGTTAATTGTTCGAGTACCATTTCTGCAACGAGAAGTCTCATCTTATCAGCGGCGCACAAATAATCTTCTTCCTCTTCTTCTGTTTGCGATATGCCACCCTTCTTGACTTTATCGGAGAGGGTTACGGCATCGCGCATAAAGATGGGGGCGGCTACAGTCTTTTTCCCCTCAAAATTCGGACGCTGATTCCCAATCCAAACCTTAAGTGATTCTTTCTTCTCCTGTTTTATAAGAAGTGCATGCTGTTCGAACATCGCAACATTGGAGTTTTGAATCTTCATATTTTTAAAGCCTCCCCCCTGAAAACACCGGCCCCCCCGCTCCGACCTGAAAAACAGGGATAGAAAGGCATTCCACCTGCGGGCTACTACCTTTCCAAGCAAAATAATTAACCGTGAGAGAGTTATCGGTTGTTTGGGAAAAATGTTTAGTTTCGAAAGGCTCTACGTGAGGAATTTCTCAATTGCTTCTTTCACTTCGTCAAGATAGACGTCCGTGTCCTTGCAATATCCGTGCGGTCTCAGGTTCGGCACGGCAAAGATAGCCTTTGACATTGCAGCCATCAAACCGGTACGTAGTTCCTTTTCGCAGGCGATGGCTATGACGCCGTGTATGTCTTCTGCCATTACCCGCTGCAGGGCCACACGTCCACCGGTGGCAAGGATGATGTTGACCCCATATTTCTCGGAGAATTCCAAGAGGTCCTTGATCTTGCATTTTCCACACCGTTTACACTCGTTCAGGTCGTTTTTGACGTTTTGCTTGCACTGTGAGCTTTGAATACAGTGGGGAAAGAGGATAAGTAAATTTTTTGGTGAACACTTCTTTTTACGAAAACTCAACATGAGGTTATTGATAGAAACAACTTTTTTATCAATAAATTCCATAACGCCTGCCTTTATATAAATGAGAAAATGTAGTTCAATTATTCGATATTACAAACGTACTTTATAGCCAAACAAACCAGGTTTTCGATGCTTAAACCAGGAAACACAAGGGGTTCGCCCTGTATTTTTCGAAAACAGAAGCTTTTGGCTATACTATAAAAAACATCTATCAGGGTAAAACCGCAGACCGGCAAGGTAGTGGTAAGATATCATTCTCAAACCCCGTATTCGCCTCGTTCCCAAGCGCCAGCTTGGGAACGGGATTGCAATAAAGGTAGGTCAGGCGTCCTCGCCTGACATTGTAATGACAAGTGGGGACGCTTGTTCTACCTCATGCTTTGAGTCAGAAAAAGAAATATTTTTCCGGAAAAAATGAAGCCGGAGCTTGGGCACGAGAGAAAGCGTCCCGCTAACTTAACACCTATGCCCCCCCAAAAAACCTTCGCGAAGACACATCGCATCTTCTAGGAGGTCAACATGTCCTGAGCGGTTATTTGATGGCCACACAGGTATTCTTGCGCGTCCATCTCACGCTTACCTTCTAGCTGTAACCGGGTAACGCAAAGGCTTCCATCAATGGTTGCCACATGGATGCCGCATGGGGCAGTTTCTATGATGGTACCCGGAGTAAAAGGGGTTTTGGTTTTTACGGTATCGTGTATTTGCGTTTTTACAATCACGAGCCTCTTTTTTTCGCCGGAGGCGCTTTTAGCGTAATAGGTGTAAGCGCCGGGCGAAGGCGTCATCCCACGGATGCTATTATGGACGATGTTGGTTTCCTGCGGCCATGAGATTAAACCGTCTTCTTTTTTTATTTTAGGGGCGAAGGATACCTCGCTTTCTTCCTGTTTTGTGTATGTCACCCTTCCCGCTTCGATGCCATCCAACGTTTCGACCAGTAAATCAGCCCCCATAATGGATAGTCTCTTTTCAAGTTCCCCCGCATTTTCTTCGGGCGATATCGGTGTGTGTTTTATTGAGATGATATCGCCTGCATCCATTTTGGCGGTCATGAGCATCGCCGTAACGCCAGTTACCGTTTCACCCTTGATGATTGCCCAATTAATGGGTGCAGCGCCGCGAAATTTAGGCAGCAGGGAAGCGTGAATGTTTATACACTGATAACGGGGAAGGCGAATAATCACGTTTGACAAAAATTGCCCAAAGGCGACAACAACAATACAGTCAGGGGAAAGTCGCTTTATCTCTTCCACCGACGCAGTATCGTTGATGTTGGCCGGTTGCATGATTTTCAGCCCGATACCAATAGCCGCTTCTTTTACCGGAGAGGGGCAGGGCGTCTTGCTTCTGCCTTTCGGCCTGTCCGGTTGTGTAATGACGGCGATAATGTTATGCGCCGGCGTTACCAAGGCTCTCAGGCTAGGAACGGCAAACTCCGGTGTTCCTATAAATACGACGTTCATTATTCCCTGGCGCAGTATACCTGCAATCAAAATAAAATTAGGCCTTTCGGCGACTTGTTTGTTCACACGCAAGGGACACGGGCACCGTGTCCCTACTTTGAAATTCCTATACGGAAACCCCGGTATCCTTGCTATAGGTTCGCTCAAATTCTTTTAGTTGCTGGGTTACCGACAGGCGGTTGGCAGGACTCATTTTATCGATGAAAAGGCATCCATCAAGATGGTCCATTTCGTGTTGCCAGGCGCGCGCTACGAGTCCTTCGGCCTCTATCTCTATTTTTTGCCCATCCAAATTATACGCGTGCGCCTTGATACGATGGGCGCGGATGATCTTGCTCATAACGCCCGGAAAGCTTAAACAGCCTTCTTCCTTGTTTGTCTCCCCGGATTCTTCTATAATTTTCGGGTTTATGAACACCTTATCGTGGTGTTTGTTGTTATCGGCGTCAATAATAAACAGGCGTACATTCCAACCTACTTGCGTGGCAGCCAAACCGATGCCGTTGGCTTGACGCATTAATTCCATCATTTCTTCGACTTTTTCATGAACCTCTTTGTCGATACTTGTTAACGGTTTTGCCTTTTTACGAAGCGCCGGGTCAGGATAGATAAGGATATTCATTGTCCGGTAGTTCTCCGGGAAATTCAATCGGATAAAGAGTAAATCATAATAAAAAAGGTGGAGAAATGCAAGCGCCTTTCGGTTTCCTATTGACTTTAGGCCGTAAATTACATACATTATAGAGAGTTTATTTTGTATTTTGCCATATCTTTACATATTGAGGAAGGGGTTATAACGTATATGCCAATAATGAAATCTGCCAAAAAAAGGCTCAGGCAAAACGTAAAGCGTAATTTGAGAAACAGGACGCATAAGTCGGCTTTGAAAACTCAGATGAAGAAGTTCTTCACCTCCTTGAAGGGTGGGGATGCAAAGGTTGCAGGAGAAGAACTCCGTTTGACGGTAAAAAAGATAGACAAAGGCGTTTCAAAGGGTATTCTAACGAAAAACGTTGCAAATAGAAAGAAATCCAGGCTGACAAAGAAGGTTAATCAATTGAAAGCAGCTCCCGCCAAAAGCTAGTCACACGCAATTAATGCCTTGAGGTGCGCTTCAATGCACAACGGGAGGTGCGATAGGTGATACCCACCCTCAAGGCATGACACTATTCTGCCGTTGCAGTGGTTTTCAGCCGACGCCGTAACAATCTCCGTTAAGGTGCGGAAGTCTTCTATCTCCAGGTTCAATCCGCCGATCGGATCGTTCTTGTAGGCATCGAATCCTGCTGAGATGATGATGAATTCCGGGTTAAATTGCTTTACTGCATGTTCCATAACGAACCGAAATTGTTCCAGATACATTCCGGGCAGTGTGTCCGCCGGCAGGGGAACATTGATATTGAATCTCTTTCCTTTATCTTGCCCATCTTCTTCTTTTCTGCCCGTTCCAGGGTAAAACGGATAACGGTGGACTGAGAAATAGAGCACCGTCGGGTCTTGGTAAAAGGTGTCTTGGGTGCCGTTGCCGTGATGAACGTCCCAATCTATAATCAATACCTTCTTCAATTGATATTGTGCCTGAAGGTATTTAGCGGCAATTGCAACATTATTGAATAAACAAAATCCCATGCCCCTGGCCGGGGTGGCATGATGTCCCGGGGGGCGTACGAGACAGAAGGCGTTTTTGTCGCCCCCCTTCATAATAAGGTCTATCGCCGTAAGGGGAGATCCGGCAGCATGAATTGCCGCCGTGTAAGATGCTGTGGAAACGGCAGTATCGCTATCCAACCAGTTGCCACCACCATCAGCGCATTGTTTGATCATGTTAACGTAAGCTTGTGGATGAACCCTGGCAATTTCTTCCAAAGATGCGGGGCGTGGTTTCTCTATCTTCAACGGTCCCCGAAGGTTACTGTTTTTGAGGTGCCTTACCGTCCCTTCTATCCTTTTCGCATTTTCCAGATGGCCGTATCCGGTGTCGTGTTCCAAAAAGACCTCGTCGTAAATTAGTAGTGTCATATTTATCCTGGAATAATAAAGCAGGTTTTTGATGTTTAACCCACCAAACACCAAGGATTTGTCTGGTATTTTTCGAAAAACAGAGGCTTTTGGCTATGTTTAAAATGCAATCTGCGTCTGCTCTTTAACGTCCCGTAGGGACAAAATATCGGTAAAAATAGTAAGAACATACAAACATAAATGCCGTAGGCATGACATATTTAAAATGCAATTATTCTACCAATATTTCATTTCTAACGGAACTAGCGTTTAATTGCAATGATAAACAATAGCGTTTTTTCACGTTTTATTGCATTCTGCTTGAGGCGATGCAGTACAGTGCTGGATAGTCTATAAACAACGTTACAACTTCCAACAATATGATATTATAAAAAGCTGCAAGTTAAGGCAAGTTTTTCTTGAAATTGATTGATAAATGTGTTATTTTGTTGCGCAGTATATTTTCATAACCTAATGGTAGGAATCTACTTAATATTTATCGAAACGATGAGAATTTGGTGTTAATGAGGGCTTTTTAAGGTATGAGAAATTTATTGCTTAACTTTTTAGAGCGTTTGGAATCGAGCATCTATAAATTCAATGGGAATGGAAATGGGAACGGAGATGGAAACAGAAAGCATGGCGTTTCTGAGTTGCCCAAACATGAGTTAAGATTCGAAAGCAAGCCTTTTGAAGTTGATGTTTCAGCCGCGTTACAAAAAAAACCTTTAGATATAG
The DNA here is from genome assembly GCA_015661205.1 of Candidatus Brocadiaceae bacterium. Taxonomy (GTDB): domain Bacteria; phylum Planctomycetota; class Brocadiia; order Brocadiales; family Brocadiaceae; genus JACVXV01. Next base: position 6,023 of record JACVXV010000085.1, read on the forward strand.
CGATTACCAGGTCGCAGCAATACCTTTTTCATGAGCAAAATCAGGCGAATGGGTATTGGGTAGGTATTTTAGAGGCGGATACCACGATCACCTCTGACTATATCCTGCTTATGCATTTCCTGGGAAAGGTTGATTATGAGAAGCAGCGGAAGGCTGTAAACTACATTATTGATCAACAACTTCACGACGGCGGCTGGAATATCTACCAAGGCGGTCCCCGTGAAATCAGCGCGTCGGTAAAGGCCTACTTTGCTTTAAAATTAGCCGGCTATTCCGCGCTTGAACCGTTTATGCAAAGGGCGCAAAAAAGCATCCTCGAAATGGGCGGCATCATGAAGGCAAATTGCTTTACCAAGATTTATTTGGCAATTTTCGGGCAGGTGGATTGGCAGGCCGTGCCGGCTGTTCCTGCAGAGATGATATTATTCCCCGCGGGGTTTTATTTTAGCATATACGAGATGTCGTACTGGTCTCGCTGCATTGTCGTACCCCTCTCCATTGCCATTGACAAGAAACCACACGTCAAGGTTGGAGATGACCTGCTCAAGGAACTCTACCTTGTGCCGCGCGAAAAGGTTTTTTACCGTATCAAAAGGAACCAGGCAGGGTTACGATGGCGGAACTTTTTCATTGATGCCGATAGCTTTTTTAGGCGATACGAGCAGCACCCCATTAAGTTTATTCGAAGGATGGCGCTCAAGAAGGCGGAAAAGTGGATGCTTGACCATGTCGATAAATCCGGCGGCTTAGGGGCAATCTGGCCTGCGATTATCAATTCCATTTTTGCTATGAAATGCCTGGATTATCCGGAAAACCATCCGGCATTGGTAAGCCAGTTGAAAGAGGTTGAGCGTCTTATTGTCTACGAAGGCGATAAGCTCTATTTGCAACCATGTGTATCACCGGTTTGGGACACGGCATGGGCAATTATCGCGCTTCAGGAATCGGGGATCCATAACACTCACCCGGCATTGCAGAAGGCCGGCCAGTGGTTGATCAGCAAAGAGGTTAGGCATTTCGGCGACTGGGCGTTAAAGTGTAAGGTAGAGGAACCCAGCGGCTGGTACTTCCAATATGCGAATGAATTTTACCCTGATACTGATGACAGCGCCGCCGTTCTCATGGCGTTACAACGCATATCCCTGCCGGAATCGGCGCACAAGGAGAAGTCTCTTTTACGCGGACTGAGATGGCTTCAGGCTATGCAGTGCGATGATGGCGGGTGGGGGGCATTTGACCGCAACAATAACAAGACGATATTGAATCACATTCCTTTTGCCGACTTCAATGCGCTTTTAGACCCCAGCACAAGCGACGTAACCGCTCGCTGCCTTGAATTTTTAGGGCGGGTGGGATTCAGCAAGACTTACGGCAATATCCGGTCTGCAATAGAATTCCTCCAAAAAGAGCAGGAAGAAGACGGCTCGTGGTTTGGACGTTGGGGGGCAAATTATATTTACGGCACATGGTCGGTACTCTCCGGCCTTTCGGTTATTGGTGAGGATATGAACAAGCCTTACATCAAGAAGGCCGTTAGGTGGTTGAAGAGCGTCCAGAATTCCGACGGGGGATGGGGTGAAACGATAAAATCCTATGACGACCCGAAGCTGAAGGCCATTGGTAAAAGCACGCCTTCGCAAACCGCATGGGCGGTGCTGGGCTTGTTGTGCGCAAACAACGGAAACTCAGAATCCGTAGAGAGAGGGATAAGATTTTTAACCCAGGGACAAAAAGAAGATGGCAGTTGGGACGAAACGGAATTCACCGCAACCGGCTTTCCCAAGGTATTCTATCTCAAATACCACATGTACCGTAACTACTTCCCATTATTTGCGTTAGGTAGATACCGCAACCTTACCCAGGAATCGTAAACCGTTCTGATACAGGCAAAAAGTAGCGTTGGCGATTCGTGAGGTATTCGTAATCTGGGATATTTTAAGCCGTTCAAGCCGTTTAGACAATTTAAACGACTCAAACGGCTCAAACCGTTGTGTTATTTCCGACGAGCTATTCCTTTAACTAAAACTCCATTTGGCCATTTCTATAATATCGGCCAAACGTTTTCCGCCTTGCAACACTACGGTGGGCTCAAAACCGCAGTGCATCATGCAGTTTTTGCAGCGGGGATCGCTCCCTTCCTGGTACTTCTTCCAGTCGGTTTTTTCCATATATTCGTTGAAAGTCCGGTAATGGTTATCGGTGATGAGGTAGCAGGGACTCTTCCAGCCCATATAGTTGCGCGTAGGGTTTCCCCAAGGGGTGCAGCTTAGGTGTCTTTCCCCTTTGAGAAATTTTAAGTAGAGGGGGGAATTCAGGATTTTATAATCCTTCGAAATCCCGTAAATAAACCCGAATTTCTCCTGCACTTCCTTCCGGCAAAGGAATATCTCGTTATCATTATGCTCAAAGCTGAAGCCGGGAGACACCAGCATACCGCTGACCCCTAACCCGCGAAGATATGAGAAAAGCTCCTTAATCTCACCTTCGCTGGTGCTCTTGAAAATAGTCGTGTTTGTGCAAACCCTAAACCCTGCCTGTATGGCCTCTTTGATCGCATTCGTTGCCCGCTCGAACACCCCTTTGCCGGCAATCGCGTCGTGTATCTTCGCAAGACCGTCGATATGGACGTTGATATTAAGCTGTTTGCTTGGTTTCAACTTTTTCATTATTTCCGGCAACAAGATGCCATTGGTGCAGAGATAAATATGCCGCTTTTTTTCTAAAATGCTGTTAATTATTTTATCAATCTCTGGATGCATCAGCGGCTCGCCGCCGGTAACCGTAACAACAGGGGCAGGGCATTCATCAACGGCACGCATACACTCTTCCAGGCTTAACATCTGGCGCATCGTCTCCCGGTATTCCCGTATACGCCCACAGCCTTCACAGGCAAGGTTGCATAAGTGCGTAACCTCAAGCATAAGCACGAGAGGAAACCGCTTCCGCAGCAAAACCCTGTTTTTAATCAGGTATTTTACCATAGAAGCGCCCAGTGATAATGAAACCCTCATAGTAAACAAAACTCCGTTTTTGCAAAATTACCCATGGTAAATGTAAATAAAATTAAGTGCCATACGCTACAGCAGCTAGCTCTGGGTATTAATTCTTTCCTTATTTCATTTCCTGCATTAACAGGTCGTCGAAAAACGTATAGGCATCTGATTTTGTCCACAGCCCTACACTTCCCTTGTCAAATGTCTCGTCCGACACCTCAAAAGCCTTTTTGTTATTAAAGAAACATTGAATCGTATCTGCCTTACAAACAACCTTGAGGAGGTGCCACTCCTTAAAATTAACTTTTAGGCTTTTTTCTCCAAGTTGCGTCTGGCTTCCGTTTAACACCTTATACAGCCTTACGTTGCCTTCCAGGACGCTGGCCCTGAGAACGTAATAGTTATTATTGTCCTTGTATTTGAAAACCAAACCACCGGACTGCTCAACACTCCCGCCTTCCGATCGAAACCTTGCGTATACCGAAAAATCCTTGTAAGCTACGCCGTTTATTATTAACAGGGAATAGCGATTATCAGTGGCATCCAACCTGGTCTGCACTACCACGTTGTCGGCCGTTGGCGCATTCTCTATCTTTTTAACCATCCAACGAGGCTGATCCCCCTTTCCGGTAAGGGCAACCTGGAAGTTTATCGGTAGTTCGCCGGCCTTGTCATCATCAAAATAACATTCCTTCCTTTCCCCCAAAATCTCAGAAACAGTAACCTTTTGGCCTTGTTGGGCAAAACCGGTGGGAGACATTGACAACCCTAAGAAGCAGCTAGCGCAGATAAAAACCCATTTTTTCATAAAACACGTCCTCACTTTAAATAACAACTATGAACCCATGACGATATAATCCGATGCTGAATCAAACGCAGCATTCTATTGAGACACCAGCATAAAACAAAATCATCGAAATTTAAATTAAAATTTCATATTATAGTAAAACGGTAATAAAATCCCATCACGTAAAGGCTTCCAGCCGAACGGATTTTGCCTGTAAATCAACGGTTATCAGTTCGAATGAAGTTTCAGGCAATATGCTAAGCACAAAAGCATCGTGGAACGGTAAACAGTTCCACCAATATTCAAGTAATACGGGAATACGCTGCCGCGCCCCCATTTCACCTGAGAAAACGGGAGGATTTTATTGTTGTTTTGTTAGGCTTTTTTCATATATTTTTCTACGATAGAGGGCAATTCCTGGGTGTTAACGGGTTTGCTGATATATCCGTCACAACCGGCATCCAGGATTTTTTGTTCGTCACCCATCATGGCATGGGCGGTTACCGCAATTATGGGAATGGCGCTGCAGGTTGCGTCTGCCTTGATTTGCTTTGTCAGGGTCAACCCATCAACGCCGGGAAGCTGGATATCCATGAGGATGATATCGGGCTTCTGGTTCTTAAGTATATTGAGAGCCTCCTCACCCGTTGTTGCCTCAATAACGTTGAACCCTTTTGCCTTGAGTATGACCCGCATCAGTTTTCTGTTTTTTTCATTGTCTTCCACGACCATAACATTTTTATCAGACATGCTCTATTCCTTTGGTAAATTAGCCTCGTTTCGAATTATACATGGTCCTATCCTGTTCCATTGCGTTGTGCCGGCGCCAAATGTGCGGTTCAATCTACCAGATTGAACCGGCAAAAGTAGCGCAGGCTTCCAGCCTGCATGTATGGGAACTAACAAGCTGGAAGTCTGCGCTACAACAGGCCCGAAGGGTTGAAAGGATATAGCCAGGTAAATGCAATACTATGACAAGCCCTGAATGGGCGGCAGAAAAGGCTACTCAGCAGGGATCGAACACGTGTCTTTTCTGGAATTTACCGTTATTTTGATCCCAAAAAACGAAGCTGGAACTTCCGGTACAGGCGCATTTACAGGCTGGAGCTAGGGAACAAGAAAATTCCCTGTCGCCCCTTCGGGGCTTGTATTCTTTTATTATCTTTACAGGGGGCTTCCACCCCGCTATATCCTGTCGGCCTTTCATGCCTAAAACTAAATTATACAAATCAATGCCACCCGGTAGCAACACATAAAATCTTTACGCCCCAGGCGGTTTCGTATTAAGCAATATGAGTGAATATCGCCCCGGAAGGGCGGTAGGATGATTTGCTTTCGTGAGCAAAACAATAATAAATTTTAGAAAAAATGTAGTAGGATATTCCATCGCATATAACTAATGTCGGACGGTTGCCCTGCCATCCTGCCAAATTCAAGAGTCCGACACATTTGTCTGTATCTGTAATATCTGCCTCAACGAAGTGGAGATTCGCCCCTAAACCGGAAATGCTTTCACAAATCTTCTGTTTCTCCGGCATATTTAACAGGTCTACATCAAATATGGTACATGCAGGAAAGGTACTTGCTAATTCAACGCCGAGTGGTGCAAACCCCGCTGCTATTATAACTACTTGTTCAATTGAACCTGACGCCAATATACTATTGCACCACGCCCCAATACACCACTTACGATTCTTTATTACTTGATCGTAGCCAAGTAGGGTGGGCATCGCCCACCAAAGAACCACACGCCAAAAAAAGTTTAAAAAATGCAAGAAATTGGGAACGCTCCCTTGTTATTTTCTGGCAACCTCCATAAGTAGTGGATATGGTATGGAAGCAAAACACACACGTACATGCAAAATGATGACACGCCAAAATGCCTCTTTAATCAGCGCCACGTTTGGTTCGTGACTCTGCATCTTATTCCGCCGATGGGTCACAACCGTAAAAAAGAAGGTCGCCCCGGTATTTTCGTCTACGATATTGCATTGCTTTCCTACTAATTCTATAAGGTTGGGTTAATCAAGGTGAAACACCATGCAGACCGTTTGTTGCATTAAAAAAGTTGGGGTTCACTGGACCCAACCTACCAGGCTTAATTATTGGTAGGCAGTGCCGGCCCTACATGGCTACCACATTTGAATTCAACCTAAAGGTACCTTATATAACTCCATAGACCGAATTATCTCATCGCTAGAAAAACCAAGGACAGGAAGGAACGGAAATATCTTTAACATGAACTCCTCTTTTTCATTCTTAGTATGCATGTTTTCTTTTGTAAAAGCCATGTAAAGTCTTTTTTTCGCTAATTTATAGATTTCGTATCCTTCAGGCTTTCTTATTTTTGGGACAAGTCTATCTTTTAGATTTGAAAGTACTTCAGGATGATTCTTTATTTCCTCACACAAATACATTAGCAAAGCGTGTGGTTGAACGGAAGATTCCAGTTCTGGGGACGACGGCCAAATTTTTAATAAATATTTTTTAGCCTCTTGATTAATAAACATCTGTGGAGCGAATGAAATCAGTTTTGCAAGGTAATTCCTAATCCCCTCAGATTCGCCGTCTGTAGCCATCAGTGGTAACCGTTGACTCTTTCTGTCATCTACTATCTCTCTAACAACATTTGCGAGATAAGGAAACTCTTTCTTGATTTCCCCCATCCACATAGCTCTTAAAATCTTTGATGCAGGAGGTTTTATTCTCTTAACGTAATATTCTAAAGAATCTTTATCACACACAATGTTTTTGACAAAGCGGTATCCCGCATTGACCAGATATGGAGAGGAAGGTTGCTTGCAATACATTACCAAAACACTTCCGCCGGCAAAGCTTACAATCTCATCATTCATCTTAATTGACTTGAGGATATATTTACTAGTGATTTCCCCTACAGGAAAGTCCTTACTTACTAAATGACATGGATCTCCATATATCACACAGTCCCTATTCTCACCATTAAGAAACCGTTTTCGCTGCTCAATGTAATCAATTCCTCCATTGAATACATCTAGAGATTTTGAATCATTGATATAATCTTTACACACATTGACGATTTCATTTGGCGAAAGTCTTTTTGGCATTCTTTCTCCAATTGCATGACCAATCATATGTGTATGACCACTAGGGAGAATCAATCTTTTGTCATTCAGCAAAACATCATAATGGTTTCCCTCTTTTCTTGCAAGTATATGGCATCTCACGTCTAAATACCAAGGAATAGCCATTAATAAGTTTTCTTTGAAAAACCCCATGCAATCAACTCTGTTGAAATGATCGTCAGATACCCATGTATCAGAAAACTCCAATGGTAGTACATCTAAAAGCTTAAATAATTTGCAAAATTGAGTACAACCAATATGGAAAACATGCAATGACCCGTCTTCAAGCCCGCGAGAAACAGTTGATCTCAATTCATCTATGTTATTTGCCCATGTGCGTGTCACTATTTCCACAGGAACATCCGACTGATCGGCTATTTTCCTCAACAAGCTTTCTTCATCCTCATAACATATTGGATAAAAATAGATCTTTTCAGGGGTAGTCTTAGTAACAAACCCTCGTTTATACGAATTCAAACGCACTATCAAAGCAGATAACTGTAAACAAAATTGAACTTGTGATCTTTTAATCTTATCTTTTTCTGCAACCTCATCGTTGATCCTCTCATACTGTAACCACAAATTACACTGATTCTGCAAGTTTTCAAACACAAGCTCTTCAAGCCTGCTTAAATCGTATTTTGGATGATGTACACTAGATATGTCACTCTCGCAGATGATGTTAAACCACCTTTTTTCAGACCCTAAGGGTAACTCAATGACAGCGTGGAACCCGATTTGTTTAAGAAGGTTACCAAAAATGCCAGGATTCCAACCGCAATTATTTTTTTCTGCTTGAGGAAACGTGCACAAGTCTTGGACTAAAAACTTATCTGATTTTTTCATGCGGGCTATCACATTGTGGAGAAGTTGGCTTGTTTCTTCAATTTTAAGTTCATGGAAGACATTGCGGCACACATAAAGTACGGCCTTATCATGATTAACTTCAGGAAAAGTTTTATTAAATGTACTTGTTTCAATGAAGCGTACAGAAGAACCTCTACCATATTTAACAGCATTCTCTAATATGTCGTTGCATGGGTTTTCTTTGCGGTTGGGGTCAATAGAATCTATTCCTATATAATTCCAGGCCGTATGTTTTTGGAGTTTTTCATCTGTTGCCAGAAATTCCACAAGAACCGCACGCCCACTACCAATATCGATAATAACCCCCTCCTCGTTTTTTGTCAGAAAATCAGGTTCTACAGGAATTAGGGTGCTAAAAGAAGCAGGATAAATTAGAATAGCCGTATGAAAGACACAACATTATATGACGAGCTATTAGGGTTGAAACATCCGTGGTATGTAGCGGGAGTAAGGATAGATGTAGTCAAGCAAGAGGTAGAGGTAGAAGTCCGTAGTAAGGATACAATGTGGGCATGTCCAGAATGCCAGGGTCGAATGCATATTCATGAGTATACAGAGAGGCGC
>JACVXV010000086.1 GCA_015661205.1 Candidatus Brocadiaceae bacterium
AACTTAAAGCATCTCAGCCTCCTACGCACCCACTTGTCCAATGAGCAATATACTTTTTGTACATTACCCAGCCGAAAGTAGTTGACATGCCCACGAATGACCTGGTTGACGTTACCAATGACGGCTTTTAGGTTGACGCCTTGTGTGCGTCTGGTGATGACTCTGATGGTGTCCTTGAATTTGTCCATGGATTTCTTGCTTATACCCTTATACTTGCCTTTGAACGTGTATCCGAGAACTCTGAAGCCTCTTTTAAAGTCGGTCAACTTGGTTTTATCCTCGCTCAACTTCATTCCCAACTTCCCTTCAACAACTTCCTTCACAAATGAGACTTGGCTGTTTTTCACAAGCGGATCCGTTACTTCCGATTTTATGATTGACCGCCTGGAAGACATCTGGCCCAATCTAAAAAAAACGGTAATTCTCCACATACCCTGGTAATTAATGCCGACAATGGCCCTGACAACAGTGGGGTGCGCAGTCAATGGTTAAAGCGACTCGTACCGTTTAGTGCAAGGTGGGGAGTGTTTGTTCAGTTGGCGTACTATCCTCCCTATCACAGCAAATATAATCCGATAGAAAGAGTGTTTGGTGTATTGGAAAACTATTGGAATGGTGACCCCTTACGTACGATAGCGAAGGCTTTGGGGATGGCTAAATCAATGACCTACAATGGAGTACACCCGGTTGTACGATTTATTGACAATTCATACGAGAAGGGCGTAAAGTTAAAGGCTCAACAGCGCCGTTTGTGTGAAATGGCACTCTGTCGCTTGCAGGGACTGAGAAAGTGGTTCATATCGATAGACCCTTTTAGTGCCAGGCAAATCTGCCCGTTGTTGGAATGATTTATTTTGACCGAGTGCCTTACGTATTGTAACTTATTTCACATTAAGCATTTCCTGCCTGTTCGCCAAATTGCCCATTCCGGTTTATACAGTCTGTATAAACCGGCCTAAAGGCCATCGACTGGACTTCTGACACCGTGACTGCCTTTGTTCAAGACATGGGTGTAGATCATCGTTGTGCTAACGTCTTTGTGGCCAAGAAGTTCCTGGATGGTGCGGATATCATAACCAGCCTCAAGCAAATGCGTGGCAAAAGAGTGGCGAAAGGTGTGGCAACCAGCGTGCTTGACTACACCCGCATTGCGGACTGCTTCCTTGACTGCCCGCTGAAGAATATCTCGTGGATACAGTGCCGTCCTTCTTCACCGGTCACTGTGTTCTTCCACCGGTTTTCCTGCGGGAAGACACACTGCCAGCGCCATTCCTTCGGCGCATTGGGATATTTGCGGTCGAGTGCGCCGGGCATTTGAACGTGTCCCCAGCCTTCGGCCAGGTCTTTCTCATGGATCGCCTTGCATTTTCCCTTAATGCTGTGTGATAGTAAAACTAAAAACGAAAAAAATTGCAAGTATTTTTATTTTATCAGCCCTATTGAATACCCAGGAAAATCGGAAGAGTAAAATAAGAAAACCCTGGCATCTCGGCGCTATTTAACGGTGTATTGAATTACGAATATCGAACAAGGAATTTTGAATTATGAAGTGGAGACCTGGAGCGCCGTGTCCCTACTTCACTGCGAATGAATGCAAATGACGCTCATGCTTTTTGTGTCACATGTATTAGCGTTTATTGGCGTTCATTCGCGGTTGCCGGGATTTTCAAAATCAATGATACTCGATATCCTTCGATATTCGATATTGGATTTCTCAGAAAGGGAAAACTACTTCTTTTCCAACTCATCGGCTGTTATTGATTCCAGCTCTGCGTGGATATCTTCCCATTCTTTATAGAGGGTGTTTAGTTCTTGAGTGACGGACTGGTACTGCTTGTTGACTTCAACGGCTTTTTCCTTATTGCTGTAAAGGGTGGGGTCCAGGAGGAGGTTGTCCAGTTCCTTTTTTTTGGCTTCCAGTGAAATGGTTCTTTCCTCAATGCTTTGCGCCTCTTTTGTGAGTTTTCGCTTGCGGGCGTTTTGGTCTTTTTTCTGAAGGTAAAGTTGCTTTTGCGAGACGGAATCGTCTTCCTTTGCCGCAGGTGATACGGTATTTGAGGTGGTATTATCCGTGACAGTCCTGGATGTACCCGGCGTTCGTACGCCGGCTGGTTGGCTTGCTGCGCCCTTGTTGCTTTTCGTTTCGAGAGACATACTTTCCGTTTTCGCGTCGAGGAATTCCCGGAAGCCACTCAGGTGAACGTGGAGCCGGTTGTCTTTCAGTTCGAAAACCTTTGTTACCAGGCCGTCAAGAAAGTCCCTGTCGTGCGACACAATCAGCAGGCTTCCTGCATAGTCCAGCAAGGCTGCCTTTAAAATCTTTTTTGTGGCAATGTCGATGTGGTTGGTCGGTTCGTCGAGGAGGAGGAAATTGGTCGGTTTTAAGAGTATCTTGGCCAGCGAAAGGCGTGATTTCTCACCGCCGCTCAGGACGCTAACAGCCTTGAAGACGTCGTCGCCGCTGAATAAAAATGCGCCTAAGATGTGCCTTACCTGCGGGATCATGGAAAATGGCGCGACTGATTCTACCTCCTGCAGCACGGTGTTATTGTTGTTAAGTTTTTCGGCATGTTCCTGCGCAAAATAGTCAAAGAGGACATTATGCCCCAATTTGATGGTACCTGAGCAGGGTTGTTCCAAACCGGCCAGGATGCGCGACAAGGTGGATTTTCCCGACCCATTTTGTCCTACAAGGGCAATCCTTTCTCCCCGTTCAATCGAGAAGCTTACGTTCCGGAAGATGAATCTTCCTTCGTATTGATGGGCAACTTCTTTCACCTCCAGGACGGTCACTCCGCTTTGCTTCGATTCGCGAAACTTGAATTTTACCTGGGATTCGTCATTTTCCGGGAGTTCCTCTTTCTCCATTTTTTCAAGCATGTGGATGCGGCTTTGCACTTGCGATGCCTTTGTGTTCTTTGCCCTGAACCGCTCAATAAAGCGCTCCACTTCTTTAATCTTTTTCTGCTGGTTGGTGTAACGCGCCGTCTGGAGTTCCTTCCGGTTTTCCTTTTCGACTTCATAGAAGGAATAGTTTCCGCTGTACTCGGTGACGGCGCCCCTCTCCAATTCCCATATCTTGGTGGCGTTCCGGTCGAGAAATGCCCTGTCGTGTGATATGAGGATCAGCCCCCCTTTGAATTCCTTGAGGTATGACTCGAGCCAGAGGATGGAGTCAATGTCAAGGTGGTTTGTCGGTTCATCTAAAAGGAGTAAATTCGGTTCCTGGAGGAGGAGTCGGGAAAGCGCTACGCGCATCTGCCAGCCGCCGCTCAATTCGCCGAGGGCTTTTGTAAAGTCGGCGTCCCTGAATCCCATGCCCTTTAGCACCTTGCTCGTCTCCGCATCGACTTTGGAGCCGTTGACAACGTCCAGTTGATGCTGCACGTGGGCATAGCGATCAAGGAATAGCTGGTGTTCCTCTTCGTCCAGCGATGGGTCTTCAAGCCGGGCGTGAATGGTATCGATTTGGCGTTTGAGATTGATAATGTCTTCAAAAGCAGAACGGGCTTCTTCAAAAACCGTTTTGTTTTTGAAGACAAAGCCCTCTTGCGGGAGGTAGCCGACGTTGGTGTCTTTTGCGGAGATAATGCTGCCGCTATTCGGCTCGATGGTTTTGCAAAGGAGTTTGAAAAGGGTTGATTTACCGGCGCCATTCTTGCCGATGAGGCCAATCCGATCGTTTCTTCGGATGTGCAGGGAGACGTCTTCGAATATGACGTCGCTGCCGAACGACAAGCAAATACTATTCAGACGAATCATTTTGTTCTACCGTAGCCAGTCTCACCGCGTTCATTTCAAAACACACTTTACATAATTCAGAGTCATCAGCCGCTTCTCCCGGGGTTTGACGTAATATATCATGACAATTTCGCCCACATACATGTAGTGCTAGGGGTTGTTTGACTGCCATTTCCGCGCTATTTGTATGAGTTCGTCCTTCGACATTGCAGCAGCTTTTCTGTTTTGTTCCTGTATTCTTTCGAAGATTTCTTCCCGATGCACCTTGACTTCCTTTGGCGCTACGATGCCGAGCTTGACTTGTTTGTTCTGGCACTCAAGGATAGTAATCTTTATTTCATCCCCAATCGTTATGCTTTCTCCCTGTTTTCTAGTCAATATCAGCATGGTCTTCCTTTAAAAAAACAACAGTCACACCGTATCTAAGTACGCTCAAAAACAACCCCCCCTGGCCCCATTTCCTAAAAGGAAGTTTTAACGTTCCTTTTAGAAAATGAGGGTTCAGGGGGATGTTATCGGCCATTGACTATACAACGCAAACTGTCATAATAAAACGATTACTTCTTACCGGACTTCTTTACAAATGGGTGGCTCTGTGTGTACTGCTTTCCTTCCATCACATATTGTTTTCCGACCCTGCTTTGCGGATTAATAAGGATCGGTCCTTTCAAATTCACGGTGGCATTTTCCGGTTTATTGCCCAACGTAACGGTACACAGCGTCTCCACGCTCTTTTTGTCTTTTGCCCCTATCGCGGAAATATCTGGTAGCTGTTGCGCCGGGTTGTAGTCTGTAAAAAACGGCGTTGGGTTAACCACGGGGAACGTAACGTCTGGATTTTCCACGGAAACCAGCCATTCAAACGGACGCCACTCTTCGATGTTGAGGATGACAAAATCCCGTAATTCTTCAAATCCCATCAAGCCTTCTTTGAAGGTGATAATGTTTTCTTTTTTAACGAGGAGTTCCCCTAGTTTGGAACTGGATATCTTTACGCTGTCGCTCCCACAACAGCTTTTTCCGCCGGGCGTTTTAACAAATGGGTGGCTGAGCGAAAACACCCCTTCCAATATGTATTGCTTCCCTGACTTGTTTTGCGTGTTGACAAGAATAGGTCCCTTCAGGTTCACCGTGGCGTCTTCCGGATTTATGCCTAAGGTTACGGTACAAAATATCTCTACGCCTTTCTTGTCTTTTGCCCCTATGGCAGAAACGTCTTCTATCTGTTGCATCGGATGATAGTCATTAAAAAACGGCATCGGGTTGACTATGGGGAACGTAACGTCTGGATTCTCCACAGAAACCAACCATACAAAAGGACGCCATTCTTCGATATCAAGGATGACAAACTCTCGTAAGTCTTCAAATCCTAATATGCCTTCTTTAAAGGTAATAATGTTTTCTTTTTTAACAAGGACTTCACCTACGCTTCCTTTTCCTGCCGGTTGACATGATCCCATTCCTGTCATAATCCGCCTCTTTCGTTAAAAGGTTCAATGCCGCTGGATATAAATTACATGGGGCTAAGCGCACCAAGTGTAAACACAAAAAATACCCGGTATCAAAGATTGCTCTATGGTTCCATTCCGCGCTGGTAACTGTTTATCTGGTATACCTTTTTTAGAAAAGCACAAAACAGTATATCGTTTTTCTCGTATATTTACAAACTTATTGTTGTTGAGAGCGGTAATAACCGTTTCGGCGCCAGGGGCATTTCGTTACCCCATTCTTCTGTATGGCACGTTGCCTGAAAATCCTTTTCCGAAACGGCGTCCTCCTTGCCGGTACCCGTATGGCGTCAGGCAATTACTTCCTAACAAGCGGGTGGTTTAGGCTGTAATAGTCCTCCAACAGCACGAATTGCTTTGCTAATTTGTTTTGTGAGTTAATAAGGATAGGCCCCTTGAGGTTTACCGTAGCATTTTCCGGCTTGTCGCCTAGCGTGACGATGCAAAACGTTTCGACGCATTTGGGGTCTTTTATTTCCAACGAGGAAAGGTCGTCGATTTGCTGCATCGGCTGGTAATCGGTAAAAAAGGGCAGCGGATTAATAACGGGGAAGGTAATTTCGGGGTTTTCCACGGAGACTAACCATTCAAAGGGACGGCACTCTTCGATATTTATAATGACAAATTCTTTTAAATTTTCAAATCCGAACAATCCCTCTTTAAAAATAAGAATGTTTTCTTTATTAATTAATACGTCGCCTAATTTTTGTGTTGATATATTCAGGCTGCTGCTTCCACAGCCTTTTCCTTCCGGTTGACATGACCCCTTACCTGTCATAATAGACCTCTTTCTTTGAAAGGTTTGATACTGTCGGATAAAAATTACACGTGGGCAAAACGCACCCGGCGACAAATAATGAGACAATTAAGATGTATATCGGATGTTTTTTCCAAAAAGCTAAATAGATATTCGGCAATACATTAGGTATTTGGCGACTTTTTCATGTAGAGCGAAGAGGCTCTTCGCTCTACAAACACAATTTTGAATTTCCTATACGTTAAATTAGGCCTTTGGCGACTTTTTGTGTTCACACGCAGGGACACGGGCACCGTGTCCCTGCGCCACGCTTCGGTGTGGGAATGCAACATCAGGACGCTCGGCGTCCCGTTACAACAGCCTGCACTATGGGCTGCACGCAATGTAAGCATATAAAGCCGGCCCGTTGAAGAGGATATCCTCATCAAGCAGAAACCGCGAACTGTGCAAAGGATGCTGGGTGCCTTTCTCCAGACATCCGGAACCTAAAAATAGGTATGCTCCCTTTGTTTTTTCAAGGTAATAGGAGAAGTCCTCCCCGCCCATTTTGGGATCAATCTTTTCAACTGCATTGCCGCCAAAAAGTTCAACTATTTTGTCCTGAATAAATTGTAGCTGAGGCTGGGGATTATTAAGGGGTGGGTGTCCCTTAAGATATTCAAATTGATACGACGCATTATTGAGCGAGGTGATCCCCTTGATTGTGTCTTCGAGCAGGATCGGCATCCGGTGCCGCAGTTCTTTAGAAAGGGTCCTTACCGTACCCGTTATTTTCACCGTGTCGGGGATTACATTAAAGGTTGTTCCCCCGGCTATCTGGCATAACGACACAACGCAAGGAGACAAGGGGTTTACCCGCCGCGAAACGATGGTCTGGATCGCCAATATTACCTCAGCGGCAATAACGATGGGGTCAACACACAGGTGTGGGGTGGATGCATGACCCCCTTTTCCTATAATGGTGATAATGATACGGTCCGTTGCCGCCATGGTTGGTCCGTACCGCAACCCAAAAACGCCTGACGCGATGCAGGGGTCGATATGCATGCCATAGATTTCGTCAACGCCGTTCAAAGCGCCCTCGTCAACCATCAGTTTGGCGCCGCCGGGGTGCTGTTCCTCGCAGGGTTGGAAAATGAATTTTACCTGCCGTTTGAGCTTGCCTTGCAGCATGGTTATGAGCTTTGCCGTACCCAGCAGCATCGCCATGTTGGCGTCGTGTCCGCAGGCATGTGAAACACCCTCATTCTGCGATTTAAACTCCAGGCAGTTTTCTTCCGTTATGGGTAATGCGTCCATGTCCGCCCGAAAGGCCACGGTCTTTTTGGCGCCCGGAATGGAAAGCGTGCCGACGACGCCGGTTTTAGCGATATTTGTTTGCACGCTAATACCCATCCGTTTTAACTCTTCAGCAATAACGCCCGACGTGCGGGTTTCGAGAAAACCCGTTTCAGGATGTTTGTGGAAATCCCTTCTCATACGGACGACGTAATCATGGACATCTTTGGCGCGAGCGATTATTTCCTGAGCAAGTTCGTTATTCTGCATGTGTAATTCCTGAAAGAGAAATGAAAATCTCCGAGTTCGATATTTGATTTGTTTGATTCGCCCAATTTCGCGTCACCCAACCTACATGTCTGGATTACCTTTTCTCAAGTACGGGAAAGGTCCCGGCGTCCTCCGGCTGCTGCCTTGCCGCGTTAGGGACGATACCCAGTCCCTCGCCCTCCGGCATCAACAACCTTCCATTATCAACGGTTACTCCAAGATAGGGGTCGTTGGTGACAAGGAGGTTCCCGTCAAGGTCGATGTAATCGACCAAAGAGGTCAGATGGGCCGCGGCCGTTATCGACACCGAACTCTCAATATTACACCCAATCATCACCTTCAGCCCATGCGCGCGGGCGGTGTGGATCATCCGCAACGCCTCGCGGATACCGCCGCATTTCATAAGCTTGAGGTTAATTCCATCCGCAACACCGGCCAGCGCCGGTATATCTTTCGAATCTTTTACATCCTCGTCAAGGATAATAGGCAATTTGGTATGGCGCTTGACCTTCTTGAGTGCTTCCATGTTGCCTACGGGAAAGGGTTGCTCAATAAACTCAACACCAAGGTCTTCCATAGCGTTTATTTTTTTTATGGCCTCGTCAGCCGTCCAGCCGGTATTGGCATCAATACGGAACACCGCGCGGGTTATTTTACGGAGTTCTTTTAATAACTCCATATCGTCTTTCGTGCCTACCTTGATTTTGAGGATGGGAAAGTCCTTTACTTCATTCACCTTTTCGCACATTTTTTCCAGCGTGCCGATACCGATGGTAAACGAAGTGACGCACTTCTCCGGACGGGACAGCCCCAGCAGCTTGAACAGAGGTATCTTTAATTTCTTGCCTACGATATCGTGGATGGCCATGTCAACGGCTGCGCGCGCGGCTGCGTCCTTAGGAAACAGGCCTTTCAGCCGGAGGGCGATGGCATCCGTTTGAAACGGGTCGAAGTCCTTTAGAAATTCACCGGCAAGCCTAAATGCCTTTATAACACTGGGTATATCCTCACCAAAAAAACGGGTGGGCGCCGCCTCCCCGTGACCGGAAACACCGTCTGTGTCGGTAAGCACAATTACAACGTTATTCTGAACGTCATGCGCGTTCCTTGCTATCCGGAAGGTGTGTCTGAGGGTTAAATTTAATGGGTAGGGGGAAATCTTCATGATAATAGAGGTTGAATAGCGTTCATAAGATTTTCTACACCGAACTTAATGGGATCGGTAACAGGGAGTCTTGTTTCCCGTTCCACTTTTCTGATTTCCTCTCTCGCTTTGTCCTCCGGCATATCTACGCAATTAAGGGAAATACCGAGTACCTTGCAGGGCTGAACCGGGCTAGCCAATTTTTCATAAAGATCGATTAAGTCCGAAAGAGGCAGGATGGGGAAATCGTCAAAATGGCGGAGCGTCTTCCTCGTCGGCTGGTGGCATAAGATAAGCCCCTGCGGTGCTGAACCGTGTAAAAGGCCGAGGGTGACCCCGGAATACGCCGGATGCACGATAGTCCCCTGCCCTTCGATGCTCAACAGTTTGGCGTCGGCGCGCTCTACCACCAGTTTTTCAGCGGCGCCAGAGATAAAATCAGAAATAACGTGGTCTACGGCAATGCCGCTTCCTTCAATCATAATACCCGTCTGCCCCGTGGCCACAAAGCGGGCATTGATCCCTCGCTTCCCGGCGGCCTTTGCAATCTCAATAGAGGTCACCATCTTGCCGATATTGCAGTCGGAACCGACGGTAAGGATGCGCACGGTATTTGTTTTCTTTGCCCTGTCTGTGCCAAGGGGGATATTTTCAGGCGACTTGCGGACGTCCACAATATCCACCCCAAATTCCTGTGCCAGCCTGGAGAACTCAACGTCCTCGCTTAAATGGCAATGGAGGCCGCTGATAATGGAGAGTTTGTTTTTAATGGCATTCGTAATGTGAACCCGCCACTCGGCAGGCAACATACCACCAGGAGGGGCAATACCGATAAGGAGGGCAGTTGGTTTCAGCCTAAGCGTCTCTTCAATTCCGGCCACAATGGGAATGCCCTTCCCGATACCGACAATTGAATCAGCCCCTTTTCCGGCACTGAAGCGGTCTAAAATCGCAACAACCTCTTCCCTACAGTAACGGATGACGCTTACGGCAGTCTTTGCCCCAAAAACGTCAAATCGCCCTTCGGTTAATATAACAAGCCTGCGCTTAGTTATAGGAGGAGTCATAGAAAGATTACTTCCTGGTCTTTTTCTTCACGATTTTTACAGGACGCTTTTTGTGAGGAAGCGGGTTAACAAAATGGACTTTTTGAGTGACAGAAGGGCCTTTGGTGACGTGTGCCATGTATTCCGGCGCGCTGAGAAGCCTATCGATAATATGGGATTCGCTTGTAGTGAACTTGATAAGCCAGCCCTGTTTATAAGGGTCTTTGCTTAACGTGTCCAGGTTTTCGTAGAGTCTTTCATTTACCGCAATAACCTCCCCTGCAAGGGGAGCCATAATATCAAGCAGCATACTGTGCGACTCTACTTCGCCAAATGAAATATTGGAAAGGATTTCCTCCCCGACCTTGGGAAGGTCGAGGAACAAAAGTTTGTCGAGTTTGTCGATAATTACCTTTGTCAAACCGGCGGTAATAGATTTGTTATCTTTGTAAAACCATACATGGGTATGGGAATATTTTAGATGTTCTGGTATCATAACACAATATCTCACAGTAAATTATAACTTGTTATACACTGGTCAAATGTTAACACAGAGAGATAAGGATTGTCAAGGGCAATTGATTTTGCCTGATTTTATAGCCATTTCTCAAAAAAGCTATAGGTTTATCAGTCTTACATTTGTTATACTGTGGACAAAATTACGATACTAATGAATACCGGCACAAAGACAAGTCGCTCTCTACTGAACAAAGGGATTTATTGCCTTATAATTAAACTTAATCAAGGCCGGAACATACAAGTTGGACGCCTCGGCGCCTTTCCATTCATACCGGGGTTTTATGTCTATGCTGGAAGCGCTCAGACCAACCTGACGCAAAGGATAGAGCGGCACTTGCGAAGGGGAAAAAAGGCGCACTGGCATATCGACTACCTCCTCCAGTACGGAAAGGTCGTTGATTTTCGCATGTTTACCGGTAAAAAGCAGGAAGAATGCACTCTGAGCCGGGAACTGGAAAAGATAAAAGGCGCAATAATTCCGGTAAAAGGTTTCGGTTCGTCCGATTGCTCGTGTACATCCCATCTACACTTTTTCCAGGATGATCCGGGTTCCATATTGCGTAGGGGCGAAGCCTTTGCATGCTAACATGATGATGCATTTACACCAAATTCGGCAAATGCTTCGCCCCTGCAACGGCTCTACTACAGGCCCGAAGGGCTGAAAGAATATAGCCAGGGGTGAAGCCCCTGGTAAACGCAATAACATAATAAGCCCCGAAGGGGTGACAGAAAGGGACGCACAACATGGGTGGGATGCCTTTTTATTTTTCTAAAATGTATTAATTATTGTTTCGATTACGAAAACAAAATGTCCTGCCTCCCCTTCGGGGCTTGTATTCTTTTTTGTCTGAAACAGGGGGCTTCCCCCCCGCTATATCCTGTCGGCCTTTCAGGCCTAACTTTGAATTTTCTATACATTTAACTAATGCAGGCCGGAAGCCTGCGCTACTCATTTAGCCCTGGTATAAAACATGTACGACACACCAATGATGCGCCAATATAGCGACATTAAACGGCAACATAAAGACGCCTTGCTGTTTTTTCGTATGGGGGATTTTTACGAATTGTTTTTTGAAGACGCCAAGCTCGCCTCCAAAATACTAGGAATTACCCTCACCGCCCGCTCCAAAGGCGAAAGCGCCATACCGATGGCTGGCGTGCCCCATCATGCCGTCGAAGGTTACATCCGAAAACTCATCAAGGCGGGATGCCGGGTGGCAATCTGCGACCAATTGCAAGACCCCCAGGACGCCAAAGGTATCGTCGATCGCGGTGTAACCAGGGTTATAACCCCCGGAACCGTTACGGAAGACACCTTGCTGGAGGACAAAAGCAACAACTACCTGGTTGCCGTGCTGGTGAAAGACGACCTCCTGGGATTGTCATGGATCGATTTATCAACGGGCAGGTTCGAGGTGGAAGACGTAGAAAACGGGCGTCTCTTCGATGAATTCGCCCGGTTGAACCCCTCCGAGCTGCTGCTGTCCGAAGATACGGCAAGGAACAACACCGCCTTTATGGACAGGCTTCGGGGGGAGTCCAGCGTGATGATTACCTCCCGTCCCGACTGGGAGTTTTCAAGAGACACTGCTTACCGGGCGTTGCTGGAACACTTCGGCACCACGTCGCTGGAAGGGTTCGGTTGCGAGGAACTGGGGCCGGCCATTGGCGCCGCAGGCGCGGTAATCCATTATTTAAAGGAAACACAAAAGACCTCGCTGAACCATATCGTTAAACTCCAAAGATACCAAACCGACAACCGGGTGCTTATGGACAAGGCCACACAGCAGAGCCTCGAACTGATACAGACCATGCGGGCGCGCGACAGGGAAGGCTCGCTGTTGGGCGTGCTTGACCAGACGAAGACGCCTATGGGCGCACGCCTGCTCAAGGAGTGCCTGATCAGCCCGTTAAAGATATCTGCTGAAATCAAATACCGGCAGGCGGGCGTCTTTGAGTTTGTGGAAAAGGCGGAACTGAGAAAAGAAGTACGCACCATCCTGAACAACATCTACGACGTCGAACGGATTTCCACGAAAATAAGCTGCGACCGGGCAAACGGGCGTGACCTTGTCACCTTAAAACAATCCCTCTTAAAACTACCGGCGCTCAAGGACAGCATGGGCTTCTGCGGCGCTGAAATCCTGGCAAACCTGGAACAACAGATAGAAACTCTTGAAGACGCCTGCACCCTCATCGGCGCGGCGATTGTGCCTGACGCTCCCCTCACGATAAAAGACGGCGGGCTGATAAGAGAGGGCTACAATGCGGAACTTGATGAGCTGAAATACATCAGTAAAAACGGAAAGAGCTGGATTGCCAACTTCCAGGCGGAAGAAATCACGCGCACGGGGATCAGTTCCCTCAAGGTGGGCTACAATAAGGTGTTCGGGTACTACATCGAGGTTACCAACACGCACAAAGACAGCGTGCCGCAAGCCTATATCCGGAAACAAACCCTGAAGAACGCGGAACGCTTCATCACCTCAGAACTCAAGGATTACGAGACAAAGGTGCTGACGGCCGACGAACGGGCAAAAGACCTGGAATACGACCTGTTCGTCCAAATACGCAAACAAATTGCAGCCTTTACCCCGCAACTGCAAAAGACATCTGCGGCCATCGCCATGATCGATGTCCTCTCCTCACTCGCCAACCTTGCCGTAGAAAACCGGTACGTGATGCCGGAGATTACCGACGGACTGGAACTGAAGATCATTGATGGGCGGCATCCCGTGCTGGACCGAAGACCGGGCGGCGACGGATTTGTCCCCAACGACATCCGGTTAGACGGCGTCCAGGACTGCATTATGGTAATCACCGGACCGAACATGGCCGGGAAAAGCACCTATATCCGTCAGGTGGCGCTGCTGGCGCTGATGGCGCAGATGGGCAGTTTCGTCCCCGCAAAAGAGGCGGTCATCGGTGTGGTGGACTGCATATTTACACGGGTGGGCGCGTCCGATGAACTGGCAAAGGGCCAAAGCACCTTCATGGTGGAAATGAATGAGACGGCAAACATCCTGAACAACGCCACCGAACGCAGCCTGATCATCCTGGACGAAGTAGGGCGCGGCACCAGCACCTTTGATGGGGTCAGCATCGCCTGGGCAATCACTGAATACATCTACCAGCACCTCCACGCCCGCACGCTCTTTGCCACCCATTATCACGAACTTACGGAACTTGCCCTGCTCTTCCCCGGCATTAAAAACTATAACATCGCCGTAAAGGAGTGGGGAGACGAGATTATCTTTTTAAGAAAGATAGTGGAAGGCGGTACGGACAAGAGCTACGGCATTCACGTCGCCCGGCTCGCGGGCATACCCAAAGAGGTAATTCAGAGGGCGCGCACCATCCTAAACAACCTTGAGGCCGCAACGCTCGACGTACACGGCAAACCCAAATTTGCCCCGCTAAAAACAGCGCAAGACAAAAAACCAACACAGTTGAAGCTTTTTGTGTCAAAAGAGGACGCGATCATTAACGAAATCAAAAAACTCGACGTCACCACCATCGCCCCTTTGGATGCCCTCAACAAACTCAACGATTTCAAAAACCGCCTTCTGTAGCACAGGCTTCCAGCCTGCTGTTTTCGTAGGGCGAACCTTTAGGTTTGCCACACGCCTTGCAATACCGTTGGGGTTTGCGCTGAAAGGGCGGGGGAACCCCGCCCCTACGTGCGTATGCAATGATCCGTGAAGCAATCCTGCAAATATAAACCTTGTTTGCACGTACCATTAGCACGGCAATCAGCCTCTTTGCCCAATCCGCGTCCATCCGCGTAAATCCGCGGCTAGTTCATCTTTTTATCTCCACCTGCGGCCCTCAATCGCATCACTTCCACAACGTCCTATCCAGGCTCCGGTATTGTATCGCCTCCGACACATGCTCCTCCTTTATCGCATTGCTTTCATCCATGTCCGCAATGGTGCGAGCCACCTTGAGTATCTTGCTGTGGCCGCGCGCGGAGACGCCCAGTCCCGTCATTGCTTGATATAAAATCGATTCGGCGGCCTTATCCAGCACGCAGTATCGCTCTTTTTGCATGGCGCGCGCCGTTGTCACCTTTTCCCGGACGGTGCCGGATGATTGCGTTTCCCTTTCGCTGATAAGATCGCTGTACCGCACGGCAGGCACTTCTATCTGGATGTCCATCCTGTCCAGCAATGGACCGGAAACCTTTGCCAAATAGTTTTGGATTTGAAACGGCGAGCAGCGGCATATCTTCTGCTTGTCGGTGTGGTAACCGCACGGACAGGGATTGAGGGCGCAGACCAACATAAAGTTTGAAGGATAGGTGACCGAGGTCGATGCCCTGGAAATCGTCACATTGCCCGTTTCGAGCGGTTGCCGCAGCACCTCCAGCGTCTTGCGGTCAAACTCCGGAAGCTCATCTAAAAACAGCACTCCGTTGTGCGAGAGGCTGATCTCTCCGGGTCTTGGAAATGAGCCGCCTCCAATCAAACCGGCGGTGCTGACCGTATGATGCGGAGAGCGGAAGGGACGGGTTGCGATTAATGATTGTTTCGGCTGGAGAAGCCCCACGACGCTGTAAATCTTCGTCGTCACCAATGCCTCCTCAATAGTCAGGGGCGGCATGATGGTAGGTATGCGCTGCGCGAGCATGGTCTTGCCCGCGCCGGGCGGGCCCACCATGATGACGTGGTGATTGCCCGCCACCGCCACCGTTAAAGCCCTTTTGGCGTGTTCCTGTCCTTTCACGTCTCCGTAATCGATGTCGTAGTTGGAATGTTCTCTGAATATCTCCTCTTGCTTTACCCTAAAAGGTGTGGCCGGGATGGCTTTGGTGAGGATGCCTATGGTGTCTGCAAGGGTTTCTACGGGGATGACGTCAATGCCCTCAATTACGGCAGCCTCCGACGCATTTGCAACGGGTACCAGGAACTTCTTTATGCCCAGTTCACGGCACTGGTACGCCATCGACAAGCAGCCCTTCACGGGGCGTATTTTGCCGTCCAGGGACAGTTCGCCGACGATGATATACGATTGTATGTCCGGGATTTCAACCTGCCCCGTTGCCATAAGCACGCCGACGGCTATCGGCAATTCAAAGACCGGGCCTTCTTTTTTCCGGTCTGCCGGGGCCAAATTGATCGTGTAGCATTTGGCCGGGAAGATGTAGCCGCTATTATTGACCGCCGCCCTTACCCGGTCACGGCTCTCCTTAACTGCCGCGTCGGGCAAGCCGACAATCACCGTGTAAGGCATCTCGCCGCCGGTAACGTACACCTCAACGTCCAGCAAATACGCGTCAATTCCAAATACCGCGATACTTTTAACCTTCGC
>JACVXV010000217.1 GCA_015661205.1 Candidatus Brocadiaceae bacterium
TTTTCTCTCATTTACTTGTTCCATTTTTCACTCCTCTGAAATAATTTAAGTATAGCTTATTTCAATAAGAGAAATTCCATTTCCGTCTGAAGCAGAACACTCAATGCTGTGATAGCGAATGTGGAAGCGGGTAAACACGCAGACGCCGCGAATCAGCTTCGGAATGATATCTTGCCCAAAATGGGTAGTGCAGAGAACGCAGAAGGGGATAGCGTCGTCTGGATAATTGACCGCAGTTTACAGAATGTATGGTATCAGGAGGCGCAGGACGTTGTGAAGGCGTTGGAAATGTGGCGGTAGCGCAGGCTTCCCGCCTGCCGGTTCAATCTTGTAAATTAAACCGGCCAGCCGTTGATGTGGGGACACGGGCACCGTGTCCCTACGGGAGAATGCAGGTTCTTTGTGTCCTTTGTGGCTTTGTGTGAGAAAACAAAAAAACATCCTGGCTCACACGAAGGCACAAAGGCACGAAGAAAAAAACTTTCCATTACAGGGAAGGTAAAAATTCCGGATAGGTTAAGTATTCTTTTCTGTCGCCCCTTCGGGGCTGGTTATATTTTATTTCTTTACCAGACCAGTGGCTTTACTCCGGGCTTTATGCTTTCTGCCCTTCTGGCCTGTTGTAGAGCGACCGTTTAGGGTTGCAATTACTGGTATGTATTCGGCGAGTGGCAAGGCTGAAGCCTTGCCCTACGTATGAAAATAGATAAAAATTTGGGAATGCCCCCCCACTACACCCTGATGGGCATAATAACAACGGGGAATCCTTTTGTATACAACCTTCTTTGAACGGCAAAGATAGTGTAGTTGTGTAATATGCGTGAAAGAAATGAATCGTTTGGGAAAACAAGCTGTCCACCGAAGAAAACGGGATTGGAAAAACGCTCTAAAATCTTCAGGGTAATTTGAGCTATTTCATCAACGATATCGACGCCTATCGCGTAGAAGCCTTCCGCGTAATAGCCGTTCTTTTGCATGAAATTAACGTAGCGGTCCAAGTCGTTTTTTATCAGTGCCTCAAGGTTTTCCATCTCTTCTGTCCCTTTGAAATTACCGGCGTCAAGCATACCAATTTCAACAAAAATGAAATTCTTAAATGTCTTTTCAAACGTACGAAAGACACTAAAGAGTGTGTGAAGTTCCCTTCCGGTAAAGCCGCTCACCAACAAGACCGCCGTTTTTGCCGTCGGATCAAACTCTTGAAGCGGCTTCGGTTCTTGCGATTTGCCGGAGCCGGAACCGGAATATTCGGCCACCTGGACGAGATTGTCCAGTTTACTGAGAAGGCGGGATGTTTTGTTGTAATGTCCTTTTATCACAATTGCTATCCCTGCCAATGAGCCGGTAACAATTAAGGTAATCCAGCCTCCTTCATGAAATTTGAGTACGATTACTGATACAAGGATGAATGAAGTAAGTATCAATCCGAAACCATTAATAAAGAGTTTCCACCACCGGTATTTAATAACACCCATACGGCTTTTCCACCAATGGCGCACCATACCCAATTGGGAAAGGGTAAACGTGATAAAGACGTTAATGCTGTAGAGGACTATCAGAACTTGAATAGAGCCGCGCGTAAAAACCATTAACAATAACGCCGAAATACCCATGAACAAAATTCCGTTTTTTGCCACTAAACGGTCACTCAGCACGGCAAAGCGGGTGGGCAGCCATCGGTCGAGCGCCATACTGGCTATTACCCGGGGACCATCCAGAAAACCCGTCTGGCCTGCAACAAAAAGCAGCATAGCCTCTGAGGCAAGCGCCACGATGATAAACCAATTCTTCGTACCGGAATCCCAATCGAACGTAACCTTATCAAAGAGTACTGCATTCAGGGTCTTTCCCGCTTGCGGTTCAACCCCATGAATGAGATAAGCAAACATTAATCCCATCACCATGACGGCTAGTGAAATCGCCATGTAGCGCATGGTGCGTTTGGCCGTCCTCACCCGTGGTTCCCGAAGTATCGGGAGACCGTTACTGACGGCTTCTATACCGGTAAAGGTACCGGCTCCCATGCTATAGGAACGTAAAATGAGTAATAACATGCCGAGTATTCCAATTTTTGAACTTACATCGTGGACGTTGGAAACCGTCTCTTTTATAACCCCCTGAACGTGCGACAAATGCGTGACCGGCGTATACACGATTATAAATGCATGGGTAATGATAAAAACCAGGAAGACGGGTATTAAGGGTGCAACAGCTTCTTTTACCCCACGCAGGTTCAATAGGGTGAGAACTGCAATGCCGGAAATTGCAAAGGGAAGTTTGTATGTGTGCCACTCTATGGGTAGAAAACTGAAAACAGCATCAGTGCCGCTCGCAATGGAAACGGCAATCGTAAGCACATAATCTATGATTAGCGCGCAACCGGAAAACATGCCAAAGGTTGGTGAGAGTAATTTACTGGCAACTAGATAACCACCACCGCCCGAAGGAAAAAGCTCGATAATTTGCGAGTAACTTGAGCTAATCACAAAGATGGTCAATGTAGAAGCCAAAGCCACAAAGATGCTCAGGTAAGGATATTCGTGCAATGCCCGAAATGCTTCCTCCGGACCATAGCAAGAAGAGGAGATACCATCCGCGCCTAACCCAATCCAGGCAAAGAAGGCTATTAGGGATAATTTGTGAAAAATGGTCTTGTCATGAGGACTCCGGGCGTCGCCTATGATCAGGTTTTTTAATCGCCGCGCGAGTGACATTTTAAATTGCATTTGTTAATCTACCTTTCTTCGATACACCGGGTGATTACCGATATTCCCTGGAAGTCGGATAAGTTTCTTAAAAAACAATCGCCTACATGTCCTTCTTCGTTTCTGGAGCAAAGATGGTTGGCGCCAGGATTTTTTTCAAACCAGCGCCTTTGGCTGCGTCCATAACCTCAACAATTACGCCGTAGGGAACGTGCTTGTCTGCACGCATGGTGAGCGTCTTTTCGTCCTGTTTGCTGAAGGCATTTTTCAATACCGAAACCAGGTCTTTCATTTCCACGGGGTTATTTTCAAAAAACATCGCTCCGTCCTCGGAAAGAATTAAGACACGCTCTTCAAGTTTGCTTGAGGCGGCGTATTTTGTCGATGGAAGTTCCAGTTTGATGTTTGGTTGCTCTGAAAAGCTTGAGGTGACCAGGAAAAACAAGAGTATCAGAAACAACATGTCCACCATTGGGGTAAGGTTAATGATAGATTTTGTAATACGTTTTTCTCGAAATTTCATAGTTTTAAAAGACAAAGGTTTTTAATTGTTTTCAAACCTTTGTGCAGGATAAAGTTTATTGAGGATTTGCATGGAATATTCTTCCATTTCAAGGACAAAGGTATCAACTTTTTTATCAAAGTAACTATAGGCAACCAGTGATGGAATTGCGATAAAAAGCCCGAATACCGTAGTTCTGATAGCTTGAGCGAGCCCGCCGGAAAACGCCTTGGCCTGTCCCAAACCGAATTCGGATATAATTCCAAAAATACTTTCCAAACCGATAACCGTTCCTAACAATCCTAACAGAGGCGCTACCGCGGTAATAACCTCCAGCACGAGCAGCCTCTTTTCCAACTCTTTTGTTTCCTGCCGCCCCGCAGCTTGTATGTCTATAAACTTTTCTTCACGGCTAAGATGGTTGTTTGTGAGAATCCGCTTCAGCAAGCTTGAAAACGGACCGGGGATCACTTCGCATTTAGAAATAGCGAAAGGAATATCTTCCTGACACCGGATTGCCGCTATGGTCTGGATGATCTCCGGCTTCAGTATTTTACTCCTGCGAAGATTGAAAGCCCGTTCAATTATTACGGCAAGTGACAAAACAGAGCAAATTAACAGTGGTATCATGATGATACCACCGCCTAGTATCCATTCCAAAGTACTATTACCTCCTTATTAAAAAAAGTAAAAATTAAACCGCACGTCAATTGAAAGCTCCTTGATTTTTGGTGGAAAGGGGTTTATGGGTGAGGCCTTTTCCACCGAGGAAATCAGTCGTGACGCCAGGTTGAAATTCCCCGCGTCATCCACGATTTTCACGTCATCAATAGCGCCATTCGGATACACCTTAAATTCGATAATAATGGGCTTGTCGTCTTTTGTTTCTAACTTTATTTCAGCGCGGGTGCCATATCCGAGAAACCAGTAAAGGGATATCCGGTCTCTGATGTGTTTAAAGTAGTCGGCGTATTCATGCTTCTTAACGTTAAACGTTGGCGCGCCCGGTATTGCTGCATTCGATATTGTGTCCTCAAAAAGGACGGGGTCTTTGCCCGCCCCCTCCGGCTTTGCATTTACGTTGAAAAAGACCTTTGGTTTTGCGGTTTCACCAGGGCTATCAGCTTCGTCCAGCCCTCGTTCTTCCTTCCGGGAAGGTTCATAGCCGGGTAATTCCGACGCCTTTGCCGGCGGTTCCATCTTAACCGGCGGGGCGTTCATTTCTTTCATTACTTCCCTGGGTTTCTCAGCCTTTGTCGTCTTTTTTTCTTCAGCTTTTATTTCCCGTGCCGGCGGCGCCGGCTTTTCTTCCGGTTTTTTTTCTACCCCTGCCCGTTCTTTCGTGATAAATACCGTCTCATCGTCCGGCAAGGACTCCATTACCTCTTCATCCTCAACATCCTGCCCGATGACCATCCTTGCCCGTCCAGGTGTTTGTGGCGGCTTTTCAGGCGAAGAAACGGCGTCCAATGCGGCCTCCTCCATTTCAGCGATTACCTCCGCGCTCTTGCCGGTTGGCGCTTGCGG
>JACVXV010000087.1 GCA_015661205.1 Candidatus Brocadiaceae bacterium
GGGCGTAATACGGAATGAACCGTTATTTTGTACCCAATATCGCCCCTTCAGGGCTTGCTGTGCTAATAATTCTAAACCCAGGGTGTTGCCCTGGGCTGTACTATTTCGCCCCTTCAGGGCTAACAAAAACAAGGGTTTGGTGGCAATTATAGGTTTCTTAACTTAACACCTATGCTCCCTCCCCCTTCACCGCCTCCGACATTGCCTTAATATGCTTTACCGGTGTTTTGGCGCTCACGCCACAGGCCGGTGCAAGGATATCAATGCCGCTGTGCAATATATTTGCCGACACCCCGCATATAGCGCTTGGAGGGCCGTTCAGTAAAAGCCTGGTGCACACATTACCCATCAGCCTCTTCTCTGGAAGGGTATTCCTCATCAGCCGGATATCTACGGGGGCGTCGAAACTGATGCACTCGGCGTCAAGTCCCTTGATAGAACCGGCTATCGCATGTATGTTTCCGCAGATATGTACGATCACCGGCCTTCCAAGCCGATGGATATGGCGTGTCATCTCATTCAGATAGGGAAGGGCAAAAGCCTCGAAGTTTCCAGGACCGAGTATTTCACCGGTAGCGGATGGGTCGGCAATAGAGATAAGGTCGGCGCCGCTGTCAATAAGCGCCTCTGCATATCTGATGCTATTGCCGGTTAAAAAAACGAGGAATTCGTGAACCGCTTCCGGCGTTTGTTTGAGCGCCCTGTAAAGCGACGTTGCTTCAATAAGAGAAGTGGCAAGGCTTAGCGGGCCAACCAGGTTACCGACCACGGCGATATCCGTCGCGCTTTTACTCAGGATTTTGGTGCATTCGAGGATGGTTGGAAGCCTCCCGTCTTTATGAGGATACAATGCCTTTAAACTTTTCCACTCCGATACAGACCTCAACGGATACTGCACAATGCCGGGTTCAGTAACCTCATCGCCATCCTCTACTTCACCACCCAAGGCTTCAGCCTCAACGGTCATGCAAAAGGGAATGCCGAGGTTCTCCATACCTGTCTCGTCGTGCATGGCAAGCGAAAGGGTGGCCATCTTTTCCGCATCCCTGTGGACATCAGGCCAACGGCATCCGGTTTTTACCATAACCTCCCGGCAGGCCATCGTCATCATACCGCCCGGACAAATGACCGGGCGTCTATCAACAACCTCGCCCCGCAAGGCCTTCAGCAGTCTTTCTTTTTCTGTCATAGGATCCGCTTTTGTCAACCGCGAATGAACGCAAATTGACGCTAATGCTTTCCGCTGTTTCATGTTTATTTCTTTGCACACGCAGCGATGAATTTTATCTCGAAAGGAATATATCAAATTATTGAGTAAAAGAAAGCTAAAAATGGAAACCGCGTCGGCTTTTTGCTTGATATCGTTATGTCATTGTTGATATAATGAAAAACCATGAAAATACGTTTCAAGATATGGTTAGAGGAAAATGGCGGGGTGGCATTCGCCGAGGGGCGGAAGATGCTGCTTGAATCGGTTGATCGGCTGGGGTCGATCAACGCGGCGGCGAAGGAGCTAGGCATGTCGTATCGGGCTGCCTGGGGAAAGATAAAGGCCACGGAAAAGGTGCTGGGGTTGAAGCTCCTTGAGGTTGTGACGGGTGGAAAAGGTGGGGGAGGCGCTACATTAACAAAGGACGCCAGGGAATTGGTGGCAAAGTATAAGAAGTATAACGTCAGGATGGACGTTTTGATGCAAAAAGAATTTGAACGCATTTTCGGGAAGAAATGAAACTTTTTTAAATTAGGTCGCCTACGGCAACGGCGTTTGTTGCGCCGACCTTCATGGTCGGCAATGACATCGGGAAGGCACCACCAGCGGGGGATAAACCCCCACGCTACAAGATTGCTTACGTGTACAATTCCGGGGAATAACAATGGCCAGCAGGCTTTGTGGAAGAATTATCAATATCGTTCTTGGGAAAATGCACGCGCACATCCATATCCTGTGGAAGAAAATACCGCTGAGCGTCATCATTACAAGGACGTCTTGTGACGATATGCACCTGAACGTGGGTGATGCGGTTACGGTCATCGTAAGAGGCACGGACGTTATGCTCGCGAAAGCATTTTCAGGTGTGTTGAGCGCCAGGAACAAGGCAAAAGGCGTCGTGAGAAACATCATTGAGGGTGATGTATTATCAAAGATATGCGTGGAATCACAAGGCGATATTTTGCACGCCTATATTACCAATAGTTCCCTAAAAGAACTCTGCCTCCGTGAGGGAGACGAGGTCACCGCCTTCGTAAAATCAACAGAATTGATATTGTCAAAAGACATGTAGGGTAGGCATCGCCTACCGAATGCGGGTTGCGAGATGCAGGATGCAGGAGCAGGATACTCGAATTCGAGCGTCTGGAATCAAGTATCAAGCTTGCAAACTCTTTGTTCGGTAGGGGTTTTTGGCGACAGTCCGGTAAATTGGGACTTCGGCGGCTTTTTTGTGTTCACACGTAGGGACACGGGCGCCGTGTCCCTACACCACGCTCTGTGTCTTTTTTTGAACGTCCCGTAGGGAAAAAATATCGGTGGAAATAGCAAGCGCATACAAACATAAAATGCCGTAGGCCTGATATATTTAAAACCCAATTGTGTTGCTACCAATATACCGTTCCTACGGAACTAGTACGGTTTCTTCGTTTGTTTTCTACCAATATTTCGTTCCTGACGGAACTTTGCAACGCATTAATTACGCAACAGATTGGCCAGACGTTATAGACGGACATTTACAGTTTTTTTGCCCTCCCTGGAATCCCTCCATAAACGCGGGGAAAAAGAGAGGAAATTTGGTTGCGGCTCTGCCGCTCTACGGCTTAAAGAGGGGGACGTATGATATTAATCAAACTTCGATATGGCTTACCGTTGTTTATACTATTTTATGCCGCGCATTTTGCCGGTAATGCACAAAATGCCATTGCCCAGGTCACTGTGCAGGGCAAAGAAGCATTTCAAAGCGAAGTCGATGATTTGAAAAGGCAATTAAACCAGATGGAAAAGGCGTTTTTGGCGCAACAGAAGATGATGAAACAAATGGAGGCGCTGGCCTTAAACCAACAAGCGCAGATTGAAGAATTAAGAAACCGTATTGAGACGGTAAGCGCAAAACCCGTAGTAATGGCCAAGGAAGAAATTCAGGACGAGGTAAAGCAAGAGGTTGGGAGCTACCTTGCATCAGATGAAGCGAGGGAAAGGTTGGGATTAAGCTTGCCGGGACAATACGAACCCGTCAACGGCTATTACCTGCCGGACAAGGAAAAGGCCACGATTGGTTTTCAAACAAAGGATGGAAATTATTCTTTTAATCTGGGCTTCCGGTTCCAGTCGCGCTTCACCTACCGTGACAATAGCGAAGACCACGGAGAAACCGACAAGACGGACATCGACGTCCGCCGGGCGCGTCTGTGCTTTGGCGGCAACGTCTACAGCAAAGACATAAATTACTACGTGGAATTAGACGGAGACAGCTTTGAGGTAAACACGAGGGATTATTATGTATGGTGGTCGCCCCTGGATGAGTTCAATGTAAAGACCGGATATTTCAAGGTGCCGGCAAACAGGCAATGGAATTCGTCGGGCTTTAAACTTCTGCTCCAGGACAGGTCTATTGCCTGCGACGCCTTTAAACAAGACCGCGATTACGGTTTGGACGTCTTTGGACGCCCGTTTGACGGCCATGCAGAATACCACGCGGCCATATTTCGCGGCGCCGGCCAGAACCCTGCGAAAACCCTTGGGCAAGATGAAAATATTGACAATGAACTCCTCTGCTTGCTCACGGCCCGGTATTACCCTTTTGGCTGGTACGATTCTTACAATATCGTGTCGGGCTGGGATGAAACAAGCCTGAAGCGCGAAGAGGGCTTCAAGGCTATAATTGGCGCATCTGTGGTCAGTAATGCGAAGATGGGTGACAGAAAGCTTGAAGATACCGATTCTATCATCGGCGGTGTTGATCTCGGTGTGCGGTACAAAAGATTTACATGGGACAGTGAATATTATCTAAGAGAGAATGACCCGGAGAGCGGTGGAGATTCAACGACTTCAGACGGTTTCTATACCCAGGCAGGGTATTTTGTATTACCCCAAAAGCTGGAACTTGCAGCCCGTTACTCCGCGCTTGACCCCGACAACGACCTGCCGGATGATTTTCAAAGGGAGTATACGGCCGGTATCAACTATTACTTCCGTGGACACCGTTCAAAGATACAGGCGGACATGAGCCATTTTGTAACGGATACGACAGGCGCCGACAAGGATGAAAACCGGTGCAGGTTACAATACCAATTAATATTCTAGAGGGAAGTGATGTTTATTAAAACGTACCAAAAAAAGATGGCACATCTTGTTTTTACTGCAGGCATTGTTTTGCTAGCGATCCTCTTTGCGTGCCTTCCTTACCGCGCCCAAGGGGGCGAAAAAATCCTTATAGCCGCCGCCTCTGACCTCAATTTCGCTATGGACGAGATGCTCAGCGCCTTCGGGAAGGCACATCCCACGGTTGACGTGGACGTCTCTTACGGCTCCTCCGGCAATTTCTACGCGCAGATAAAACAGGGCGCGCCGTACGACATCTTCTTTTCCGCCGACGCGTCATACCCGGCGCGTCTCGAAGAGGAAGGTTTTAGCGTAAAAGGACAGCAGCGCCTTTACGCCATTGGGCAGATTGTGTTATGGATTCCCGGTAAGTCGTCACTCGACCCGCAAAAAGGATTGGAGGTTGTTTTGAAACCGGCAGTGAAAAAGCTGGCAATAGCAAACCCCAAACACGCCCCTTACGGCCGCGCCGCCGAGGAGTCGCTTCGCTATTATGGCGTACTGGACAAGGTGCGCGACAAACTCGTCTTTGGCGAAAACATCTCGCAGGCCGCTCAGTTTGCCCAAACGGGCGCAGCAGATGCGGGCATCATCGCCCTCTCCCTGGCTATTTCGCCCAAAATGGCAAGGGACGGGACTTATTGGGTCATCCCGGAATCGTCACACAACAAGCTGGAGCAGTCATACACGGTATTGCAACGGGGAAAGGACAAGCCGGGCGTCAAGTCCTTCCTGGAATTTGTGCAAAGTAAAAATGGCAGAAAAATACTTTCAGATTTCGGCTTCGTTTTGCCGGGTTGTAGCTCAGGGCTTCAGCCCTGATGGATGCTGCATTGTACTACGTGCTGAAAGCCACCTAAACTACAGCAACGAACTGTTCCCCGCTGATGGCGGGAAAGGGCGTATGTGTTAAGTTGGCGGCGGGGATGCGTTCTCTCGTTCCCAAGCTCCAGCTTGGGAATGCGCCTGTGCCAGAAGCTCTTGCTTCAGTTTTTTAGAACAGTTCGTTTCTGACTCAAAGCAGAGCTTTTATTGCAATCCCGTTCCCAAGCTGGAGCTTGGGAACGAGGCAGGTTTTCACGCAACGCGTGGGAATACAACGGTGGAAGATGTATCGTAACTATGTGGTTTTTGGTGTTAAATTATGAAAAAAATATTAACGTTTATTTTACCTCTTGTCATCCTGGCTGGATGTTCAATCTTAGGTGGAAAAAATAAATATGAAAAATGTATCCAAGACGGAAAATGTACACGTCACAATGTAGAATTGGTCGGAGAGATACAGCAAATCGTATACGGTCTCCCGGAGATATCCTCCAAATATTGGGATTATCATTATGAGTATTTCCCCAATTATATGCCTTGTATTGAGGGGGGTTGTTTTTACTCTGAAAACTTCCCTAAAGAAGGATGCGCGGAAGTCTGCCTCAAGTGTAAAGAGGAGTATCTGAAGCTCAAAGATGAGATAAATAAAAATTCTTCTCGGTACATAATCCCATGAACTTTGCCGCGCCGCTTATCTTAACCCTGAAACTTTCCTTCATAACCACCGTCTTGCTGTTTATCGTCGGCGTCCCTTTTGCCTACTGGCTAGCCTTCACAAGACTGCGCATGAAATTTATCCTGGAATCCGTCATCGCCTTGCCGCTCGTCCTCCCGCCCACCGTTTTGGGCTTTTACCTCCTGATGGCCATTGGGGGCGGCAGCTTTATCGGGCGCTGGTACGAAGACGTTTTTAACAAGACGCTGGCCTTCTCCTTTCAAGGGCTTGTGGTCGGCTCATTCTTTTACAGCCTCCCGTTTGCCGTACAACCCTTTCAAGCCTCATTCACCGCCGTTGACAAGCGGCTGATTGAGGCGTCCTGGTCGTTGGGGCGTTCCCGTCTGTACACCTTTTTCGCCGTCATCCTGCCCCTCTCACGGCAAGGCATCATCACCGGCTGCGTCCTTTCCTTTGCGCATACCCTGGGCGAATTTGGCGTAGTCCTCATGATCGGCGGCAATGTCCCCGGAGTGACGCGGGTGGCCTCCGTTGCCATCTACGACGAGGTGCAATCCCTCAACTACGGAACGGCAAACGCTTATGCCGGGTGCTTACTGTTGCTCTCCTTTGCGATACTCACCCTCGTTTATTTTGTTAACAGGCGCTTTGTGCGAACTCTCTAACCTTAAAGGCGATTCTATGCTACAAGTTCATCTGAAAAAACAGTGGAAAGGGTTTGGGCTGGACGTCTCCTTCGAGATACCACGCGGCAAGATCACCGTCTTGTTCGGTCCATCTGGAGCCGGAAAATCAACCGTACTACGCCTCATTGCCGGCCTGGAAATTGCCGACAGCGGCAACATTTTGCACGGTGGGAAGGTCTGGTTTGACGATGCGCGCAGAATTGACGTTTCCCCTCAGCAACGCTCCATAGGCTTCGTATTTCAGGACTACGCCCTGTTCCCCCATTTAACGGTAGAAAAAAACGTGGCTTACGGCGTGAATAGTAAAGAGTCCGCAAAAACCGTAAAAGAACTGATATCGCTCATCGGCCTGACCGGCTACGAACGTTGCTATCCCGCACAGTTATCAGGCGGGCAAAAGCAACGGGTAGCCCTCGTCAGGGCCATGGCAAGAAACCCCGGTCTCCTCCTCCTGGACGAACCCCTTTCCGCGCTGGACTGGGAAACCCGCGCGCGCCTGCAAACGGACGTAAAGCAGATCATACGCCGCTTCCAATCCACGGCGCTCTACGTTACCCACGACGTCTCTGAAGTGTACAAACTCGCCGACTACGTTATCGTCCTTGAGTCGGGAAAGGTGGTAAAACAAGGCACGCCGGAAGACGTCTTCCTGGGCAAGCGCCTCAGCACCCGCATCCAGGTAGCAGGAAAAGTCGTCGGCATAGAACACGACTCCATCATGTCCACCGTAACCATCCTCCACGCAGACCAATTCTTCAAAGCCCTGATCGACCGCGAAGAAATCGACGGCCTCGGCCTACAGGTAGGCGACGACGTCGTCATGGGAGCAAAATCATCGGATGTGATTTTGTTTAAGATATTGACGTGAAATTGGGTGCATTCTCAAAATTTTTATAATTTTGCATTTTGTCCCGTAGGGACAGACGGAAATAGCCCACCGATTTATCGGTGGGGCCAGAGGCCAGAATATTTAGTCCCATAGGGACGGCTGAGAACATTAACGTTTCTAATCGGCCTTGCTGAATAAGGCGTTTATGAGAATTTGGGAAGGCACCCTTGAAATTAGCGAGGTGTGTTTCTTTCTGTTTGACTTAAATAGCCCCATTTGTTATCTTGCAACATGGATAAAGGAAATTATGGAATTAAAGCTTCATGCCTTTAATGCACAAGTGACGGCAGAGAAACCAAAGATATCCATACATCGGCAAGTCTCTACGGTGTTCTTAAAGGACGTGACGATACAACAGTTGAGGATATTGAGGCTGTAAAGATAAAAAGCATGGGGTTAGTAGTCCGTTAGGTCGGATATACAGGAGGTTCTGGTGAAGCAGGAGACACTGACTATCACAGCACACTGGAGCAAACACACCACCCTCGGCCAGCTTGTAGTCAGCGCACCGCAGGTTGGCAATAGTTGCGTGTACCTGGTGGTCGGCAGAATCGGCTTTCCCAGCGTTGAGCGCACCTTGCACGTCGGTGGGACGGTCATCTACGAGACGCCTGACGACGGGTTGATTGAGCTGCGAGTGGTGCGCATCCAGTTTGGCGTCGTTGGGAGCCTCCTGGGCAACCAATTCGTCAATGAGGCTACAGTCCTGGTTAGCCAGGTGTCGCCGCTCGGTGGTCTTGTGGCAGGCTTCACGACGGAGGACGCCAGCAATGCTCCGTTCGAACCGCAGGAACTCGACCGCTTGCGGCACAGTCTTGAGCAGGCTCGTCAGACCGTTGCTCAGAGTGCCAACCTCACAAGCGCGCAGCTCGATTTCGTCACGCGAAAACTAGAGGAAATGGCGCACGCGGCGAGCCGTCTGGGACGAAAGGACTGGCTGAACCTCGCGGTTGGCACGCTTACGAACGTGGTGGTAACGGCAGCGCTTAGCTCCGATGCGGCGCGATGCCTCTTCCAGGCGGTGAGCAGTGCGCTGTCGTGGCTATCCGCTGGAACGCTGAAGCTTCTGCCGTGAGCGCCGAGCCGCCTAACAAGCGTTGTATCCGGCGAGGGCGATACACCACCGACCGGAGATTCCGCGCAACCCAACGCAGTGTTCGTCGACAAAAATAAATTTGCAGAATTCATGCGTTCTAAATTAGATATAGGCTCTGCAGTAATAAAATTTGTTGAATAAATTATGGAGACATAAATGGCTACTCAAATAGCTCTGTTTAATCACAAAGGGGGCGTAAGCAAGACAACAACAACGTTCAATTTGGGCTGGATGCTAGCAAACAAAGGGAAAAAGGTTATTATTATTGACTGCGATTCACAATGTAACCTTACGGGTATGGTTCTTGGTTTTAAGGATGCAAAAGAATTTAATGTGATTTATAATGCGAAAGAAATCAGGAATATCCGAGAAGGACTGGCACCAGCTTTTGAATCTCGACCAGTCGTTATTCAACCAGTCGTTTGTGAAACAATCGAAGGCCAGCCGAACATGTATCTTTTGCCAGGACACATAGGACTTGCCGAGTATGAAGTTACATTAGGTATAGCACAAGAACTTACAGGGTCTCTGGTAACACTCCAAAATTTGCCTGGTTCGCTTAGTTACCTTTTTAACATTACTGCTAAAAAATATGGTGCCGATATCCTGCTTATTGACATGAGTCCAAGTCTTGGAGCAATCAACCAAAACCTACTTATGACAAGTGATTACTTCATTATCCCAATGGCTCCAGACTATTTTTCAGTAATGGCAATAGATAGCCTTGCTTCAGTGTTGCCAAAATGGAATACATGGGCAAAGCAAGCTAAAAAACAACCAATACTCCAGAATGCGACCTACCCATTCCCCAATAAAAATCCTAAATTTCTTGGAACTATTATTCAAAAATATCGACTCAGGGAAGGCAAAACTCCATCAGCCGCTTTTCAACAATGGATTGATGAAATAGAAAAGGGTGTTTCTAACAAGCTTATACCAATGCTCAAGGACAATGGTATGTTACTACCGGATGAAGTTTACAAGACAACTGGTTTAAAACCAAATCGTCCATTAATTCAGATGTCCGATTTCAATAGCCTGATTGCACTTTCTCAGAAACATAAGGCACCAATCTTCGATTTGACAGATGCACAACTTGAATCAACAGGCGTTGTTTTGAAAATAACAAAAAAATCCATGCATCAATTCCGTGATCTGTATTCGGAAGGTGCGGATCGAATTATCAAGATAATTGGAAATGCATAGTGCAATTAAACAGTTCCGCTCAAATATAGATCGCGTACGATCTCTAGGTGGGTTATATGAGGCTCTTTCGCAGCTAACCACTTCTGCTGTCGATGCAACAGACATCCTGCGTGCACAAATAGTCCTTGCTGTGAGCGCTCTTGATCACTATATCCACGAACTTACGCGCTTAGGTATGCTTGAAATATTTGATGGAGTAAGACCAACAACGAGTGCCTTTGGTCGGTTTCAAATTACAATAGATGCAGCTATGGCTGGTTTGTCTGGAAATAGTGGAAATAATTGGTTTGAATCCGTGATTCGAGAAAAACACGGATTTCTTGCATTTCAAACTCCGGACAAAGTGTCTGATGCAATTCGACTATTTTCAAATTGCGATTTATGGACTGAGGTCTCAATGAAGCTGGGTTCATCACCACAAGACGTGAAAACTCAGTTAAGACTAATTGTGGAACGTAGGAACAAGATTGCGCACGAAGCTGATTTGGACCCAAGCTACCCTGGAATACGTTGGCCAATCTCGTCTGCTGATGCTGGAAGCACTGTACAATTTATTAATGACATCTGTGAATCAATACATTTCGTAATCACTTAATCAAATATCGCCGAACCAGTCAGGTAGCTTGGTAGGTAGGGCTGAGGCACGAAGCCCAGCAAACAGTTGAAATCTACGAACGGTTGATGTTGGGTTTTACTTACCAGACTGTGCTATAGCCAAACAAATCAGGTTTTCGAAAATGAAACCTGTAAATACGGGGAATCTACCCCTAAATTTTTCGAAAAACAGATGCTTTTAACTATACATGAGTTTTTTTATTCCAACAGTGAGGAAGAAACATCAAAAATTGAGTAAAATTGTCCATTTGACCCAGTCTGTTACGTTTAACCAAACCGACTCGACTACGCGACTGTGTTTCTGACAAAATTTGACAAAAGCCGTATAATTGAAACCCCATAGTGTTGGCAACAGCGACTTCGTCCAACGGTATTTTATCCGTAATTGAGCTTGCGAAGTGAGATTGTAAGTCTCTTTCTTTTTCTCAGTTTCGAACAAAATCAGTCCGCTATTATTCAGCGTAACTACGGATAAAATACTTAATGTTGAGTGTCAAGATGGCGTATGCGGCGATACTAATTTATCCAATACATTCATTCTGGTGGTGCAGTGGCAAACAACTTCAAAAGTGACGATAGTTTTCTACGAAAGCTCGCCGTTGGGGCTGCAGGCACAAATACGACAATTAATCGACTAAAAGTGATGGGATTCAACCCCATTGAGCTTGAACGCGGCTCAACAGGTTTCAAGATATGGAAAAAGATAAAAATCAAACGTGTACGGGTTCCTGACATTCTCTGCTTGAATACGGGAATGCGATTTGAATCCCGAGGAAAGACAAAGCTTGAAATATCAATGTCCCATTCCCTCAATGACCCGAAGCGGGCTTGGGATGCGGGCATGCGTGATGATGACCTTGTTTCAATCGTTGTCTTCGAACAAAACGACAATTCTCCGATAGACCTGAAACAAATTTCACCTGTTCACTTTGTCGGTGTCAAAGAAATGCGGCAGGCTTTCGTTGCCGGACAGGTATCCATCACTCATCCAAAAGGGGTTGAGGAAGGATCAGAAATACGGGTGATGTGGACGTGTGCTGGCGCCAACCAGCAATCAGTTGTCACGGCAGTGGAACCCGGTAGGATCAGCCTTACCCACATCACAGAGGCAAGGAAGCAATCGATTCAATTGAGTAGGAGCAAAGGCAGAATAACTTTACTGCCACA
This sequence comes from Candidatus Brocadiaceae bacterium, assembly GCA_015661205.1. Lineage (GTDB taxonomy): Bacteria > Planctomycetota > Brocadiia > Brocadiales > Brocadiaceae > JACVXV01. Next base: position 11,473 of record JACVXV010000087.1, read on the forward strand.
GGTCAATATCGGTGATACCGTAGAGACCAATCAGGTTGTGGCTGCGGTTGTTCCGGTCACCACAGAGCTTCGGCTCCCCACGTCAGTTAGTGAAGCCTATTTCATAGACAAGCTCGCAAGCGTCAACTTAAGCGAACGGTACGCCGCCGCAAAAGCGTTGCGGTACAGGGGCTACACCGCCGCCAAGCCGATGCTCAAAGCAAGAATGATCGACGCCGACGAGGATATTTATGTCCAGCTTGAGGCTGCGGCGGCGCTTGCGGTATATGACGACCCGAACGGCTGGGAGTTCATAGAAAACAAGCTACGTCGTCCGGTCATGACGGTTCCACTTGAAACGCAGCTTGAAGCAGTCATTGTCACATCCGAAATACCCAAGAGCAGGAGTGAACAGTTGCTGGTTGAAGTGCTGCGGGACTCTCAACGTGACGACGAATTGCGCGCTGGAGCAGCATGGGCGCTTGGGCAATTCGCTTCCACAACATCAGCGACTGCACTTGTTGATACATTCAACTCAAGCCCGTTGGAAATCAAAGTTGAAGCCGCGCGCGCCCTTTTGCGGATTGCTGAGCCGCAAATTCCTCACTTGATTGATCTCCTGAGAAACGGCAACCCCGCCAAGCGAGACGGTATATCATGGGTACTTGCTCGAACCGGCAAATTCAAACCATCAGACATGGTAGTCGGCGCCGATGAGAACTTAAGAAAATGGATGAGCTACATCATCGGCTATGGCAAAGATAAGTTCGTCCGGGGCGATGTTGAAGCCATCTGCCATACAGACCCACAAGTCTATTTCGCTGCAAGCGTGTTGTGGCAGATAGTGGCAAGCTGGATCAACGACATGAGGGATTACTGACATGCAGAGCAAACCGCTTTACCGTACCGCCAGAGGTCATGCCTATGTCGGAGATTCGCTTGAGCTTCTCGCAGGATTACCCGACAACAGCATTGATCTGGTCATGACATCGCCGCCATTCGCACTTCGGCGGCAAAAGACCTATGGCAATGTTGAGGAGACAGAGTACGTCCGGTGGATTACGCCATTCGGACGAGAGGTTTTCCGTGTTCTCAAGGAAAGCGGAAGTTTTGTTCTCGACTTAGGGGGGGCATACCGTTCTGGTATTCCATCCCGTTCTCTGTATAACTTCCGCGTACTCTTGGCTTTTTGCGATGAGATTGGGTTTCATCTTGCCGAAGATTTTTACTGGTTCAATCCGGCAAAGTTGCCTTCACCAATTGAATGGGTAAACAAGCGGAAAATCCGGGCAAAGGATTCCGTCAACACCGTATGGTGGTTTAGTAAGACCGCTTCCCCGAAATCCGATGTTCGGAAAGTACTTACCCCATATTCCGGTCGGATGAAGAAATTGATCGAAGACCCTGAGGGTTTCTATAAGCCCCAAAAACGTCCCTCAGGCCATGACATTAGTGCAGGGTTTGGCAAGGATAACGGGGGAGCAATTCCTTCCAACCTCCTTTCTATACCGAATACCGACAGCAATTCAAACTATCTCCGGCTTTGCAAGGAACTCGGTCTTGAACGCCATCCGGCGCGATTCCCTTCGGAACTTCCCGCATTCTTTATCAAGATGCTGACTGACGAGGAAGATATCGTTCTTGATATTTTTGGCGGGTCGAACACCACCGGATTTGCCGCAGAAGCTCTAAAACGGAAGTGGATGACCTTTGACCTTAACCACGAATATCTTGTTTCCTCTGTGCTTCGGTTCCTTGAGGGGCATAGTTCCGAGGCTGTGAAGCGAGTATTGGGAGAGTTGAACTACAGTCATGCCGATTTCTTTATTGGTAAGACAACTTGCGCATTGGCGCCGGCTAAGAAAGCAAAACCGAAGGATAAATCTCTGAGTCAAGGAGCGCTGGTTTTTCCCGGGATAGGACACGAGATAGCTAATCCCCAACAAATTGTTCCAGCGGACACGCAAAAAGCCGCGCGCCGCGGAACTCAGTCGTTAGCTTAAAATTAAAGATGGATGAAACCGATGTACACGCTTTATAAAATAAATGCAGATGAACTTGATAGTAGTTTCCTGAAAGGTTTAAATAGCGATGTTTAAAAACAAAGAGATTGAAATCGCGGTGTGTGAAGCAGGGCAAAGCGAAGAGGATGAAACGACATATTTATTGAAATCACCGGCTAATAGAGAACGTTTGTTGAAAGCAATAGAGAATGTCGCCCATGAGCGAAACCTTGTAACGGTGAAATTAGATGGGTTGCCGTGAGAAAAATTGTTTTTGAAAAGGGGGCATTCCCAAATTATTGTAATTGTGCATTTTGTCCCGTAGCCTCAAATATTCAGGGGGATATGTTTGAAATTGATTCGTACCTACACGAAGGTATTGAAAGAAAAATGAATGAAGATTCAACGCCCTGATAGTGTTTGTGGAAGATTATAATCCCGAAGGGATGACATGATTTATAGAAAACAACCGCAAAATAACACCCAACCCCAAAGGGGTGAAATAACGTGTCGGGTCGAAAATATATCACCCCTTCGGGGTTCAAAACTCATTACGTAATGATATTGCTATAATAATCACATCCCTTCGGGATTGAAAAACGGGTTAACAACCGCCGCTAAAAAAACCGCACCCACCACATCAAGTAGAAATGGCTTATTAGCGTTTTTTCCCACCCAATGGCAATAGATGAATTCGACTTTTTCTGACGTCTACCGTAACTAACCCGACTTTCGCAATTCGCACCGAAAAACGGTCATTTTTAGGCATAAATCGCCTTGAAACCCTTGATTTTACAGGAGTGAAATTTCAAAATGCGCT
>JACVXV010000218.1 GCA_015661205.1 Candidatus Brocadiaceae bacterium
AACACTTACGGCTTTTTACAGCTACAGGCAAATTAACATCCTATGGGTGGGTACCCCCCCCCAAATGAAAATGGGGGGCATTTGACCCAGTCTGTTCACTCAACCCAACCTACCAGGCTAGGCATATTTCAATATTTGTCCAATGTCCAGGGCTGACCCATTTTTGTTTTCACATGGGCATTCAGGTCAACTGCCCGGTTCGGTGAGTTTCTTTCTCAACGCCATAGCCTTTTTACTGATTTCTTCGATAGACAGGTCTTCATCCATACCTTGCCGCCACTTTGTATAATCAAATGGTTCCCTTTGAATCAGGGCAATAAACCGTTCGGCCTCGATATCGCCTATATATTCGGTAAGGACTTGAAGTCCCTTTAATCTGATTTCTGTATCAGTCATCATGACATAACCTCCTTTATGAAACCGATCGGGTCATTGATCTTAATATAGTCTATTTGCTCTCCCCGCTGTAAAACTTTGTCATCTGTGGTTAGAAAATAATCACACTTTGAGAACGCGGCACAAGCTATATGCAATGAGTCAATCTTTTGAATTCCAAATTTATTCAGTACGTTAGCCGTCTTTAGCACTTCAGGATTTTCCTCAATATCCTGAAGCGCATATTTCTTCCAACCATTTATTCGAACCTTTCGTTCACTATATGGATTTCTGTTGTTCTCGTAATCCAATACATACGACCAGACCAATTGAATCTTTCCAGATCGGACTTCTTCTTGGATTTTTAGCTTCGCTTCGGTCTCAATCCTGATTCTAATTTGAGACTGATCGTCAAATGGGCGATTTAAACAACAGTTATCAAGGTAAATTTTCATCTCTTGTAATACCATCCCACAACTATATCATGAGACTAACGCTCGGTTTCAGGGGCGGCGGCGCGTTAGCGCCGACGTCCCCTGGAACCCGTTGTTAGGCAACGATGGCAAAGAAACAGGAACGACTTGAAACTTCCGCCTACTTCTTTTCATGTTTTCCGTGTTCTTGCATGTGTGAGTCAAAGTCTGCCCATCCCATTTTGTAACCGTAACTCGCGTCTTTCGGAACCCAAACAATTGTCCCGTTGGAAACTTTCAGGCGGCCTAAAACCTTGCCGTCTCGTTTAACCAGAAACTCAATATCTGCCTTCCCGAGAGCACGTTCGGGAACTATGAAAGAAACGTCATGTTGTGCCATTGTTCCTCCTTAGTGGTTGTTGCCTAACTATATTATTAACAAGTTTTCTTCACTTTGACAAATATTACAGCGCAAGTCAAGGGGAAATTAACATAAATACCGACACATAATATCCTTATGGCAACAATTCCAGCTTGTTAACATTACATATCGAGTGATAACAAGAAAATAGGATAAGTATTCATGCTCAATATTCCTGTCGATTTATCCCCTAAATACAGCGTAGCTCAAGGCTTTAGCCTTGATGGATTCCGGCATTATTGGCGCACGCCTAAACTTGCATAAAAAGGCCGTGTGCAACGTCCGTTGCGCCTGGCAAGGGCACAGGCTGTTTGGAGTGCGCCAGCCGTGTGATGCGTTGCACTCCAAAAGACATTCAACGCACAGTGCAATGCCAGAGTCCATCAGGGCTGAAGCACTGAGTTACAAAAAAGCTGTTTATTTCATCTCATTGAGTATTTCCCTGGCCTTCACCCTGCTGGCGCTAATAGCATTTGCCAGGATTGCTTCAACCGTTGGGATGGGGGTAGCCACCATAAATATCTGGTACGAAAAAAGACCTTTGGAAATGTGTATCAGAAAATCGTTCAGGTGGAGTAGCGCCTTTGAAAACCAGTTCAACCCAATTGCTTTAGGGAAAGGAGCCGGAATGCCGCGTATTTTTTCAATTTTGTATCGGCACTGCACAAACAGCTTTTGTAGTGTTTTAAAGGTATATAGCCTCGAATGGGTAAGGTCTAAGATACCCTTTTGCCCATAATTGAAACGCCCCATCAGCAACTGCAATCTTATGATAATAAACGCCACGTTGCCAGTCGTAACAATTAACTTAGGGCGCTTTGTCCCGGCGCAACGCCGTAAACTGTCCAAAAACGCCTCCGGCCTTTTGAAATGCTCAACAACGTCCAGGAGTAGAACAAAATTGTATGAACTTATATCATGGTTAAAGACGTCCCGCGCCTCGTCCCAAAGATAAAAATCCTTGAAAAGCCCCCTGTCCGCCGGTTCGTACCTGTCCATTCCCGTCGATACACAACCCTTCTTCCGCAACTCCCCGGTAAAATGCCCGGTACCGCAGCCGACGTCCAGTACCCGACTTCCCGGTGTAACCTCATCAAGCGCGAGTGTATGTGATGACTGGTAGCCCAGCTTTAAGTCGTATATGGTATTGGTATCTATATAAAGGTCAAACTTCCTGTCATAGAAAAGATTCATCTGATGTAATCGGCTCAGCAACGTGGTAACCACGACGTTTTTGGCGTATCTGATCCCGTTAACCCGGCATATTTCATCACCGTAATAGGTGGGTATCGGCAACTCCGTAATCCGAAAATTGCCCATCACCAATTGGATTATTATCTCCGTGTCGAAGTGGAAGTCATTCGAATTATATTGGAAAGGAATTCGAGCAAGGGCCGCAACCCGATATACCCTGAAGCCTGAATGGAACTCGGAAAAACGGGTCTTTAGCAGGAAATTTTGGGTTTTTGTGAGGATTTTATTTCCGATAAATTTATAAAAGGGCATGCCCCCCTTCCTTGCCGCGCCTTTCACTAGCATCCTGGAGCCGAACACCGCATCGGCAGTGTCATTCAGCAGGGGCGCAATAAGGATGGGTATGCATTCGGGGGCATATTGCCCGTCGCCGTGAAGCAAGGCAACGATATCAAAGTTGTTTTTTATCGCGTATGAGTACCCAAGCTTTTGATTTCCCCCGTATCCCTGATTCTCTTCGTTGTGCAAGATGGTGATAGGATATTTTTTCCTGCCCTCCGAGTATCTTACCCCAACCTCAAAGGTTTTATCATTGGAGGAATCGTCAATAACCAAGACCTCCGTGTCATATTGAAAGACTTCTTCCGGCACCCTGTCCAAGACCTTTTCCAGCGTGGTCTGTGCCTCGTAGGCAACGACAAAAATGAGTATTTTAGGATTTTTTTTCATAGAGAACGGCAGGTTGTTTTTGCAATTACCCGCTTGAAAAACTGCACAAAGAATATTGCTTCGATTTGAAGATAAAATATTTGACGGGATCTCCCGTCAATACCGTTTGCTAAAAATGCGCCGCAAAAGTATGCTACTACCGTTGAAATTGCAGCGCCAATACCCGAATAAGCAGGGATAAGTATAAAATTGAGGATAATATTTACGGCGGCCGTAATCAACGTTCTTTTCAGCGATAAGTTCATAAGCCCCTCGGTAACGTTCCACGGGCCTTGTACTATTCCCAAAAAATAGAAAAGCGTCGCCCATATATGTATTGCCAAAATGGGTCCCGCAGCCGCATAGCTTTTACCAAAAAGCAGTAAAACAAGATATTTTGACAAGACGGTCGTAGGAATGGCAATGGCAAAGGCCAAAGCCGCCGTGAAATGAAAGAGTTTACGTAATCGCCGGTAATAGAGAAGCTCCCCAGCCTTCTTGGCGGCAACAATTGCAGGGGAGACCGAGGAGACGATAATGATAGGAATAAAATACCAAATTTCAGAAATACGCGTCGCCGCCGCATAAATCCCTGCGGATTCACTCCCGGCCATTTCCCTCAACATAACCTGGTCGATCTTCATAAAAAACCCCACCGCCAGGCATGAGCATATCAGCGGCCAACTATCGGCAAGTAACTCTTTCGCGTATGGGAGGCTCATGCGCCATTTGTTAAGGGAGTACCCATGTAACTGATAGGTAAAGACAAGCCCCACCGCACCGACAACAATTTCAGCAAGACCGGCGTAAGCAAAGGCGATAAGCGGCGAGCGAGTCAGGACAAGCAGTATCTTTACCAGGGTAATCGTTAAAAATGCCCCGTTTCTGACGTAAACCGTATATTTGGATTTTACCTGTGATTGAAACCAGAAGTCTATCGTATCAAAGGCCTGGAAGAGGGATCCTACAGCGGTAATGCCGACCAACCAGCCGGCAACGCTGTCGCCGGGGCGCAACGCCATAATTGCCCCGATAGATACGATGAGCGTAATAATCCCACCGGCTAATTTCAGGAAAAAGGCCGTCCCCAGGATCGTGTCCATGCGCGCCGGGTCACGAACGACGTTGCGCACAATGATGCCGTCCAACCCCAAATTGGACAGCGCTGAAAACATACCAACGAATACCAGGGCATAGTTATAAACGCCAAACTGCTCCGGCCCCAGATATCGGGCGATCCACACACCCACAAAAAGCCCGACAACCATGCGGAGGATGCGGTCCGCAAAGAGCCAGCCCGTGTTTGCCAGGATATTTTGCAGAGAGGCGCGCCCCTCCAGCCGTCCTCTGATAAAAAGGGGGAGAAATTTGATTGTAGCGTGATTCATGTGCTTATTTTATCATAACAGCAAGTATATCATGCAAGAATTTTACTTTCTATGGCGCCCGGAGAAATTAAGAAAAAGAAAATGGAATGGTATTCTTGTACTTTTGTCCTAAGTATTTGTCGAGTAGACATCATAAATCTCCTTCTTTAGATATAGTTTGTTTTCACTGTTTCTCCCCTCTTTCTATATGGGGAGTGCCACAGTATTCAATCATAGAAGCAGGT
>JACVXV010000088.1 GCA_015661205.1 Candidatus Brocadiaceae bacterium
GCTTCCAGCCTGCCGATTCCCTTTCATTAAACTACTGCCGGCTAGAAGCCTGCGCTACTTTTTCGTCCCTAAGCGCCTGCAACGCCTCGCCTGCCACGTATGCGGAACCGGTAATACAAATCAAGTCATCGGGTGAGGCCGTTTTCCTCGCCAGCGCCACGGCGTCCCGCGCGTTATCCGCTATCTGCGGTTGTTTATTGCAAAGCCTTTCTATCCTGTGAGACAAATCTTCCGGCGGCGCGGCACGGGGATTTTGGCTTCTGGTGACAATAATGGCATGGCCTGCCGGGACGATCTCCTTCAAAATATTGTCCAGGTCCTTGTCCTGCGAAAACCCAAGGATCAGGATTAATTTACTAAAAGTGAAGTTTTCCAACAAGGCGTTTTTCAACGACCTCATAGACGCTACCGTGTGGGCGTAATCCAGGATAATAAAGGGATTTTGACCAACAAGCTCGACACGGGCAGGACATTGAACAAGGCTCATGGCCGTGCGGACAATCTCGTCACTAATCGAAACCAATCCCTGCTCTTTCAACAAATCCAGAACGCCCATCACCAAAGCGCAATTCTTAGCCTGATGTGTGCCGACAAGGGGAAGGAAGAGGTTGCCGTAAGTATGCCGCCAGGTGTTTATCTTGCACAACAATCCCCTGCTTGATGGACTGGGGAGAGGGGCGTGTGGGACGCCTGCGTTTGTCGTTTTTCCAACCACAGTATTACCCTTTTCCTGATTTCCTTGCAAGCCGGTCTGCCCCGGTTGGCAATGGTTACGCGGAAATATCGCATCTCCGTCAACCCCCCGCGCATCCTCAACCCAAATATCCCTTCCAAGCAGGTACAACCTTGCGTCTTTTTCCCTGCACGTCTTCTCTATCACGGAAAGCGCCTCGGCTTCATCGACGGCGGACACCACGGGGACGCCCTGTTTAATAATCCCCGCCTTCTCATACGCGATACTTGCGAGGGTATTGCCCAGGATGGCCGTATGGTCAAAACCGATGTTGGTTATGACCGATACCCTGGGGATCACAACGTTTGTGGAGTCCAGCCGTCCCCCCAACCCTACTTCCAGCACCGCCATATCTACGCGCTTTTGTTTAAAATAGAGCATCGCCATAGCCGTAAGCGTCTCAAAGAACGTGGGGGATGCGGCCATATCCGTTTCACGCAGGCGCTGGATGTAAGGCCAAAGCGCCGTTGCAGCGGCCACAAAATCACCCTCGGATATCATCTCATGGTTTATTTGGATGCGCTCCCTTATATCAATGAGGTGCGGCGAGGTAAAAAGCCCCGTCCGAAGACCGGCCTGTTCCAGAACGGCCGCCATCATGATAGAGGTGGAACCCTTGCCCTTTGTGCCGGTGACGTGGATGGTAGGAAAGCCCTTGTGTGGATTTCCCACGTAGTCAAGCATCTTAACCATCCTGTCCAGGCTGAAGGTGGACGCATTATACTGATAGCTGATCAGCTTTTCATAGTCAATCGCCGTGTAAAGAAACTGTAACGTTTCATGGTATGATGGAAAACCGGTCTTGTCCTTTGTCATGGAACAAGTATAGGGAATTCTATGCCCTATTGCAAGTTTTTGTGCTCACGCTGCCTGCTCTTGATGTGCCGGGGTCTGCCTTTTTTCGCGCAATTTGTCAATGAACGAACGCATATAATCCAACCGGGCCGCAGTAACCGTATGCCTGGCGCAAAAATCCAGAAAATATCGTAGCCACTTCTTATCGTCCGCACGCTGTGCCGGCGCAACGGCTCGTTTATTGAGAATGGCTTCAAAACTTGTCAGAATGTTGTCTGGAATAGTCAGCATCGGAATTGAACAGTTAACCTCCTAAGAACGCAATTTGAATATTGAACAACCTCAAGGGTATAATGGCAGCCAATAGATGCGCCAACTGACTTTGTTACCTATCTTTGACATTCACAGGGCTTTCTGATATTATCGGGAAACTATTCAATAACTTGTTAGGGTTTTTCTTTCGCCGAGCGGTGGAAGTTAGATATTGTTTGGGGTTCCGTCAGTCTGCAAGTGTCGTGCGCTGTGACAACCTTGTTATCCGTTTGCACCACGCCATGCACGCTTTTCGGCTGAGCCAACGTTCTGTGTGTGGCGCGGTGCAAGCCGGGAAACGCGCTGGTAGCCCGTCAGTTGCGGGCTGTTTCTGGTAGTTTGTTTTTGGTGCAGTGGTTGGGTCGAGAGTCCACACCCTAACCTTGCGTTCGAGAGGGACTGCGCAAAAGCGCGCAGCCCCTCAACTTAACGTTGGGCATAGCACCTACGGAGTTGCCCTACAAGTATAGTATTATTGATTTTGTAACTTAGAAGGGTGTTTACGGCGCAGCTTTGTGCCGTTCAGAATCGCCTTGGCAATTGCCTCTTTAAATTGTTCCGCCATTTTCGGCAAAAGGAGGATAGTTCTATGGTGAAAAACACGCGTTTCACGCCCGGCGGTTATCAAAACGCCGCCTTGGTTGTCTTCGGTTGGTTGTGCTTCATTGCTGCGGTGTTTGTTTCTGAGCCCGTTGTAAAACTTCCGCTGTTGGCAATTGCCAGGGTTCTGCCGTAAGCACCTTTCCTTGACTGAACGCCCAACCCGGCGTTCGAGCGGGACGCCGCAAAAGCGCGGCGCCCCTCAACTTTACGTTATTCTAAAACAAAAGCATAAAGACTCAATGGTAATCATCCGCCCGAACCATTTATAATAACACCCTAAACTGTTATGCTAAAAAAAATAATAAAAACCACAACCCATGCCCAACAGGCAAAAGATGACCGTGCATTTTGGTTATCCCAGACCCCTGAAGCAAGATTGGATGCCGTTGAACTGTTAAGGATTGAGGGAGGGAAGTTTTTGTATGAATATCCAACCAGACTTCAAAGAACTATTAGCGTTACTCGAAAAACATCAAGTTGAATACATGCTTGTGGGTGGGTATGCCGTTGCTTTTCACGGTTATCCTCGATTCACAAAAGATATTGATGTCTATTTTGAAAATACCGATGAGAATATAAACAAAATCATAAGCGCTCTTATGGAGTTTGGTTTCTCAGTAGATGAATTGCCCCCGGATTTATTCAAGAAACCGGGGAATATTATTACTTTAGGAGTTGCTCCCGTTAGGGTTGATTTCTTAAATGAAATTGATGGCGTAGGTTTTACAGAAGCTAAAAAACAACGAGTTCGGGGAAAGTATGATAATGTTGACATTTATTTTATTGGGAAAGAAGATTTGATAAAAAACAAACGTTCTACTCCTCGAACTAAAGATAAAGTGGATGCAGAAGAGATATCCTAGTGCGGCAAAGCCGCAACCAAAGAACCCCTTTTTTTACACGGAATTGATAAAAATGGCAAAACCATCCCCACGTCCTGTTGGTCAGTGATAAAGCTGATGATCTTCATCTCCCCGCTGCGCTTCGCGAGCAGAAAAAACATCATGATGGGCGCCGTCACCACCGTCGCCGGTTGCGGGAGTCTTGTAACGGCGCAGTTTATCGGCATTGCCACGGTAGGCATTGTTCTCACTATCGGGGCAATCTCGTGTGTGCCGATTGCCCTGTTTATCATTCCGGCTTTTTTGTGTTTACAAAGTAGGGAAGTATAACGATATGCAGCAGATAAGCCAGTTTTTCCTTCTCGGTACTTGACAGAATTAAAATTTCATGCTACATTCCCTGTAACTATCTAATAACTGGTTAGTCGTTTCTATCGTCACACAATTTCAAAGCCGCCACCGAAGAGTCCCAAAATGGAAAAGAGAGAAACACGTCTATTGGAAGAGTGGAAAGCAAACAATGATCTGTTCAAGTTTCATGAGGATTTGAAACAAAAGAGATTTGCCTACTTCCTAACAATCCAAACTGCCTTTTTGGCACTCTTTGGATTGCTTGCGAAAGATGCGTTTTCTGATGCAATCCTTATAAAATTATTCGGTCTTGTCATCGTATCTACACCTCCTCTTTTCATAGCCATTTATTTCATCCGTGTCGATGCACGCGCACGCGCATATGTGGATACAGTGAAATCAAAGCTACTCATGCTTGAAGAAGAATGGCAACAGCACTATCCAGACAATTGCTTTTCAACTTATAGCCAACAGTTCGCAGTACTTGTCCACCGCGAGACTGGATTAGTTGCGAGGTATTTAGCTGTTCGGGGAATTTCCGATGACCCCTTTAGGGTTTTGGTCGAGGCTAAAGCCGCTTACGTTGGTGAAAAGGTAATAGTTCAGTTATTCGTGTTCCTGTGGAGTGCTATGTTTATCTTTGCGTTCGTTGCATTATGTTGGAGTTTTGTTATCAAGGTCTTGTGCTAAGTTTAAAGGTCACGAGTATGGTGCGAAAGACGGCTAACCTTACGCTCCAGCGGAGCTTCGCTCCATTCCGCTACGCTCCATTCCGCTCAGCCCGCTGAGCTTTGCGTTATACGAATTTGACCGTATGCATGGCGGATTTAGATAATTGGAAACATACCCACAAATATGATAGGTTAATAATAACTCAATTAGAAGAATAAAAGAGATGAAAATAAAAGTTATGTTATACTCAATCGAATTGAAACCACTGGTTTAAACTTCTGGAAATTATCATTAATTCTTTCTTGCAAACATTGTTTCTTACATGTTTATTCGTTGCCTTCCACGCCATTTCAATGGGTTTAAATTGGGACTATATTCAATCAGGCTGAAAACCAGTGGTTTCAATCTGATTGGGTATAGAGCAAGGAGAAGATGGTTACTTTGTAGCGTATTGTCCATCATTAAAAAGCTGTTGGAGTCAGGGAAGGACAGAAGAAGAGGCATTAAAGAATATTCGAGAAGCAATAGAATTATATTTAGAACCTGATGAGAAGTTAACAGAAGACGGTAAGCATAAAGTTTATGAATTGGCGATATGAGACTCCCGATATTATCAGGACGAGAGGTTTTGGCAGCATTAAAACGGATGGGATTTAAAGAAATCCATCGGAAAGGCAGTCATGTAAAAATGAAGCACCCAGATGGTAGGAAGATAGTTTTTCCCTTTCATGACGAAGTTGATAGATATACCCTAAAAGGCGCTCTTAAAGATGCGGAGATTAATATTGAGGAGTTTATGAAGAATCTGTAGGGTTAGTTTTTTATGAATAGGTGATAGGTAAAAGTTTCTAACTTAATAAGGTACAAGGATCACAAATAGAAAACGCCTAACAATTCAATGCATCGGACGGCAACAAGCGGCGCACTCACGTGCGAGGCGTGCGGCTTCGACTTCCCAGGCTTGTCAGAAGTGATATTCGGAAAACCATCCACTTATTTTCGATAAGTGAAATTCCATTTCTGTCTGAAGCAAGACATTTGTCCGGCGCAGAGACAGCTTCAAACCTTGCTTTCCACGGATATTTTTGTTACACTGCTACCAATGGACCTAAGTAACTTAATCATCTCAATACCAACAATACTTTACGCACTTACCATTCATGAATACGCACATGGTTGGACGGCGAACAAATTCGGCGACCCTACGGCAAGGTTGCAAGGACGTTTGACGCTCAACCCGATCGCGCACATCGACATCCTTGGCGCGTTGTGCTTTGTTTTTGCCCATTTCGGATGGGGCAAACCGGTTCCGGTAAACCCTAATAATTTCAAGAACCCACGCCGTGATAATGTGGTTGTTTCCTTTGCAGGCCCTGCATCTAATTTCATCTCAGCGTTGCTGTTCGGTATCGTTTTTCATTTCTTGCGCGAAGCGTCGTTTTTACCGCATAATTTGCTCTCATTTTTGATCAATCTCTTTTTAACGGGCATAATTATGAATCTGTCCCTCGCATTCTTCAATATGATTCCATTGTATCCACTGGATGGCTCTCATATTTTGGAGGGGTTATTGCCCTATCCAATGGCCATGAAATATAAGGAGGTTGAACGCTATAGCCCCTTTATTTTATTGGGATTGATCCTTATGGGGAATTTTACCAACGTGTCGATTATTGGTTTGATACTCGGCCCACCCATCCATTATTTCCTCAGGCTATTTGCCGGCTTATAAGAAGCAAGAATCTACATTCACAAAGCAGGTCAAATCTTTTACTCAGAATAGTTTACTTTGGTTTACCGGCAGACACTTTTGCCTTCCTTTTGTTTTGGTAGATGACTCCCAGGGCAAAGTGTGACTTATCGTCGCTGGGATTGAGTTCCAGCGCTTTAAGTAAAGATTTAATGGCCTCATCATATTGGTCCTTCTTTGCATAGGCAACACCCATATTATAGTAAGCATCCGAGCACTGCGGATTAATTTCCACTGTTCTTTTAAAGGCCGCGAGCGATTCATCCAGGGAGTTCACATCGGTGTAGACAACACCCAGATTATAATATCCCTGTTCAAATGTTGGATTAAGTTCTACGGTCTTTTTAAACGCCGCTATAGCATCGGGATATTGTTTCTTTCCATGATGCACAATTCCCAAGTTATACAGCGCTTCTACATACTGCGGGGACACCGCAATAGCCTTCTTCAGGTTTTCCATGGCGTCGTCAAACCGGCCTGCCTCATAATAAATAACGCCGAGATTGTTATATGCCTTTACCAAATTGGGTTCGATCTCTAACGTTTTTTTGTATTCGGCGATAGCGTCTTCTATCAGGCCTTTTTCGTTATACACGATCCCAAGATTGTAATGCGCCTCGGCGCATCCCGGATTTTTTTCTATTGCTTGCTGAAACTCCTTAATTGCAGCATCCAGGAGTCCATCTTTACCCTGTTCCTGACAATTTGCCCCATTTACGAATGCTACCAGTATAAGTGCTAAAACGATGCCTGTTTTCATAATATGCCTCCTCTTTTAAATGATCTCGAACTAGTGAGGCAAAGCCTCTGACCAGTAAAAAACGTTTGAAACTACAGATTTCAACGATAACACAGCTTTTGGATTGTCGAATTGCACCGATTGTTTTAGATATTTAATGAACCGGCATACGGCCTTCTTTTAAGGGTGCGATCAATTGCTTCATGTCGATTGATTCAAACATCACCATTATGGCCGGTTTAAGCTTACGGCCTTCCAATGAAACAAGCGATGTTTCATGAATAACCCTGGAAACATTTAAGGGCATGAGGTCTTTCGCTTTTGCTACTCGTTGAACCATAGTTTCACGTAATTTCTTTGTGAATGCTACATGGGCAACCTCCTCGTCCATAATGCCCGTGCGCAACTCGTGTTTGTCTTTTTTGGCTATAAGAGGCGTTTTAGTCACAATCATGGGTGCAGGCGACATTCCTTGCAATGATTTAAGGGAAATTTCCGTCTTGATGGCGTCCCGGGGCGTTGCTTTTAATTGACCTAAAGTCGCTATCGGCTTTTCCTGTTTCAGCGCTAGAACTGTTTGGGGAATTTCTTCTTTGGCCACGGTCGCGATCGGTTCTCTTTTAATGGTTTTTAAAATCTTATGAACTAGCAGGTCTCCCACCAATAATTGTCTCGCTGAAGCATTCGGTTGTACAACCTTTAAATAGTGATAATTCACGAAAATTAAAGAAATTCCAAAACCAACTACAATTACTGAGGTGATGATCTTGGAGACAAGGGGGAAATACATCATGACGAGATGAAACAAAACGACAAACACTAACGCGAATGCCCCAACTTCCAGGAGGCCGGCTTGTGGTGCGCCTGTCGAGGTAAAATAAACCATGACAAGCGCTATGACTAAAAACCATATACACACGTGCGCAACCATGTGCTTCCAGGTATTTATCGGCTTATGGGTAGCCGATAACTTTGCCGGTTCGGTGAATTTGTTGTTTTCGATCATTTGATTTCCTCTGCCATGGATGCGTGGATTGAAATGTGAACAGGTGCAAGTGTTTTGCAGTCTGTTGTTTCCTCCACTGCTTAGAAACAGGTATAAAGGGGGAATGGGTATCGCCTATTAGTTAGACTACTGTTTTTTTCAAATTTTGTCGAGCAAAATTTGAGGGATTATTGGTGGTGAACATTTGAGCCGAGGTATTCATAGAAATCGAAAAAAACGAAGAAAGGTCTCTGCTTCGGATTTTTTACTTCATAACGCCCAGGGTAAAGTAAAACGTGGTTCCAATGCCTTCTTTGGACTCGAACCATATCTCACCTCTGTGCCGTTCCAACAACGCCTTAACGTACGGCAATCCCATCCCTTCACCGGGAACGGTATTGGCATGTCTTCCCCTTCGAAAGAATTCGAATACCTTGCGCTGATCCGCTTCCGCAATGCCCCGTCCATTATCTTTTACGCGGAAAAGGACGGCGTCCTCCCGCAGTTCTCCTGATATCTAAATCTCGCCGGGGCGTTCCGGGTCAAGGTAGTTAATCGCATTCGTTATAATGTTGCCAAAAATCTGATCCAGGGCGGATTCGTCGGCCACCACAACGGGCAATTCCTTCACGGCCACCCGCACCTTCTTGCTTTCAATTTGATACTGATACATTTTAAGTTTGTTTTTAACAAATTCATTGGTGTTTATTTCCACGGGACTCAGGGTGCGATTTCCAATGCGCGACAGGGTGAGGATATGGCTGATGAGCCGTTCCATTGCGGAGGTCGATACATCAATAAAATCCAGGGCTTCCGGCACGTCGTCCTTAAGAAGCGCCTCTACCCTGAGCCGCTGATTATCGGCAAGGTGCGGGGATGCCTCTTTCAAAATGCGTTTAATCTCTCCGGTTGCTTCACGTAGTTCATGTGAGAAGCCTTTCAGATTGACAAGGGGCGAGCGCAAGTCGTGTGAAACGATGTGGGCGAAGCTTTTTATTTCCTCGTTTGCCTTACGTAATTTCTCCACCAATTTCTCCGTTTGCTCCTTGGCCTGTTTCAGCTCTTTCGTTCGCTCATCCACCTTTTTCTCCAACGTTACGGACCACTCTCCAATCTCCGCCTTTGCTTTTTCCAAATCAACCACGAGCTTGTTTAGCTGGCGCATATCCCGCGCAATACAGACGTACCCCAGGAGTTTACCGGTTCTCTCCCGCATGATGGACATGTATAACCCCACGGGTATATGTTCGCCTGACTTTGCCTTGTAATTCCGAACGAAGCCCTCTTTCGTCAATTCCTGTATGCGTGTTTTTTGTGACGCATCTTCGCCTTTCCATTTAAAAATCATACCCACCGGCTTTCCCACCAGTTCTTCTTCCGTATATCCCAACAAGTCCAACGTTGCCCGGTTAACCACCTTTATCGTACCCTCAAAGTCAACTACCATAAGCGGATTGAGCATACTTCCGAGGATCGTATCGGTGTAGTCTTTTGCCAGGATTAATTCGCTTCTTGACGTCTCCAAATTGGCAACCATGGTATTAAAGGCCTTCCCTAATTCTCCAATCTCATCTGAGGAGGATATCTTTATTGTTTTTGTCAAATCACCCCTTCCCACCTCCATTGCCGCTTTAGAAAGCGCTTTTATCGGCCTGACTATCCTGAGTCCCAATATGCATCCCAGGGAAAAAACACAAATGTCAAATCCCAACATGGCCACAAAAATTACCCGAAGCCTTAGTGCCCTATAGCCGAAGCGGCTCCCAAATCTCGCAATAATTGCATCGCAGGCGTTTACAAGCTTGTTATCATTCAGGTAAACGTAGCTGATGGCGCTATTAAATTTATTGTTATTTTGTCCCCTCCTGGCAATTACATCAGCCTTTTCCTTAAATCGCCTCCACAGTTCCTTGTTTATTTTAAATAATTCATCCATGTCAGCCGGCGCGGGTGGTATGAAAACGTCCATAGACCCGGCTTCACCGCCGTGCCACAGGACGTCCAGGGAAGCATCGTAGAGATGGATTGCCTCTTTCAAATAATAGCGGTCACGGTTATGGCCTTTGGCAATGGAGAGCGCCAGTTTCGTTATCTTTTGAACCAGCATTCTCTGCCTTCCTGCTACATTTACAATGTTTGCGTCGTGTCTTTGGGCATCCTGGTAATTAAACACGATACAGAGGTTGGTGATTGCCGCCGCCAGCATGAGGAGAAACAATAACGTTATTTTTTTTCCGACACTCATTTTTTAAACCATTATTAAAAAAATGTCCGCATCTTCTACGCTATTGACCGGATTGTACAGGGGTTTTTATTTTATTTAAGCGGGTTTACGGGTAGACGCGGTTGTAATAATTTAACACCTCTTAACCAAAGAATGCCTGAATATCAGTTCCTTCATCTCCGAGACGGCCTGCTGCATTCCTACAAAGACTGAACGGGATACAATGCTGTGGCCGATGTGCAATTCTTCGATGTCGAGGGATTCCACAAGCAGTCCCACGTTGTGATAGGTTATTCCGTGTCCCGCGTTTACCCGCAAACCTGATTTCCCGGCAACCTTCAGCCCCGATTGAAGTTTTTCTATCATACGGTACCGAGTGTCGTCTTCTCTTGCGTTTGCGTAATTTCCCGTGTGAAGCTCGACGCATTGCGCGCGCACGCCTTTTGCTGCGGCGATCTGGCCTTCTTCCGGGTCGATAAAAAGACTCACGGTTATACCGCTATCCGTAAATCTTTTTACCGTTTCCAACAATGTCTTTTTCTGAGAAACAACGTCCAGGCCGCCCTCGGTGGTTACCTCGTGCCTTTTTTCAGGCACCAGGGTGACCTGTTCCGGCTTTATTTTGAGCGCAATATCGATGATTTCCGGCGCTATAGACATTTCCAAATTCAGTTTGGTAAACACCGTCTCTTTTAATAGTTGCACATCACGGTCTTGTATGTGCCTACGGTCTTCCCGTAAATGAACCGTAATGATATCGGCGCCTCCGAGTGTTGCAAACGCGGCTGCCGTTACCGGGTCAGGTTCAAAGGTCTTCCGTGCCTGCCGGACGGTTGCTACGTGGTCTATATTTACTCCTAATTTCATCATTTTACCTCCATTGAGCGTGTTTTTTCCTTAATATCTACGTGTGCTTCCGGTAGCTTGTCGGCAAATTCTACGTTTTTAGGAAAAACACACTTTATTGCTTGTTTATAAGGTCCTGGTGGTTTTAATAAAGTTACGTCAACATAAAGAACGATATCCTCTGCTGTCAGCTTATCCAAAAGCGGCTTCGTGCCCTTTACCTTTATCGTGGCATACTCGTCTTGCAGTTTGGCTTCATAAGGGTAATCCGCGGGCCGCATTATTTTGATCTTTATCTTTTCAAACAGTCGTGTATCCGGCTGTTCCGCTACTTGCAGCCATATACGGACTTCCTCAGCGCATTCAACGGGAATGGAAACGTTCTTGTCGCCCCGTTTCACAAGCACCTTTTGGTCAATTCCGATTTTCCAGGGAAACGTACGGTTTTGTTCTGTTGTAATACCGCTGACGTCAATTGGTATCGTATTAATAGTCACCACCTCTTTCAAGGCATTCAGCGGTCCTGTTACCTCCACTTCCTTGGGAAACACAAATTCATTGGTAATCGCATGTCCAATGAACGGCTCCCCCTTTTTTTGTATATTGATCATTAACCTTTTTTTCTGCAATTTGCTTAATAATATGTCCACCTTGTCAGGGTAGACGGATATCAATTTAACGTCCTTTGGCAAATTCAGCAGTTGCCTGGTAATGGGGATCGTTTGCTTTTCCCGGTCTTCAATGCCCTGCGGGGATTCGGGTACGGTATATTTTGCAAAAATCTTATTAGCCTTTATCATGGCCGACAGGTTGTCGATGATGTGTTGCGGTCCCCGCAGATGCAAGGCCACTTCCTTTGCGCTCTGTTCCTGTATTGTTATGCCTTCCGGAACGGAAATGTTCAGATTGACCATTTCCCTTACATCTCCCGTGTGGCGGTTAATTGCATATAACCAGAGGGCGATAGCCATGACAAACGCCATAAGTTTGGTAAGAACGTTTCCTGTGAATATCTCCTTGATCAAGCCTGTTTACTCCTTGCGGCGATAGGGCCTTCCCGGTATAGTTCGTTAAGAATCCTTTTTAACTCTTTTGCATCGATTCCCTGGGTGAGAATTCCTTTGATTCCGGTTGAAATCGTACCCGTCTCTTCCGACACAACAATGGTAACCGCGTCCGTCTCCTCGGTGAGGCCTACGGCTGCCCTGTGGCGGGTTCCCAGCCTTTTTGAAATCTCCGTGCTTTCTGTGAGGGGAAGCAGGCATCCGGCGGCGCTTAGCTTTTGCTCCTGAATAATAACGGCGCCATCATGTAATGGGGTACCGGACCAAAATATGGTGCACAGAAGTTCGCTTGAGACTGTTCCGTCTATTTTTGTCCCCGTTTCAACAAAGTTGTCCAAACCGACTTCTCGCTCAATGGCGATTATCGCGCCGACTTTGCCGCCTGACAAATTCTCGACGGCCTTTACAATCTCATCAATCACGTGATATTCAGGCTTTAAGAATATGTTAAAGACGGGGTTTTGTCCAAGCCGCAGTAAGGCGCGCCTGAATTCGGGTTGGAAGAGGATGATTATCGGTATGATGAATACCGGCACAAATTCCGAAACCAGCCAGTCAATCGTAAGGAGTTGCAATTTTCTTACAAAGAACAGAATTATCACCGATATCATGACGATGATGAACGCCAAACCCCTCAAAACCGTCGTTCCGCGGGGTCCCTGCATGATTCTTAGCACTATGTATACAACCATATAGATAAGAAATATTTCACCCAGGGATTTGCCTATAATCCAGACGTCCACGTCTCTGAACAAGTCCACTATTTTTTCAAGCATGATTTGATTTCACCAATAAGTTTACTTAATGAAGCAGTGATTCAGACTGATTAAAAGCATTTAAAACCACAGATTTCACAGATTACACAGATTCAACTCGTTCCCTCGCCACAGCGTGAAAACGTAGTATTACGAATTAAGTCGCGAAGGAGTCGTCTCTACCAGTACAGACGTCACGTGATCTATTTCCTACAATCTGTGAAATCTGTGCAATCTGTGGTTCCAAGTTTTTTTCTCGTTCCCAATATCCAGTCTGGGAGCGAGGCGAATGGCGGGGGGATGCTCCCCCGCGCTACGTGGGCTGATTCATAACGGCATCACAAATAGCTACTACCTGGACGGTTGCACGGACGTCATGCACCCTGACGATATGAGCGCCGTTCATGGCGGCAATGGCAACGGTTGCAAGTGTGCCGTACAGGCTGTCCTGAACGGAAACGTCCAGTATCGTGCGAATAAAATTCTTCCGCGAAGTCCCGATCAAGAGGGGAAACCCTATAGGGACAAGTTCTTTCAGCCCTTTTAAGATTTCCAGATTATGCAATGCCGTTTTACCGAAGCCAATGCCGGGGTCGAGTATAATTTTATCGCTCTCTATACCGTTTTTGATTGCAATGGCGATGGATTTTTTTAGATACGATATTATTTCCGGCAACACTTTCCTGCTGTGCATCGGACGGCGCTGCATCGTTTTCGGTGTGCCTTTTTTGTGCATGATAATGATGGGGACTTTTGCCGCGGCGGCAACGGCAGCCATCCTTTTATCCAGGGTCAAACCGCCGATATCATTAATGATCGACGCTCCTGCGTCAATTGCCTTCTCTGCTACGGCAGCCTTGTAGGTGTCGATAGAAATCGGTATTTTGATTTGTCTTGATAACGCCTTTACGACGGGAATTACTCGTTTTAGTTCATCGGCTTCTGACGCCGGATGGGCGCCCGGCCGTGTGGATTCTCCGCCGATGTCAATAATATCGGCGCCTTCCGCAGCCAGGGTGAGGCCATGGTTTACGGCGTCTTTTGCCGCGTAGTACCGTTTGCCGTCATAAAAAGAGTCTGTGGTTACGTTCAGAATTCCCATGACGTGGGTTTTACCACCGAGATGCAGCACGCCGCCGGGATATGCAACGTTGAAGGCGGTTCTTTGGAGTGTATCCGCTGCGCGCTGTCCCCTTGCCATATCGCTGCATTGAGTTGCATTTGAAGCGTCTTTCTACCGAAGGCTTCAACGTTACCACTCATCCCCCATTGCCTCTATTATACCGTATGCAATGCCTACAAAGGCCTCATTGCCGGACGTGCTTGCCGTTTCGTTTCTCGGTACGATAAACTCCGCCGATCTCGCAATATTCAGCCGTTCGACAATAGTCCTTCCCGTCCGGGTATCTACCCACCGGATATCTACAAAAACCGTCAGACGGCTTTCTACAATGTTGTCCGTAAAATCTCCAATGAGCACACCTTCAACAACGTTAGTAATCTTTCCATAAAGGATGGAATCCGCCTCATCTCTGTCAACCTTGGTTAGGTCAAACTCATATCCCCGGCGAAAGGTCTTGTTGTCAAAAACAGGCACGTAAATACTACGCACGTTCGACCGAAGCACTGCTTTGGAAGAATACCCGCAGCTTCCTAAAAGAACGCTCAAGACCAGCAAAATGGCGACGGTATGCAGGCGCGCCCTTGCAGCATTTCGCGTCAGATTCAACAAACCTTTGAAAAAGTACATGCCCATAGTAATTTTATCCTTTTCCGTTTTATTTTATTGCCTCAATCATCCTGAGAAAGTCGATCTTTTCCTGCGCCTTTTCTGCCCACAGGGTGCCGGGATAATTCGTTATCACCGTTTGGAAATACATCACGGCCGCCTTCGGTTTTTTACGTCTGATGTAGAATTCTCCGATGTTAAACTCCCGTTCTGCCGAAATAATGCGTATTTCCCTTATCATCCGCTTTGCATCTTCCACATAAACGCCATTCGGATTGGTGACCAGGTACTCTTCAAAGCCTTCTTTGGCAGATGTTAAGAAACCGTAATTCCGCTCTTGTTGCTTTTCATGATGCACTTTCGAAAGCGGTATCCGGTATTGCACATAAGACACCCATGCGTGTTTGGGATAGTTTTCCAGGAACTTTTCGTAGGCATCAACGGCTTCTTCATAGTGCGCAAGTTTAAAATGGCAATCAGCTATCTTGATCTGCGCATCGGGGGCAAGGGGGCCGAGCCGTTGTTTTTCTATAATTTTCTCAAAAACGTTTATAGCCTCATCTTCGTTAGTATCCATCTGGGAAACACCTACTTGGTACATTTTCTCTAATACTTCCATCGTCCTGCGCGTGCCGGGATGTTTTTTCAGGACGGCGTTGTACATCTTCAACGCCTTTTTACAATCGCCGTTAAGATAATAAGCCCACCCGATGTTTATCCGGGAGGTTTCCGCATATTCCGATTTAGGGTCGGCGTCGATAATCAATTCGAATTCTTTGATGGCATTGAGATATTTTTGTTCCACAACGAGGGAAAGGGCGTATTGGTAACGCTGCTCTATCGTTGTAACGTCTGACGACGGGGATTTCATCCATCCCGTCTCTTTATTCCAAACCCACTCTCCGAAAGAAGGCATCGACGTTGCGATTTCCACGAGCGCTACAATAAAAAAGAGGCATAATCTTCTTTTAATCATATTGGTTTAATAGCCTGTTTCTTACAGCCTAAGGTACCTCCAGGAGTTTAATTCTTTGTTTAGCACGAAGTTCATATAATATCGCAGCATCTTTTCTATTTCAACACAAATAGGCAACGGCACTTTAACGCGTTCCAGTTTTTGCATGTTAAGTTCCGACAACCGGCCGGCAATAAGCATACTGCCGGTAGGCACCATAATCCCATTTCTGCCCTTTGTCCCGCACTCAGCGCACAATACGCCGCCCTCTTTCGCGCTAAAATAGGCCTCGGCTCTCTGCTGAACGTCTTTTTTGCAATTAACGCAATGTCTCCATTCCGGCAGGTATCCGGATATCTTCAGTAATTTTATTTCAAAAACCAGCATCCTGATGGTTGCGTCAGCGTCCGTCGATACCCCCCTAACGGTTTCCCGAAAAGCATCAAAGAGTTGTTCGCTCGGGTCGTTTTCCTCGGTGAATTCGTTTACCAGTTCGGTTGCATACGAGGCGCGGTAGTATTTGTCCAGGTCCAGCCTGAGCAACGGATAGCTATCCTGCAAAATGGCTTCTGTCAGGGTATAAAGCGTGGTATGCTCTTTCTTGATAAAGAGTATTTGGTTGTGCGTTAAGAGGTCAACGGCCTTCGTACCGCTCTTTTTGGCGATACGTTTGAATCCTTTTGCGAGGGTGTGTATCTTTCCGTAGTCGCGGGTGTAAAAGGTAATTATCTGGCTGGAATCACTATAATCCGTTCTCCTCAAGGTAATCGCCTCTGTTTTACAAACGGACATGGTTACTTCACCGGTAAAGACCTCTTTTTTTGTAATTGTTCACCGCAGAGGGCGCAGAGAACGCAGAGAAATAAAGGGGAACTTAACGCCCTTCGGGCGGACTCAGCCTTGCAACAACTGCAAGGCTGTTTGCCTTTCTTTCAGCCCCATAGGGGCGGCCTGTTTGTAGCATTTTATGCAAATTATGCTATTTAGCTCCGTAGGAGCGACCTGTGTTTTTTATTATCAAACGAAGACATGATGCCTACCAACAACCACAGGTCGATCCTACGGAGCTTTTGCGGTGTTTAGATTCTCTATTCTACAAACAGGCCGCCCCGCTGGGGCTCTATTCGTCCAACTCCGGCAGTCTTCGGTTGAGCGCTTAGACACAAAATAAATCAATGCGTTGCAAAGTTCCGGCAGGAACGAAATATTGGTAGAGAACAAACACAAAAACGGTCTTAGTTCCGTAGGAACGACATATTCGTAGAAAAACCATTGGGTTTTGAATATTTCATGCCTACGGCACTTTATGGTTGTATGCCCTTGCTATTTCTACCGATATTTTGTCCCTACGGGAC
>JACVXV010000089.1 GCA_015661205.1 Candidatus Brocadiaceae bacterium
ACACTTTCGATACCATGCAAAATAATCCAGACTTGATTATCCCTTTAGTGGCGCAGTTTTGCCGACCATAATGTCTGTTTAATAATGCGCAGTTATATACCACAGCCATCAAACCTGAAGGTTTGAGCTACAGGCAATCTAACGGATTACAAAGGGTAACGACTTTGGGATTGCTCATCGTATCCCAGTTTAGCCTTTCACACGGAAAGGTCACGGGAATCCAAGCTACCGATAGGTGTACATGCGGTGGAATTACCGTTTTCTTCGTTCCAACGTCTGCAATCGTCGTAAAAGGGTCCCCTTCTCGCAATTCCTTTCCTTCTCCCATGTCACGGAGGGGGCTTGTATGGCCATAAACGGTGTAAAGACGGTTCCCGTTACCATCGTAAATTTCATGCATTACATAGACAGACTTACCTAAAAAGTCGTCATGAATCCGGGCTATTTTACCGTCATATATTACCGGAATCATTGTTTTTTCGGTAAGACGGCAATTTTGGCCTGACACATCACGGTAAAAGCAGATATCCAAGCCCTCATGCGGTCTGCGCCTAACCCCACCGGCGCACCACCATACGGCAATGTCTTTAAACAACATGCCCGGTTTAAACACCAAGGCAGCAAACCCTTGTTTATCAAGCCTGTTAAGCCGTATTAATGAGTCTCGAAAACTCGATTTCCGGAAAGTGGCTTCAGGGTTCATGTCTATCAAATTACATTACCGATTATAGGATTCACCGATATGGCACGGACTGCTACCAGGTTGCCTTTTTTGTGTCTTTTTCTTTATCGTTTTCACGCTGATGGCTTCCTTTTCGTTCCGACTTCCGTAACTCAGGATTCACCACTAAAGGGAAAGCCACGAGAAACACACCTGCAACGGCAACAATTACAACAAGTGCAAATCTCAAAACCTTATTACCAATGAACCGACGGTACGATATCCACATTGTCTTCCAGTGAAGAACTATATGAAGGGTCATCAAACCAAGAAAAACAAAGGCAATGATAAGATGGATCATACCCCATTCGTGCCGATCCTTCCCCAAAAAGAACAAGTCTACTTTTCTACCATACATCGCTAATGTTTCTCTGCCCGGCAATAGGACATATTTCATAAGCAATCCGATTCCGGTAACAGCCATTACGCAGAAGAACATGAGGACGTTAATTATAAGGTTTACTTTTGATTTATCCATTAGCTATCCATTCTCATTTCTGCGCCTGTGCATACAAGAAATAATAGACACGGAAAGACGCGCTAGAAATTAAATACAAGGGCGTGGTTTGCACCACTTAACCGATCTTTAACTATTTAAATTGGGTGAAACAAATATTCATTAGCCTAGTTTCTTTTGATCTTCACGCAAAGACCAGTAATCGAGTTGAATAGACAGTAAAATCCTGCCTAATGTATGTTCTACTTGCGATAAGCTAGCGCTTTCTCCATCCACTCCAAAACGGAAAACCCTTTTCATCCCGAAGATTTAACACCTCATCACCCTTCTTAACCTCGGCGGCAATTATAGCCGGATTGCCATCAAAGGCAACCCGCGAACCTTTTACCTCCACTTTATCTTTAGGCTCTATCTTAGTGTCCTGATTTTCAATGTACCAACTGGGACCCAGGTGTACAGAGATAGTTTCCTTCTTCGTTTGTAACGTTAGATGTACACCGTAGCACATACTCTTCAAAGGTGTAATTGCGTCTACACTTACCACCTCTCCACTGATGGTTTCAACCGTTTTGAGATCGTAAATCCTATTGTATGCGCCTCCCGAACCCCACCCACCGCCGCCTCTCCATTGCATTCCCGGCTGGGCAAACGAAACCGTTGAAAGAGCAAAACACAATATGCAAAATACTATCGTTGCTATTCCAATTCTCCTCATTTTACACCTCTTCTTTCAGTTTCAAAATATGAAATCTGTTTCACCCAATTATTAAGAACGTTACTTCTTTAACACCCTCAGCAAATCGGCAAGGAGTTTCAAATGCTTTTTCTCTTCGCTTGCTAGAAATTCAAATGCCTTTTGCCCTTCCTTGTTTTTCGTGTTTTTTGCCGCCTCGCTATAAAACAAGATGGCGTCTTTTTCCGCCTGAATGCCTATCCTCAATGCGTCTAAGTCTGTTTTTATCTCAGCGGTCAATCTTTTTACCTCACCCTTTTGCGTAAATACGCCCGTCTCGACCAGATGTCTTATATACTCGTCTACCGTGTAGTCTTCGCAACCTTGAGCAGCATCTCGTGAGGTGGTTATTTCGTTATAAACCTTTTGGAAATTATTGAGGTGGTCTTTTTCTTCATTAGCAAGTATCGAGAATATCTCCTTTACCTTTGCGTTTTTCACGCTTTTTGCGAGCGACGAATAAAACACCAATCCCTCTTCCTCCATATTTACCGCAATTCTTAAGACTTCCGCATCATTAAAATTTTCATATTTCATACGTAACAGTTCTCCTTATATTTTACGGATACAATCACATCAACAACGTTAAGTTAAGCCCTATTCGCCTCGTTCCAAAGCTACAGCTTGGGAACGGGATTGCAATTATGGTAGGTCAGGCGTCCTCGCCTGTCATCCGAGCGCGGCTATGCCGCAACCAAAAAGAGCTTAACCACAAAGACTCGAATTAAAACATTCAAATACCCTTTTGTACAACACCAAAAATAGTTGCATAATTAATGTATAACAAAGTTCCGTTAGGGACGAAATATTGGTAGAAAATAAACAGAGAAACAGTATTAGTTACGTAGGAACGAAATATTGGTAGAAAAACAATTGTGTTTTAAATATATCATGCCTATGGCATTTTATGTTTGTATTCGCTTGTTATTTCTACCGATATTTTGTCCCTACGGGACATTTAAAAAAAAGAAACACTTAGATAGCCAATTGTACTTGTGCTAAAATTCCTACTTGTGCCGGCCCTCCCCCTTAATCCCCCGCCAGCGGGGGACAGTATACCGCCACATCTTCAGTGACTTTCATATCGTAGTGAGACACAAGCAGGCTGGAAGCCTGCACTACTTTATTGCTTTTGACTAAAATTCTCCCATTTTTCAACCCGTGTGTTTTCCAGGTTGTAAATGTTCATCGCCGTTAACGGAGGAAAGTAGATATTGACGGTAATCAGCCCCTCACGATTCACATTCAAAACACGATGGATGGTGCTGACATCCACCGTGGTTATTTCGTTTAGAGAAGCCTTACGGGTACTGATTGGGACAATAAGGCCACCAGGCTGTCTATTGAAGAGTTCCTCAGTCATGCGGCCACTGTGGACAACCGTGGCACCAATAGCGCCGCCGTGATCATGTATGGGGGTAACCTGCCCCTTTTTTAAACACAAGACCGTTATCTCACATCTACGGCTACCATAGACGTTGTGCCGTGCATACCCCTTATCAGAAAACCTTACGTACTCATCTAAGGAAATTTCCAACACCTTTGTCTTTGATATGACGTGTCTCAGTCCTTCAACTGAGGGATGCTCAGGTAAGGCTTCAAGAGTGTCAATCAGCGACGCTAAGAGGACGTCCATGCTTCAAAAATCCTTCGGTAAATTAGGGTATGCAAGCGGGATCGCTTCATACTTTATCTGGACAAGCTCACCCTTCAATGCCTTCATAAACTCAGTAAGGTCTTCTACCTCTTGCGTGGATAAATGCAGCGCATGCATGTCCGCGCTTTTGTTCTCACTCCGTCCACCGCCACCATTATAAAACTGCACGACCTCAAACAAGGTCGGAAAAAAGCCATTGTGCATATAAGGGGCAGTATCCGTAATGTTCCGCAACGTCGGTGTTTTAAAAGCGCCCTTGTCTGCATTGTTTTTTGTAACGTTGTAACGTCCTAAATCCTCTTTTATCGGCCCATCGGCAGGCACGCCGATATTGTGAAATTGGTTGTCGGTAAAGTTCGGGCCGTTGTGGCATACAATGCACTCCGCCTTCCCCATAAACAATTCCATACCGCGTATTGCGGACTCTGACATAGCTCGCGCATCTCCTTGCATATACCGGTCGAACGGTGAATTTGCAAACACAATCGTGCGTTCAAAGGCAGCGATGGCCTTGGCTATGCCGTCGGCTGTCACGGGTGTTCCAAATACTTCCTTAAATGCCTTTGCATATCCGGGAATAACGTTCAGCTTTCGAACTACATTGTCCAACGTTTCATTCATTTCGTTTGGGCTTTGGATGGGGCCAAGCGCCTGTTCCTCTAAGGAAGAGGCACGTCCGTCCCAGAATTGAAATTCATTGTAAGCACAGTTGATAATCGTGGGAGAATGCCGCCCACCTTCCCTGGAGGTTGGACCGCCCAGCATACGGGGCAACCCATCACCAAAACCCAAGACAGGATTATGGCAGGTGGCACAGCTAATCCAGTTATTCCCGGAAAGACGAGGATCAAAATAAAGTTGCTTGCCCAGTTCAATCTTTGCGGCTGTCTGTGGATTATTTGCGGGAACGACTAGCGGTGGAAGAGGGACGATTGGTGGATACAAGGGGAAATCCCCCCCGTTCGCACCCTGAACTACCAACAGTACCAATACTGCGCATCCCAAAACGGCCTTTTTCAAACATCCTGCATCCATAGCGATCCTCCTTAAGAAAATTACCTATTGTACAGAAAAGCCTCCGTCTACA
The DNA here is from genome assembly GCA_015661205.1 of Candidatus Brocadiaceae bacterium. GTDB lineage: Bacteria > Planctomycetota > Brocadiia > Brocadiales > Brocadiaceae > JACVXV01. The sequence goes on from JACVXV010000089.1 coordinate 4,656, forward strand.
AATATCACCTGCCCTGTAATGTAATCCGACGCACTTGCCGCCAGAAAAACAACAACACCGGAGAGATCCGATGGCTGGCCGATCCGTTTTAGCGGTATCTTTGAAAGTACGGCTTTTTTGACCTTTTCATCCTCCATCATGCTCTTAGTCGTTTCAGTTTCCATCGAATAAGGGGCAATGGAATTCACGTTAATATTATATTTTGCCCATTCAATGGCCAGCGCCCTCGTTAACTGTATCACCCCCCCCTTGCTCACGCAGTACGCGGAAGATCCGCTTGCCCCCAAGACTCCCAACGCTGAGCTGACGTTAATGATCTTGCCTTTTTGTTTTTCGATCATGCGCATTCCAACGATCTTGGAACAAAGGTACGTACCAGTAAGGTTGATGTTCATCATCTTTTTCCAGTCCTCAATCGTGGACTCGATAAATGGTCCGCCTTTGAAAGCCCCTACGTTATTCACCAGTATATCAATGGATTTGTATTCACTCATTACCCGCTCAACCATCCCTACCACTTCCACTTCCCTGGTGACGTCCACGACCAGCGGCAAGGCGTTTCCGCCATTGTCACGAATCTCTTTGGCCGCTTCCTCAACCTCTGACTGGGTGCGACTAACAACGGCAACGCTGGCGCCCGATTCAGCAAGCGCGATAGCCATTGATTTACCAAGTCCCTTCCCGGCACCCGTAACCACTGCAACCTTGTCCCGCAAGCTAAATAATTCAACGCACATATTCACTCTCCCCAACCTTTTTTAATACGTATACGTTCATCACATTAGACTATGTAAAGAGGCAGAACCTCAGATTAATGAAAAAAGTCTGAAACCACAGATTTCACAGATTTGGATTGATAAAACCAAACCCGAACGAGTCGGAAGAGTAAAGTTAGAAAAATCTCCAGAGTATCGAATCCGTTTAATGGTGTGTTGAATATCGAATGATGAAGTTCTCCTATCCTTCGACATTCGTTATTCCTTGTTCGATATTCGATATTCAAATTCCTCATTAGATAATGCATAGAGGCGACCACTTCCATGGCTTTTTTTAATCTGTGCAATCTGTGTTTCCAGTAGTTCTTTCCAAAACTTGACTCGTTTGTAAAGACTAGCCCCTGCTAGCATCCTTATCGCCCCATACAAATCCCTATCGATTCTGCTGTTATTACCAACCCGTCCTCCGTTGGCACCACTCTTTGCCCTTTGGCAACGTCACGAAGTGGAACAGACTCAATCTTACTGCCCTTCAGGCAGACCATCTCCCCAAACCGCTTATTAGCGATCAAATCAACCACCGCCACGCCAAACCGTGTAGATAGTATGCGGTCGTAGGCATTAGGTGAACCGCCCCTTTGTATATGGCCCAAGACGGTAACTCGCACCTCTTTTTGTGTATTATCAGCTAGGTAATTTCCAACCTTTTGGCCAATTCCACCGAGCCGTACCGCCTGACCACCGGCCTCACCGGAAGCGACAATTGAAACATCGCCGTCAAATGGCCTTGCGCCTTCTGCCACAACGACAATGGATGACTTGCTTCCCTTGTCCCAACGGTCGTTAATCTTCCCGCAAACCTTCTTCATATCAAAGGGAATCTCAGGGATGAGGATCACGTCGGCGCCGCCGGCAATTCCACTTTCCAAGGCTATCCATCCCACGTATCTCCCCATTACTTCCATCACCATCACCCTGTGATGGCTTTCCGCCGTCGTATGAAGTTTGTCTAAAGCGTATGTGGCCGTTTCCACTGCGGTGCTGAATCCGAAGGTAACATCCGTAGCTACGATATCATTATCTATGGTTTTGGGAACACCAACGACAGGGCATCCAAGTTTAAACAGTTCGTGAGCAACGTTGAGAGTGCCATCTCCACCAATTACAACAAGGGCGTCCAAGCCAAGTGAACTGATCCTTTTGATAACGTCCTGGGTAACATCCTTAATCTCGGATTTGCCGTCTTTTGTCACCTTATATTCAAACGGGTTTGCCCTGAGGCTTGTGCCCAGAATCGTTCCGCCAAGAGGCAATATTCCCCGGATACTCCTGGATGACAACTCACGAGTTCTATCGGGAAGGACAAGACCGTCAAACCCATCCTCAAACCCAATTACTTCGCAATGGTATTTCTCAGCAGCAGATTTTACAACCGCACGAATAACGGCATTCAATCCAGGACAATCACCACCACCGGTCAATACGCCAATTTTTTTCATACACAGACTCCCATTGATGACATTCCTCTATTACTCAAAACGGTACCCACATGATTATTTCTAAAACTCACATATACAACAAGCCAAAAAATCGCCATTAGAATCAGGAAAAATTATAATGTCAACCGGGGACGGTTGACCTACTCGTTAGGATTTCTTTTTTGGCGCCAATTTTCGCACATAATTGGCCAGCGCTTGTATTTCCTCCGGCTTCAGCTTCTCATTCCATCGTGGCATCTTGTTTTTACCATTGGTGATGGAATTGAGTATCTCATCGTCTTTTTTCTTTGCCTGCCAATTTGCATCGGCAAGATTTGGGCTTTTCAGCTCGTGGCCCCTTTTGGTACCCTTTCCATCTTCACCATGACAAGTAGCACAGTGATAGACAAATAGTTTCTTTGCATTAACGCCTTCCTCTTGAGCATGGCTTACCAAAACACTGGAACACAACCAAGCCGCCAAAAATATTGGCACACCACAAAGTATTGTTGTAATTGAATGACGCATAAAATATCCCTCCTGTTTTTGAAAACAAGCAATGAATTACCTGCTTGGTGCGGCTATGCCGCAACCAAAGCAAATTTCACCACAAAACCATAAAGAAGCCCAATCCAGAGGAGGCGGCCTGTTATTTTTGCCAAACACGCAACCACATAGTTTTCTGAAAGCATATAACAGACCGCTCCTACGGCGCTTCAACTCGTTCCCAAGCTCCAGATTGGGAACATGCCTGTACCAAGAAGCTCCTGCTTCATTTTTTTCGGAAGAGTTCTCATTCTGACTCAAAGCAGAGTTTTTATTGCAATCCCGTTCCCAAGCTGGAGCTTGGGAACGAGGAGAAATTTTCATTTCGGTACATACAACTGACTCACCATTCATTGCATAGTGTGCTATCATCTATGAGAATATAATAGTAGATATTCAGTTGTATGTATGCAAACATTCTTATTTGTGTCTGTCCACTCCCTCTAGCCAGCGGGAAACAGTGGTATGCCATATTTCAGATAAGTTTCGTAACCGCTATCTGACTTAAACACCCACGCACTATTTCTTCCCAAAACTCCTTACGACCGGCACTAGGGAGTTAATTTCCTCTTTACTTAATTTGGTCTTAAACGGCATCATCTTCTCAGGCGTTCCATCTTCGATCTGCTTAATGATCTTCTCATCGGTCACCTTTGACTGCCAATTGGCATCGGTGAGATCACGCGCTTCCAACCCAAAGCCAAGTTCTGTTGGCTTTCCATTTTCACCATGGCACGCCTTGCAGTGGGTCGTATACAACTTAACTGCATCACCATCGCCCGCCTTAGAAACAGGAATCCCGGAAACACAAAACCACGCACATAAAACGGCCACAACCGACACTACCGAAAAAATACCTCTCTTAGCCATAACTTTTCCTCCTTAAATTAGATAGTGGACAAGTATTCTCTGTAGAGCGAAGAGGTTCTTCGCTCTACAATCCATACAAATACAAAAATTTTTCCTACACTATTCTTCATAAGCAACAACACGAATAATACCCATAGTATCCCCGTTATTGCTTGTAGTGCAGTCATTAACGGACACTATTTTTTGTATCTTGTTCTTCTGCAGAAAATCATTCACCTCGGCATCCAGCGCCGTCAGTTCGTTATGAACGTGAAACATGCGCAATGCTGACGTAAAAGTTTTAATCTTTATCATAAAGGCCTTTCATCAAAAAAAAATGTTACTTGGAAACACACACCTCTTTTGTCCCTTCCCATATACCATGAAGATTGCATCGGCTAAACGCACGAAGCATCCGGTTCCCTTCGTGATGCAATACCACCGTAACAGATACCTCCGGCCGGGAAAGTTCCGCCGTTAAATCCACACGGGAAATATAAATGTGGCCACAATACAGGTCAACAAATTGAACAAAATGTCCGTTTTCCATCACATGGGGCGCTTCACCAACTTTTATACTTACCGTAAATGGCTGTCCTGCCTTTACAGAGGCGGGGACGTTAATTACCGGCACGTGCTTCTTTGCCGTTTCTGCTGGGCCGCTAGCTGCTGTATTAACCTGACAAAATAAACCTGGCTCTGACATGTCATCGTCTCCTACATAAATTTATCTGAATTCCTACACCTATCACTAAATTATAGTTGTTCCCCTAATTTTTTCGACTTTATCACTGCTGCTTCAACGGCGTTAATAACAGACGCCCTGAATTTCCCATCTTCTAATTTGCTTATCCCCTCGATAGTCGTCCCGCCGGGTGAGGTGACGGCATCCTTTAACTGTGCCGGATGCAGACCCGTTTCCAATACCATCCTGGCAGCGCCAAGTACGGTCTGTGCGGCTAGAATGGTCGCCGTATCACGTGGAAGTCCCATCTTAACCCCCCCCTCGGACAACGCTTCTATGAACATATAGACGTAGGCTGGACCGCTCCCGCTCAGCCCGGTAACGGCGTCGAGGTGCTTCTCATCCAGGCGGAACACCTTGCCAACGGCGCTGAAAATGGTTGATACGGTCCGGGCATCCGCATCGTTAACATGCATCCCCAAAGCAAAAGCGGTAGCAGAGGCGCCGATAAGACACGGGGTATTTGGCATCACACGGATAACCCGAACGCCTGCGGATAACCGGGATTCAAGGAACCGTATCGGTATCCCCGCAGCAATAGAGATCACCAAGTGCCGGGGAGTAATATCATTTTTTAAAGCGCTAATGACCTCATTCATCATTTGTGGCTTAACCGCTAGTACAACAATATCTGCAAAAGAAACAATTTCTTTATTATCACCGGTGGTTCTTACGCCAATCTCCTGGGTTAACAACTTGCAACGCCCAACACTCACGTCGCTAACCATAATTTGGTCAACATTACTCACTTTAGCATTAATAAGGCCTTTACAAAGCGCCTCACCCATCTTCCCGCCGCCGATAAATCCAATTTTTTCTTTTAGCATAAATTCTAATCCCTATTTTCCATTGTAAAAAACTTACAAAAAAAGAGTTTTTTGCAGGGTAATACAATAACTAAGTAATTACAATTATTATATCACTTTAACCCCTTTTAATTCTATATCTTTTTGACTTTCTTTTAGGTAACCGCATGTAATTGTTTGAGTAATGTGACCCGATTATGGTAATATAAACACCTTGTAATAAGATTAACTTAGGGAATAGGCATTTACGAAATTACCGTCAACCAATCTTGATAATGGGTGATTTTAATTCGACTTTTGACGGTAAATTAGACTATGCCAAACGCATAATATATTTGAAATTCAATCTGTGTCTGTTTTTTAAATGTCCCGTAGGGACAAAATATCGGTAGAAATAGTAAGCGTAACAAACTAAATGCCGTAGGCATGATATAGGTAAAATCCAATTATTCTACCCATATTTCGTTCCTACGGAACTATCACGGTTTCCCTCTTTATCTTCTACCAATATTTTGTTCCTAACGGAACTCGTGTTTAATTGCAATAATAAAAGATATGATCAAATGGAACCATCCATTATAAACAATTTTATTACTACTATTACCAACGGACAACAAGGGCATATTCATCGTTTTTATGAAATATTTTCAGCGCGGGGGTTTTTTCTGGAATTAGACAAGGCAACCGAAATAGTTCGGTTGAGCGCTGATTCACATGCTGAAGACGGTGGATTTCTGGAGGCTTTGGAGGACATTAACTACAAGCATAAATATGTCGGTTCGCATCAGGACGCCATTATCCACAACGACACGGCCAGCGCCCAACACGCCCTTTTCAACAATATCGACACACAGAAGTATCCCATCAACGATCTTCACTATATTACCGCACTCTTTACCAACGAGATACCGGTTGACCTATTTCGTTTAAACTGGGAACGGGATTGGTACGGCAAGTTTGAACAGTTCAAAGGCGTCAATCACATCCCACAAGTACGGGTGTTTGATTTGGAACCGTTCATTGCCCGGCTCGTAAAGTCCTTCTCTTCCGCCGGGATATCCACCTGGTCGTCATGCGAAGGCCATTGTGGAGAGCCTGCATACATAAAATTTGACGGGAAATATCACCGTGCCTGGTGCCAGGCACTATTTGAAAATTTTATCAGAAAAAAGCTCGACTTGGTCTGTTCCTGGGAATGGTCAGGCTGGGACAATCGTTGTTCCATAAGAAGCCCTTCCGGGAGCTGTCTCGAATTGTATTTGGAAATCCAGTCGGTTGCCCGATTCATCTATACCAACCGGGACATCTTATCAACGATGAAAACAAAGCTATGCCCAATCCTCACCGACGCCCATAAAAACATGAATCAAAAAACGTTGCTCAATACCTTTGAAAAGTATGTTGGCACGTTTGTGAATGAGTTGTAAGCATCGTTTTAATACTTACCATTTGATTTGTTAAGTTTCATGCCTCCACCCAACCTGCCGTTGCTACTCCAAATCAAGCAGCCTTATAACTTCCAACGGTGTTTTAAGCAGCACACGCGCGCCGTTTTCCTGTAGTTCTTTTTCAGAACGGAACCCCCACGTGGCGCCTGCAGGGAACATGCCGGACGCGGTGGCCGTCTTCATGTCAATGGCAGTATCGCCAAGATAAATAAAATCTGCGGGGGAAATGTTCAGGCAACGAGCTATCTCTATTGCGCCTGACGGGTCAGGCTTGATGGGCAAAGAACTCCGCTGTCCTAGTACCACGTCGAACGTCCAGCGTGGGAAAAATTCATTAACACATTGTTTTGTAAATTCGTCAGGTTTGTTGGAGAGAACGGCCATTTTCAGATGGCGAGACGTCAGCGCGTCAAGCATCTCCGTTATCCCGTCGTAAGGCATGGTTTTTACCTTCCAATTACGGCGGTATTCTTCGCGATAGGCCTGAATACAAAGACGGATAATGTCTTCACTTCTTTTATCTTCAGGCAAGGCGCGTTTCATGAGCACTGAGATTCCGTCACCTACGAAAAAACGGTAATCATCTATCGAGTGGATGGGAAACCCGTTTTTCTTCAGGACGTAATTTGCGGCTGTCCCCAGGTCTTCCAGGGTATTAAGCAACGTTCCGTCAAGATCAAAGAGGATAGCTTTGAAATGCATAAGGATTTTGGAAATGGTTAGAGGACAAAAACATTCACCGCAGAGGACGCGGAGAAAAACAAGGCGAAACAATCTCTTGAATTATAAAACCCAAAGATTGCCTCGCCTTCACACACAATGACTATTTATCGGTTTTCACTCAAACACAATCTATACCGGTGACCAAGTTGCCTGGTGCTTGAGCAGCTTCCATCTCCTTTGGATTTCCGCCTCTGCCTGTTTCAGGAGCGCGGCGGCGACCTCCGGGTTGCTTGCCTTTAGTGAACGATAACGGTTTTCTTTGTACGCGTATTCCGCAAAGGGGATGGATGGATCTTTGCTGTCTATAATCAGCGGATTCTTCCCTTCTGCCTCAAGTTGCGGGTTGTAACGATAGAGAGGCCAATGACCGCACGCAACGGCATTTTTCTGCTGCTCAATTCCAGTACTCATGTCGAATCCATGCGCAATGCAAACCGAATAAGCGACAATAAGCGCCGGCCCGTTGTAAGCCTCAGCCTCCGTGAATGCCCTGACGGTCTGCGCAAGGTTTGCACCGAATGCCACCTGTGCCACGTATATATTGCCATAAGTGGCCATCATGAGTGAGATGTTCTTCTTCGGCGTCCTCTTTCCCCCTGCTGCAAACTGGGCAATTGCGCCCAGCGGTGTTGCCTTTGACATTTGCCCGCCGGTGTTGGAATACACCTCCGTATCCATAATCAAAAGCTTCATGTTTTCACCGGTGGATAGCACGTGATCGACGCCGCCATAGCCGATATCATAACCCCAACCGTCGCCGCCGATAGACCACACCGATTTCTTCACGAGATAATCAGCAAAAGATAGCAGTCTCTTTGCGTCCGATGAGGCATCTTTTGCCAGCATCTTTTTCAATTCTTCCACACGCGCCCGCTGCTTGTCAACGCCTTCCCGGTTAGACTGATCAGCGGTCTTCAGTAGTTCAAAAAGCTCCTTGGCACCGGAATACTCAGGGGTTTTAGCGAGTTTATCCAGGAATTCAACTGCCTGCGAGTGAAACTTGTCAACGGTCTGCCGCATTCCAAGCCCAAATTCAGCGGTGTCCTCAAAGAGGGAGTTCGACCAGGCCGGACCCCTGCCATCCGCCCTTTTCGTATAGGGGGTGGTAGGCAAATTACCGCCATAGATAGAGGAACATCCCGTGGCGTTTGCAATGAGCAGCCGGTCGCCAAGCAACTGGGTGAGCAGCTTTATGTAAGGCGTCTCACCGCACCCTGCACAGGCGCTGTGGTACTCAAAGAGCGGCTTTACAAACTGGCTTCCCTTTACTGAATTCACGTTGAATTTTGTCGGGTCCGTTTCAGGAAGATCAAGGAAGAACGAGTAATTCAATGCCTCCTTTTGACGAAGCGGTTCCTGGAGTTTCATGTTAATCGCCTTGACGTTCGGTATCTTGTTCCCTTGCGTGTCCTTCTTTTGTCCCGGACAATTGAACACACAGGAAGCACACCCGGTACAGTCCTCCGGCGCTACCTGGACGGTAAACTTCAAACCTTTCATCTCCTTGCCCATAGCGTCAACCGACTTGAAATCAGAAGGCGCATCCTTTAGCATCGCAGGGTCATACGCCTTTATCCTGATCGTTGCGTGAGGACAAACAAAGGAGCATTGGCCGCATTGGATACAGGCGTCAGGCTCCCACTCAGGAATGTGCACGCCGATATTTCTCTTTTCGTACTGGGTCGTTCCGGTTGGCCAGGTGCCATCCGCCGGTATCGCGGAGACCGGTAGGTAATCACCTTTGTTGGCAATCATCTTCGCCGTAACGTTCTTCACAAAATCAGGCGCATGATCCGGCACCGGCTTGCGCATCAGTATCTTGCTGGTAACCTTGCCGGGTACAGGCACCTCAACGATGTTCTTGAGCGCAATGTCTACGGAGGCGTAGTTCATGTTAACTACGTCCTCACCCTTTTTAATGTATGTCTTGTTAAGCTCCGTCTTGATTGCCGCAATGGCGTCTTCTTTGGGAATAATCCCGGAAATGAC
>JACVXV010000219.1 GCA_015661205.1 Candidatus Brocadiaceae bacterium
TTCTCAATAAAAACATCTTACACATTTTTGGAAGGCAATGCTCCTTTTCTCTTCCTATGTCTTACTTATTACCCACAGATTCTGCGGACGAGCCAAAAAGGATAAGACCAAATCTATTGTCGGTTTGGGTTGATGGAATGGAGCGCATCCACCAAAAAGACATAACCGCTTTCGTCCGTGCCAGGATAAGGTCAGGCGTCCTCGCCGATTTTCCAAATCTCGTGAATGGCGACACTGCTTTTTGCCACAAAATGCCTTAGCGCCTTCGAGCCTAATCCGTTGGCGGGGAAATAGGGAGACAAGTCAGGCCTTGACATGAGATACATCCGTCCTTCGGGGTTCAGGTGGGCGGGGAGTGCGCGTAACACCGATTTTAAAAGCCTTCCGTTATGGTCATAGCGATTGACGTCGCTTGACTCTGCTTCATCGGTTGCCAGGGGCGCCGCGAAAAATATGGCGTCATATTTTTTATTGATGCTGCCAAACCCATCGCTTACCCATGCCCGGACAAGATTGTCAACACCGCATCGCCGCGCGGCCACCATCGTATTGGCGACGGCGACCGGGTTGATGTCCGTCGCGTCAACGGGAATCCCATGTTGTAATGCAATGCACACCGCGTCCAATCCCGCGCCGGTACCCAGCACGAGCGCTGTCCTTGCAAACCCGATTTCAAAGAGACTAGCTTCCAAAATGTTTTCGACATAAGGGTTGTTATAGGAGTAGACGCCGGGGAAAAGAGGTATCTCTGGAACGGTCCCCTTTTTCCTGACGAACAAATCAACGGCTATCGGCAGCGTCGGCTTCATCTGCCATGCAATGCGGCAATCCACCTGCCCTTTTAAGGGTACGTTGACCCATGACTTCTCCAGGGCGCCGAGGGTAACATTTGCGTCTTGTGAAAAAAACCGCCGTATCGCCTCTTGCAGACGGGGTAAGACATGCATCCCCGTGCTGTAAGCATCAAGAAGCAGTGTTGAATGGCCCAGAAGGACTTCCACGTCTCCGGAAAGAAACAATATTGACAAGGGATAGGTTATTTCATCAAGGCGGTAGCCAAGAAGAACGGCCTTTCCGTTTCTGCCCTTGAAAACCGATGCGGCCGCCGTTCCAAGCGGGAGGATAACGTATTCGTCGGGTAGGTTGGGGCTATACGCCGGAAGTTGGAATCCAAGTGTACAGAGAAAGTCTTTCAAGTCCTTCTCTTGCAAGGTCAAATGTGAGTAATCTTCGTACATGTCCATCCAATCAGTAAGGCGTTTGCCGTTCTACCGGTAAGCTATATGATGCTTAACCCTCTGTGGAATTGGGAGAAATTGAGCTTGACTTTTGATACCGGATATAGATGATAGACAATTGCTTTTTTTCATGAGATGGATAATTTAGCAAAAACAAAGGAAATTGCAAGTGTTTTAATTTTGCAGCTCAACTATGTACCGCTGAAATGTTCATAAATTAAAGAGGAGGGTTGAATATGGACGAAGATTTGATAGAGCAATACCGTTATTTTCTGAAGGATAGCATCCGGAAGGAGATAGACTTTTCGGCAACAGACCAAAACAAGGGAGTTGACGCCCCACCTATCGAAAAACCGTATCCGGCGGATGCCGTGCGGATTGATCTTGTAAAACCGGAAACATGGAAGTCCATTGCCGGCGTGAATCTCGTTGCGGCCATCGGAAACCGGCAGAGCCGGCGCACCTATAAGAAAACACCTCTTACCCAGGAAGAACTCTCGTTTCTCCTCTGGGCAACCCAGGGCGTGCGCGAGGAAGTCGTTGGCGGCCATGCCTACCGCACGGTACCATCGGCAGGGTGCCGGCATGCGTTTGAAACGTATTTGGCCGTACTCCACGTAGAGGGATTGAATGCCGGGATTTACCGATATCTTCCACTATCACACCAATTGCTTTTTGAGTTTTCTGAAGACCGCCTTGCCGGAAAGATGGTTAATGCCGTTTTCCGGCAACCTTATCCGGGAAACGCGGCGGTAACGTTTATCTGGACTACTATCCCTTACCGGATGGAATGGCGCTATGGCCTTGCAGCCCATAAAGTCATTGCCATAGACGTCGGCCACGTCTGCCAGAACCTGTACCTTGCCTGTGAGGCGATTGGCGCCGGTACCTGCGCCATTGCTGCTTACGATCAGGAGGCAGTGGATAGGCTTCTCCGTATTGATGGAAGGGATGAATTTGCCATTTACTTGTCCCCGGTTGGCAAGGTATAGCCAAACAAGAACCGGCGTGTAGGGTGGATTAAAGCGATTGTCTTGTATCGCCGTATTCACCACCTACGCCACAACCTCCTTTTTCTTTGCGTCCTTTACGGCTTTGCGGTGTTATCATTTTTGGTGGATACGCTCCGCTTAATCAATTCAAAATACCCCTTTTAGATCTTCGGACAAGTAACCGGCAATCTTTTGCACGGCTGGATTGACATAGCTTATTGTCCCGTCAGGTAAAAGCTCGCAAATAATAACAGGCGCATGCGTTACAAAGGAACGGTATCTGGACTCCGAATCCCTTAATAATTTCTCCGCCTGTGAGGTTGTAAGGATAACAACGGGGATCGTGCGCAAGACGGGATGTGCTTTGATTTCCTGCAGCGCCTCTCTCCCGTTTTTTTTCGGCATGTTTAAGTAAGGAAATCTTTTTTTCCTGGCCCCGAAGGGGCGACCTGTTTGTAGCATTAAACTTTGAGTCTGAAAACGAAGTCTTCAGAAAAAAAATGAAGCTAGAGCTTCTGGTACAGACGCATTCCCACGCAGAGCGTAGGAACGAGTTGATGTAGGGAGACGGCGCCCGTGTCCCTACGTATGAACATAAAAAAATTGTCGAAGGCCTGGAAATTCAAAGCAATGCTGTAGCGCGGGGGTTTATCCCCCGCTTGGCGTACATTCCCCGACATAGCCGACCATGAAGGCCGGCGCTACAAGAAAATCATCTGTAAAAAGAACCGATTTGGCGGTAATTATTGATTCCTTTTAACCACGCAATTACAAAACTGCCCGTACGCACCGCTATTCAACGGTTACACTCTTGGCAAGATTCCTGGGTTTGTCTACGTTACAGCCGCGCATAACTGCCATGTGGTAGGCAAGCAACTGCAGGGGTATTACGGATAGGAGCGGCGTCAGGACGTCAGAGGTTTTGGGAATGTAGAAGACGTGGTCCACCTTCCCCGCGATATGGCCGTCACCCTCCGTTGCAATGGCAATCACCTTCCCGCTTCTGGATTTTACCTCTTCGATATTGCTTAACACCTTCGCATAGACGCTATCCTGTGTGGCGATAAAAATCACCGGCATATCCTTGGTAATCAAGGCAATCGGCCCATGCTTCATCTCCGCGGCCGGATAGCCCTCGGCGTGGATGTAAGAGATTTCCTTTAATTTCAGCGCGCCTTCAAGCGCCACGGGGTAATTATACCCTCTCCCCAAATAGAGGGCGTGTTCGGTATCCTTATAGCGCCTTGCAATTTCCACAATCTCGCCCTCTCTTTGGAGGATGGACTGTATCTTTTCGGGTATGGACTTGATGTGCTGCGCCATATCAGGGAGAGACTGGGTTAAGATGTTTCTCAGCCTCATTAAATGCATGGCAAATAAGTAAAGGACGGTAATTTGTGCAGTAAACGCCTTTGTTGAGGCAACGCCGATCTCCGGTCCGATATGCAGATAAATTCCGCAATCCGCTTCCCTGGCTATGGTGCTGCCTACGACGTTGCAGATAGAGAGTACCTTGGCGCCCTTGTGTTTCGCCTCCCTCATGGCCGCGAGGGTATCCGCCGTTTCTCCCGACTGGCTAATCGCTATGACCAGGGTGTTGCTTTCAATAACCGGGTTTCGATACCTGAATTCCGAGGCATATTCCACCTCAACCGGAATACGCAACAGCTCCTCCATCATGTATTCGGTTACGATCCCGGCGTGCCAGGACGTGCCGCAGGCAACCACAACGATGCGTTTTGTCTCCAAAAGCTCCTTTTCACGGCTTATCAAGCCGCCGAGCGTTATCGTTCCGTCGGTAAAGTCGATCCTTCCGCGCATGGCATTCCGAAGCGCCTGGGGTTGTTCATGGATTTCCTTGAGCATGAAGTGGGCATAGCCGCCTTTCTCTATCATGTCGATGTTCCACAACACCTCTTCCACCTTTTTATAGGTGGAGACGTTTTGTACAGTCTTTGTTTCATAGCCGTTCTTCGTGAGTATGGCAACCTCATTATCGTCAAGATACACAACGTCCCGTGTATGCGCAAGGGAGGCGGAAACATCCGAGGTAATAAAATATTCCTGATTTCCAATACCCAATATCAAAGGCGACCCTCTCCTTGCAGCAACGATTTTTTGCGGGTCCCTGGAAGAAATCACCGCAATCCCATACGTTCCCTCCACCACTTTTAACGCCTCCATAACGGCAGATTCGAGGTTACCGTGAAAATATTTCTCTATGAGGTGGGCAAGGACTTCGGTATCTGTTTCACTTTTAAAGACGTGACCGTCCTTCTCTAATTTCAATTTCAGGTAGTCATAATTTTCAATAATTCCGTTGTGGACTACGGCAATTTCATTGCGGCAATCCACGTGCGGATGCGTGTTGTTTAACGTGGGTGCGCCGTGGTGTGTGGACAATTCCCATATTGGTATTAAAAGTGTTTCCCAAAAACCGCTTCTCCAGTTCGACAATCTTTCCCACGGCTTTTTCGCAGTGCAAGGAATCACTTTCGATAAAGGCCATTCCGGCGGAATCGTAACCACGATACTCAAGCCTTTTGATGCCGTCTAAAAGAATCTTAACTGCCTTTTGATGTCCAATATATCCGACAATACCACACATGTAAATTACTCCTTAAATTAGGTCGCCTACAGATTTAATTTATTTTTAAAGACCATTGCCGGCAATATAAAACCTACATAATACCAAAATTATGGTTCAGGTTGCAAACGCAAACCCGCTGGGAGTTTGTTTTTTCTGAACTCTTTCATTTTGGAATTCCTATACATTTAAATTAGGCCTTCGGCGACTTATTTGTGTTCACACGCAAGGACACGGGCACCGTGTCCCTACAACAGCTTTGGAATTCCTATACATTAAAACAGGTCGCCTACGGCAACGGCTTTTCGTGTTCACACACCGGGACACTGGCACCGTGTCCCTACACCAACTCGTTCCCACGCTCTGCGCCCCGTTACAACAACCCGATCTCAGATTGCAAACCTGACTAATCTGGCAATACCGTTCTTTCCTCCATGACTTCAGTGGAAAAGTGTGCCATGACACACTTTGTCCTGGCACACTTGTGTGCCATGGCACACTTTCCAGCCCCTGGAACGAATGGCATTCCCCATTTATTTTAATTTATCTTTAACGGTACAGACATTTTCATTTTTTTAGGCAGGTTTGTAGGCTTGCGTGGACGCAACAATCGTTACGGCAAATTGATACGACATTATTCAACTACTCAAGTAGTCAGCGGATTCATGGGGTTGAATGGTATATTGTGAAAACTCCGAGCTTTAAATAACCAGAAGAAATCCCCTTTTTTCTGGTTTGGCATGTATTTCGCGTATAGGCAATGATATTGCGATGGATTACATGGAAACGTTTTGTAAATAGGGGGGAACTTGGTATGGAAACGACAAAGGCTGTGTACCAAATGATTGAAGGTGAACTGACGCGGCAGTTGTTTGCCGAGGCGACTGATCTGGTCTATATATTTGACACCCAGGGAAATATCTTGTTTGTAAACAGACAATTCGAGCATCTAACCGGCTCCGGCCAGGAAGTATTTTACGGAAAGCCGTTCGGCTCTCTTTTTGGAGAAGCCCATCTGGATACAGCCTGGAATAATTATGCAAAAACGCTTCAAGGAGAAACCCAGCAGTGTGAATTGTGTTTTAAAAACACGGAGACATTGTACGAACATAAGACATTCCCCCTGAGAGATGACAAGAAGAACATTATTGGCGTAATGGGCATAGCAAGGGACATCACCGCCCGTAAGCAGCGGGAGGAAGGTTTGGTGTCCCTGCACGTATTCATAGAGAAATGCATGGTTGAACATGCTGAAAAGTTGAGGGCGGTAAACGAAGAACTCGTGGAAGAAATGAATTGCCGCTTGCGGCTGGAAAATGAATTGAAACAAACCGTAGAGAAACACCAGAAGTCCATGAATGGGCTGGTGCAAACGATGGCGCTGGCAATTGAGTCGAATGACAACTATGCGGCTGGGCATCAGGCACGCGTTGCCCAGCTTACCCGCCACGTTGCCGGAGAGATGCGCCTTTCTAAGGACAGGATTGATAAACTTGGCATGGCGGCTGCCATCCATGATATTGGCAAGGCGTCGGTACCCGCCCGGGTGTTCAATAAAACTGAACCGCTCACCGAACGTGAATTTGCCATGCTTCGGTCTCATGCGAGAACCGGGCATGATATCGTGCAACAGATAGGGCTACCCTATCCGGTAGCCGCCATCATACTCCAACACCATGAAAGGATAAACGGAACCGGTTATCCATTAAAACTGACGGGCAAGGATATCCTGCTGGAAGCCAAAATCCTGGCCGTATCTGACGTTGTTGAGGCCATGTCTTTCCCACGTCCTTACCGTCAGCACGCCGGCCTGGAAAGCGCGCTCGTTGAAATTTCACAAAACAGCGGCATTCTCTACGATTTCAACGTCGTCCATGCCTGCCTGGCCATATTTAACGAACAGGGGTTCAGGTTTGAGCAGGAACCGCAGGCAAACATGAGGCTGTTTGAGGACGTTTTAGTGAAGGTGTAGGGACACGGCGCGCCGTGTCCCTGTGTGGGAAAACAATAATAAACTACTACTCACACAAAGATACGAAGGCACAAAGGAAGACTTTTAAAACTGCGGGTAAAAAGCAGGACACGAGACTTTGTGAGTGTGCGGCAAAGGGCAACAAATAGAGTTCCGACTCGTCGTCTCGTTCCCAAGCTCCAGCTTGGGAACGAGTTGTAGGGACACGGTGCCAGTGTCCCCCACGCGTGAATACAAAATAAGGCTCGTCCGCAGAATCTGTGGGTAATAAGTAAGACATAGGAAGAGAAAAGGAGCATTGCCTTCCAAAAATGTGTAAGATGTTTTTATTGAGAAAATA
>JACVXV010000220.1 GCA_015661205.1 Candidatus Brocadiaceae bacterium
TTCTCTCATTTGCTTGTTCCATTTTTCCCTCCTTTGAAATAATTTAAGTATAGCTTATTTCAATTAGAGAAATTCCGTTTCCGTCTGAAGCAGAACACTACCGCGTCATCCACGAACTGCCGTTCATTAACCCCAGCCTTCAGGCTGGGGCGCCAGCCCGCCCCTGTCCGGGCTTTAGCCCTGACGGCACGCTTCCCGCTTCGGTCAAGTTCTTACTATCATAACGGTAATGAATACCAAGCCTTTCTTCCATTACCATCAGGGCTAAAGCCCATTTCCGTGGGCATCGTGAACCCCAGCCTAAAGGCTGGGGTTATTAGCGAAATTCCTTGTTCAATATTCGATATTCGGCGATAATTCATGAATTGCCACTGCGCTGTTAGAGGTTGCCGAAGACATAATTTATGTCCTGCTTGCAAAGGCAGATTACCATCAATTTCGCTTCTTCTTACAAAAGGCCTTCAGCCCTTCAAGGGAAAATGTGTTAATGACGTCTTTTGCCTCCAGCCACCCCCTGCAAGCTATGCCGACGCCCAGTTCCATCATCCACATCTGGTCGAGGTGATGGGCGTCCGTGCTGATGGCAATCTTAACGCCCCGTTCTTTAGCCTTCCGGCAGTTGACGTCGTCAATATCCAGCCGGTCGTAATAGCAATTGACCTCCAACGCCGTGCCCGTAGCCGCGCAGGCGTCAATAACCTTGTCCAAATCAACGTCATATCCTTCGCGTCTGCTGATCAGGCGTCCGGTCGGATGGCCAATGACGTTTACGTATGGGTTGTGAATGGCGGCAATTATGCGTTCGGTAATCTTCTCTCGCTCTTGCTTGAATCCGCTGTGGATTGAGGCAACAACGACGTCGAGTCTTTCCAGTAATTTATCGGGAAAATCCAAAGAACCGTCCGGCTTGATATCCACCTCGGATGACTTAAGAAGGGTAAAGCCCTTGAACTTGCCATTGAGCCGGTCAATCTCATCCATCTGTTCGAGTAGTTCCTCATTATTTAATCCGTGTGCGATGTGGAGGGACTGAGAGTGGTCGGATACGACAAGGTACCGGTAGCTCATCTTCATCGCATACTCCGCCATCTCCTCCATGGTCGGCGCACCGTCGCTCCAATCTGAGTGGTTATGGAGGTCTCCCCTGATATCGGAAAGCCTGACAATGTTGGGCAATTTTCCCTGCCGGGCGGCCTCGATCTCTCCCCGGTTTTCCCGTAGTTCCGGGGGAATCCAGTCCATGCCCAGCGCCTGGTAAATATCTTCTTCACGGTTACCCCCGATTTTTTCATCGCCCTTAAAAATGCCATATTCGTTGATCTTTAACCCCTGCTTTTTGGCAATTTCGCGGAGGTGGACGTTGTGTTCCTTGGAGCCGGTGAAGTATTGTAATGCGGCGCCAAATTCGTCTTCACGCACCACGCGCAAATCCACCTGTACGCCCTCTTCCACGCGGACACTGCCTTTGGTGTCACCCGATGCGAGGACTTGCGTTACCCCGCGCATCGTTACGAAGGATTTCACAATATCCGCGCCGTTTTCGCCGGAGGCTAGTATGTCTACGTCTCCCACGGTTTCCTTCATCCTCCTCAGAGAGCCTGCCGCCTGCACCTCTTTACACAGCGGATTGTGCTTTAATGCTGCTATAATTCTCTTCACCACCGGGTATGCCATACCGATGGAAATCCTTTGCAGGCTCGTCTTAAACAACGCAATTCCCTTGGTGATGTTTTCAATCTTCTTCTCCCCCATCCCAAAAAGCCCCTTTAGCTTGCCCTCCTGCAGTGCTTTTTCCAGGTCGCTTAAGCCGGTGATGCCTAATTCCTTATGGAGCGTTGCAACGGTTTTTGGTCCTAGTCCCGGCACTTTCATGAGGATTAACGTTTCTTCAGAAACGTCTTTCATCACCTCATCGTACTTGGCCATCCTTCCCGTGGTAATGTACTCAACGATTTTTTCAGCCGTGCCTTCTCCTATGCCGGGGATATCCGTTAATTTTCCTAATTTTGAAAGCGCTTCTACGTCTTCGGTTAAATCACCGATAACCCGCGCAGCCTTCCGGTACGAGTTTATACGGAAGGTGTTCTCTCCCTTGAGTTCAAGCACGTCTGCAATACGTTCGAAAAGCGTTGCAATTTCATGGTTTTTCACTTAAAATACTCCTAAAAAACATCAAGCCCTGAAAGGGCATAATAACAGAATGAGCATTGTTTTATACCTTTATGTCGCCCTTTCGGGGCTTGTTTTGCGAACAATATCAAACCCAGGGCGTTGCCCTGGGCTATAGTATTGCGCCCCTTTGGGGCTGTCGTTGCAAAATATGTAGGGTGGGCAATGCCCACCCTACGGTGTTATGGCATATACACCGTATAATATCAAATTTTATGACGTACATACAGTCTTTTTCAAGCAAACACCCGGCTAAAGATATCGTATAGGAATCTTTACCGGTAAAATACTTTTATTTAAACTGATGGTAGGGCGAAGATCCTCTTCGCTCTCCATTGGAAAGTCGCCGAGGACATCATGTATTATGCGTATTCCCCTGACTAAATATGGAGTAAGAGAGTTATTGTTGTTTTGCACCCCCTGCGTTGTTGGCATTGGTTTTTCTCTCGCATTATTTCCCTGGGTTGTCCCCATCCCGCTGTTTTTCTTATCGTTCCTGCTTAACTTTTTTCGTGATCCAAACCGACAAACACCTCAGGACGCCTCACTCATCATCTCCCCCGCGGATGGAACGGTATCACACATCGTCCCCGTGTACGAGGACAACTATCTAAAATGCGACGCCACAAAGATCAGCATTTTCATGTCCGTGTTAAACGTCCACGTGAACCGCGCGCCGGTTAAGGGGCGGGTGGAATTCCTGAAGCACACAAAAGGGAAATTTCTTGATGCGCGGGATGACGAGTGCTTTAGTTCCAATGAAAACCATCTCATGGGCTTGTCTTTGGTTGGCAGTGACGTAAAGGTCGCGGTAAAACAAATCGCCGGAAAGATCGCCAGGCGCATCGTGTGCGCCTGTAAGGTGGGTGACGTTTTGGGACAGGGGCAGCGATTTGGCATGATCAAGTTCGGTTCGCGGGTAGAGGTCTTCGTTCCCGCCTCCGTCAAGATTGACGTGTTGGTCAAGGTAGGCGACAAGGTGACGGCGGGGAAGACCGTGCTGGCGAGGTTTGCCGTTAGTTGAGTGGTAAAGGTGGAGTGCATGAAAGGACTTTAATATCGAACAAGGAATAACGAATGTCGAAGGATAAGAGCGTATTTAACCGCCCTCCCCCGGTAACCGCTCATGAATGCCTATGAATGTTAACAAACCCGAAAGTGTCAATTCGTGACCATTAGCGGTTGATGAAGGTAAATTAAGTAAACATCATAAATTCGAAATTCCTTGTTCGATATTCGTTATTCGATACACCGATACAGGTACCCGATATGCGGGCGATGTGTTTTGCGTTACTCTTCCAAAATCGTTCGGGTTATAGATGAAAGGTAGGGTTCAGAGCCAATCATGAATCCGTAATCAATTATGTTTACAGGCATTATCGAACATCTGTCGCCGGTAAAGAACTTGTCCCTTAAGGGCGGGGGGGGCGAGCTGTTTCTTGATTTTCGGGACTTTTCCGATGACATCAAGCTTGGCGAAAGCATTGCCGTTAACGGGGTGTGTCTTACCGTAAAGGCGTTTACAGGCAACGTTGTCAGCTTCGACGTCTCCGGCGAAACCCTTAAGAAAACGGGCTTGGGGGCGTTGCACAAGGCGGAAAACGTTAATATAGAAAGGGCGTTGAGGATTGGGGACAGATTGGGCGGCCACTTCGTTACCGGCCACGTGGATGGCACAGGCGTTATAAAAGAAATGAAGCAGGCTTCCGGGCAATGCACGGTATTTTTTTCCATCGAAAAGAATCTTACTGATATGATGATTGAAAAGGGCTCAGTGGCAATAGACGGCATCAGCCTTACGATTGTCAGCGTGGTAGACGGCATGTTTTCCGTCGCTTTGATTCCCTTTACCGTATCCGCAACCACCCTGGGGTTTAAGAAGGCCGGCGACCGGGTGAATATTGAAATAGATATGATGGGCAAGTGGGTTAAAAAGCTTCTGCCGAACATGTCGGCCGGCAATAGTAACATTACCCGGGAGCAATTAATGGAAGAGGGGTTTTCGTGAGACGTTCTGTGACAGTTTACCGCGGAGGACGCTTGAGAACGCGGAGAAAAATATCGAGAAGTTATCACACAAAGGTACGGAGGCACAAAGAAATAAAAAGAGACCAATCAGAGAACAAAATCTTCTGAAGGAAATAGAAGCAGGAGCTTCCGGTACAGATACATTCTCAAGCTGGAGCTTGGGAACGAGAAAACACAGCCCCAAAGGGGCGCAATATGACAGCCCAGGGCTGCGCCCTGGGTTTAGTATTATTAGCAAAACAAGCCCTGAAGGGGCGATATTGGGTACAAAATAACGGTTCGTTCCGTATTACGCCCTTTCAGGGCTTGTTGGTTTTCCCGTGTCCCCAGGGCGTTGCCCTGGGCTAAGCTATTTCGCCCCTTCAGGGCTAACAGAAACAAAGGTTTGGTGGTAATTATAGGTTTCTT
>JACVXV010000221.1 GCA_015661205.1 Candidatus Brocadiaceae bacterium
AATTAAACAGCACGGAAACCATTTTTCCGGGTACGAATTTGCGCTTGGTATACGATTTGGTATCAAAATAATTTCCCCGAGGTCAGGATATCTGAAGTTGTTCCAACTGTGACGCCGCGACCAGGAGATCCCAGGTAAGGCCGACGTTTGTCTGAAAAATAGTATCATTATCGGAGAAGTCAACCATTGCCGCGCAGTGGATAATATGGGTAGTTTCCGGTGGGATATCGGGAAGACGATTATCAATAATTTCCAACAGTATTAACTTTGATTTGACGCCGGTCTGTTGCTCCAGTTCCTTACAACGTTCGCTTGCGCTGATCCCATTCTTCCGGCGGAGGAGAACGAAAATTCCTGATGCCAATTTGTCAAGTTCCTGAATAATGTGGCGTCCCAGCCATCCGGTGGCCCCCGTTACGACGCAACATTTATCATCGCAAGACTTCATCAGTATCCTCGCATTTGAGAAGCGCCCGTGAAACCGACGCTATCCAGTGACGCACATTCCGAACATCGTGGTCTTTTTAGGAATTCACGGCGGGCTTTTCTGAGATTGCCGGAGTTCCAGAAATCTGATTGGATCGGAACCGTGCCGAGTGAATTTCTGTGTGAAAACGCGCACAAATGCAATTTCCCTTCAGGGTTCATATAGAGATGGGTCCAGGGACATAAGCAACGGGTATCGTCCCGGTCCAGATACAACTGAACCGGCATATTAAGCGCCAATCTATAGGTCTCCGCTGTTTTGACCGCGGCATGGTGTATATCCCAATATTCATTGGATGACAAATCAATCGTTTCGTCTGCCAACAGACGCTCAATGTTTTCGCGCATTACGACCCTTCGTGCGGAGACGCCCATCATGCCTTTTTCATAAGCCCATTCGATCAAATGAGGCAAGTCCGGCAGGGTATTCCTCGTAAGCACAACGGACAAGCCAATCCAGGGGAGTTTCAAACCCAAACGCCTTGAGATTGAATACAAAAGTTGCAAATTCCGCTCTATCTTTTCCAACGTTCCGCCATTGCGTAATTTTTCAAAGACGTCGGGGTTCACGGTATCAACGGAAATAAATATTCTTTGAACGTCGCGCAGTACCGTTTCGGCGTTTTGTTCCGTTACCTGCTGCCAGTTTGTAATAAATGAAACCTTTGCACGATATTTCCTTGCCAACGCATACGTCGCGCCAAAGTACTCATCCAACAGAGGTTCCCCCCAGCAGTAAGAAATAAATTCAATTACGGACGGTAACAGTTCCGGTAACGCCTGTTGCCATATCTCTATGCTCAGCGCATTAATATTTTTTATGGGTTCGTGCCTGCAAAATTTACAGGACAAATTACATACATCCGTTCGCGACGCCTGTACGACAAAAGACAGTGAATGACAATATTCGCTGCAAGATGTATATTCCGCTTGGGCCAGATGATAATTGTATTTTTTGTAAGAATCAATGTACTTTTCTTCTTTTAAGGAGAGGTCTTTATAATGCAGACATGCCTGGCGTAACTCTTCCATGTTATGAGGAACGCCTTCCGAATCGGGATAGGTAATGCCCCAATACTCTGATTTCGGCACGGAGGCATGAAGCAAATAATCATATCTAAGGGCGATTTTATCCACCTCCGGCACGGGGGTTATTTGCTCCGAATCGTTATTCATTCGTTGGCCGGTCAAAATAATGCCTCCAGCGTTTTTTGAATCGCCTTCCGTTTATCAGAAAATTCTTTAAACGTAGAAAATCCTCTAATCCATTTTTCCCCGTGGTAACGTGTGAGGTATGAATCAGCTTTGTCTTAGCTTTGCCACTCGAATTACCTCGCCCTGAGACAGAAATCAATGTCTTCGTAGTCAAAAGGGTCAAACAAGGTATCAAACCCGCACAATTGGTCCCAGCACACCTTTGAAACCAACATGCAGGCGCCTATGCAAAGTTCTGTAAAAATAACGTTTATGTATCGTAATTAATGTGTATCAGCAGTAGTGTCCTTTTGCGATAGAAGCGCCTTGGTTTCTTCCGCTGACAATCCCCATATTCGTGTCATGTAAGACATACTGATAATTGATACCGGTATTGTTGTATTCCGCTATTGCTTCCCGTACGGACAAAACAGAGCCGTTATCAATCAAAATGGATGGGCGTTTTGTCGTTGAGCCGGAGAAGATCCTCGGTAAATATCTTGCTTAACTCAATTCTGCGGGTTGAAGCATCAACGTCTGATTCAATTTTGCAAACCGAATACAAGGCGTCTTCCCGTTCAACAATAACGGGGCTCATAACCGTAACATCATGGCCACACGAAACAAGCCCGTTCGCCGCGGTATGCAGGTAAGAACCAATACCACCGGAGGTTATGAGGGAATAGTTTACCGTTAGAAAGACAATTTTCATTTCACAGATTTTACAATCTCGTAGCCCCGCCGGTTGATAAGCGTCGCGTTGCCAAACCTGCTCTTCATGGCGTTGTAGTGCCACGTCGCCGTTTTGGCCACAAGGTATGCCCGTCCACCCGGTTTCAAGGCCTTGTATGCCGTGTCAACAAAGAGTTTCGCAATTTTATAATGGGAGAAATAGGGCGGGTTACCGGTAAACAGGGTGAATCCACGCGTCTCTTCTATCCCGGCGTCGCTGAACACCACTTCATACCGATCCAGGCCATTGTGTTGGCAATTTTCTTTGGTCATGGAAACGGCGCGCGCGTTTGCATCAACAAAACACAACCTGCTTAATTCCTGATTAACGGCAATTGAGATACCGATAGCGCCACAGCCGCAACCCATATCTAAAACCGCATCACCTTTTTGCGCTTCACCGGCCGCAATCTCCGCAAGCGCCAATGCCCCCTGGTCTATCTCCCTGTGTGAAAAAACGCCGGGGATGGTATGGAGGCGAATGGTTTTTTTCCCGAAGATCGTCATGGTGAACTCCGACCGGTAGTCCCTTAGCCGCTTGAGTTTTTCTTTTTTTCCGGCAACAATACAGTAGCCTTGTTTATTTTGCCCACAGACCGCATACCCTCCAAACAATTTTTCTACCTGCTTCCGCGCCCACGGGTCGCTTTCTTCAACGGACAGAAAGCACTTTCCGCCCAAACGCAACGCCTGATGGATTTGTTGAAGAAGGTCCAGCGCCAGTTCTTTCGACGCCCCGCCCTTTGACAACTGCAGGAAAACCACGTCATAGGCACTCTTCCGTTCTACGTAAGGTTGGCAGCAAACGTCTACGGACGAAACGCCGTTACGCGACAGATTTCTCCTGATTTTGTTGGCATAATATAAATCCAGACAGTGTATGGTAATCTGTGCCTGGGGGAACATGTTCCCGGCAATCATGCCGGACGCGCCGGTACGGTTTTCAAGGAAAAGAATATTTTCCGGCCGGGCAAGCCCCGTAAATGCTTCAATAATTAGCGTCTCGGTAACGTTCAATCCGGAGCGGGAGGTAACGGTATGCCGTCCACCGAAAAGAGATTCTTTTCTAACCCGACCTATAGATTCCTCGGTAATGCAAATATTCATATCCACCTTTGTCCCGGTAATGTTGACGGCAAATAGAGAACAACGGTAGTAAATTTATCAAAAAAAAAGACGATTGCAAGTTTATTCAACAATATTCAAAGTCTGGTGCATTCCCAAATTATGGTAAATTTGCATTTTGTCCCGTAGGGACAGATGGAAGTAGCCCACCGATTTATCGGTGGGGACAGAGGCCGGAATTTTCAGTCCCGTAGGGACGACTGACAACATTGACGTTTCCAACCGGCCTTACCAGGACAAGCTGTTTGCAAGAATTTGGGAATGCACCCGGCACATAAAATTACAAAAAAGATACCTTGCGATAAATCTTTGTGCCTTCGTGTGAGAAAACAGAAATTTTTCTCTTCCGACTCGTTCGGGTTAGGTACACCTCTTCGTACTTTACCGACCGCAACTCCAGTACCGCCACAAGGTACACAAACCCCTGTCGAACATTCCACACCGGCAGCATATAAAATATTTTGGCGCTACGGCCCTGACAAAAAACAGATTACCATCAGAGCCATAACACCCCGTCCATAATTGCAGGATGACCGTAGGAATTTTTCGACATTGCCTACGGCGTGACTGTTTATCAGCAGCTACGATATGAGAATGCAAAATCCCTAACCATACGAAATATCAGCCTCATGTTCCGCGACCGGTATTACTGGTACTGCTTGTGTACATGCGGTCGTAGTTAAGTGTGTCGAAATAGCCGATATGCACTCCGTCCGAGGTATCAAGCGCCAGGGAGTTGTAACTGTCTGCCCCTACGTCCGTATTTGCCCACGCCCCTGAAGCATTGGTGGCATACTTAAGAAGTCCTTCGGTGATGTCTGCATAGCTGACGTGGACGTTGCCGGATGTATCCAACGCGATTGAGGAACATTCTCCGGCGCCTCCATAACTGTCCACGGTCGTCTTAACCCACGAACCGGATGCATTGGTGGCATACATGAGATCCCATTTATCACGATACGAATAATCATACCTAAATTCTGCAATTGATTTTCGCGTAGCGAAAATCGGCCTTCTATAATGCCCTTGCCAGGCAAAAACGATAATAAAATTTAATTTTTATCGGT
>JACVXV010000090.1 GCA_015661205.1 Candidatus Brocadiaceae bacterium
CAATAACAAGATACAGTCACTGATACAGAAAGCCTACGGTTATCGCAACAAAGGCCGTTTTAAAAACGATATACTCTTCCACTGCGGCGGGTTAAACTTATATCCGGAAATAAGCCAATGAAAAATCACACCCTAATTCCTGTAGAACCACAATATTTTCATTTTAAACTACCTTTGGAGGGGAAAAACCGCATGAGGAGACGAGGTAAAATGGAGATGAGATTATTTAAATAAATTATTGTAACAAGGCTTAATCATGCGAGGCAAAATAGGGCTATTTACTGTAATAGTGCCCCATGAGACAAAATGCCTCATGACACAAACATGATAATTGAATCTTACGGGTAGGTTGCCGTCCGTGTTCTGAAGAAGTACGAATGGCGCTTTCGCTTACGGCAACAATCCATTTGTAGAAATAGTAACAAAACGATATACTATGAGTGTTCATATAAAGTGACTTGGTTTGATTTGCATTTCATCTCCATTTCCGTCCAAACCGTGAATATGGCTGGAGAGATGGATTTTGTTTGTAATAACAGGTGAAGATAGAAAACTATTGAGAAAGGTAAAAGTATGGGATTTCCAAAACACCGTCCGCGTCGCTTACGTCAAACTGAAACGATGAGAAGATTAGTGAGAGAAACACGTCTTACCGTAGACGACCTGATCATGCCCCTCTTTGTCCGCCCCGGAAAGGGCATTAAACAGCCGATCCCCTCTATGCCGGGCAATTTTCAAATGTCCGTTGATGTACTGGTTGAAGAGGCGAAGGTATTGCAAGGGCTTGGGATACCCGGCATTATCCTGTTTGGAATCCCTGAAAAGAAGGATGAAATGGGTTCTGACGCATATTCGGATGAGGGCATTATCCAGAAGGCCATTATCGCCATTAAGAAGGAAGTAAAGGAAATGCTGGTGATTACCGACGTTTGTATGTGCGAGTATACAAGCCACGGACACTGCGGGTTTATCAAACGGGACGAGAAGCGGGGACATCTTGACGTGGATAACGACATGACCCTGGAACTCCTGGCAAAGGAATCCGTTTCCCACGTACAGGCGGGCGCCGATATCGTGGCGCCAAGCGACATGATGGATGGCCGCGTGGGCGTGATTCGGGACGCGCTTGATGAAAAGGGTTTTGAACATATCCCCATTATGGCGTATTCTGCCAAGTATGCATCAGGATTTTACGGCCCATTCCGTGAGGCCGCAGAGTCTACACCCGGATTCGGGGATCGGTCGTCATATCAAATGGACCCGCATAATGCCCTTGAGTCGCTCCGGGAGGTTGCCTTGGATATTGAGGAGGGGGCCGACATTGTAATGGTAAAACCTGCGCTTTCCTATCTGGATATTATACGCATGATAAAGGACCGGTTTAACTATCCCATAGCCGCCTATAACGTAAGTGGGGAGTTCTCCATAGTAAAAGCGGCGGCTGAAAAGGGCTGGATTGATGAGAAGCGGGTTGCCCTGGAGATTTTGACGAGTATCAAACGCGCGGGCGCCGATATGATCCTTACGTATTGGGCAAAAGACGCAGCTCGGTGGTTGAAAAATAAGTAGGCCGGATTTACCGGATTTAAGTGTTTTTGTTTATGGGGATTTGAAACATCCTAGCGTGGCATAGCCGCAACCAAAGCCCCCTGTGCCCTATACGTGTGTTAAGAAATGAAAAGGCGGACAAACCCAGCCTGACCGTATTAGCAACACAGCCCCAAAGGGGCGTAATACGACAGCCCAGGGGCAACGCCCTGGGTTTAGCATTAATAGCAAAACAAGCCCTGAAGGGGCGATATTAGGCATAATAAACGGTTCATGCTGTATTGCGCCCTTTCAGGGCTTGACGGTTTTGTCTTGTTACCCAGGGCGTTGCCCTGGGCTATGCTATTTAGCCCCTTCAGGGCTAGTAGAAACAGCCGATGGTTTCTCTTAATGACGCAAAAGATGTGTCAAACGCAATCATAAATACCCTGCACCCAATCTCCATTATTGTGGTATTCGGTTCTGTTGCCAGAAAGGGGATTGGTAAGGATTTGGATTTATTGGTTGTGATAGAAGACGACGCCAAAATACGAATGAGGCGTATCTTACGGTGAGCAGGTGTCTGAAACCTTTTTTCGAAAAATTTGCCGTTGACCCATTTGTGATTTCACAATCTATTTTAAACAAATACCATCGAAAGGGAAGTCCGTTTCTGCGGTTAATCCTAAAGCAAGGAAGGTCTCTCTATATGAAAGATGCCGTAAAGGAGTGGCTGAAGCAGGCAAAAGACGAACTGGATATGGCTTTGTATTTATTGCGGGGAGAATACTATAAGGGATCATGTTATCATGCGCAGCAGTCGATGGAGAAATCAATAGAGGCCTGTTTGTTGGCTAAGGGCTGGGAGTTGGAGAAGATACACAATATCGAGAGATTGCTGTCGATCACCGGTGATTTTGGGATATCAGTAAACATTTCTGAGGATGATGTCGTTTTCATAGACAGTATCTACCGGGGCAGGTACCCTGCGGACGTAGGGCTGTTGCCGCTTGGGGAACCATCCGACACAAATGCACAAAGGGCGCTTAGCGTCGCCGATAATACCTACAACTCAATTCAAACAACTATTCAGTTGTCCAAAGGTGTCTGAATAATGCCACCTCGTTCACAAGTCCCAGATTGGGAACAATATTACTGCAAAGGCAGGCCAGGCATCCTCGTCCGACATTACTAATGACAATCGGAGACGATTGTCCTGCCTTCTGCCTTGAGTCAGAAAACGAGATATTCTAAAAAAAATGAAGCAGGAGCTGCTCATTCCCAAGCCGGAGCTTGTGAACGAGAAAAACTTGGGAACGAGAGAAAAGTGGTTACTCAAATTAAACGGTTATGAGAGATTATCTATGAAAGAAAAAAGAAGACCGGACAGAACGGATTTGGAGGCCATCAGGAACCAGATACTGGATTTTGCTTGCGCCAGACATGATTTCAAACTCGAGTCGGAAAGTTTCCCCGTTGACGGCAATTGGAACGGGGTATTTCTGATAAGGTTCAGGGATAACCCGGAGGAGGAACGGCTGTATTGTGAGGCGCCGCTGGGCGAGCATTTTATCAGGTTTGGGCTGGATTTAGCGGTTGATGAACAAGTCTGGCTGCGCGAATACGAGAATATCTTCCGGAAGGCGTCCGGCTACGACGTGGCGATGTATCCATCCCTGGTCAAAGAAGGCGGGCAGCGGCTTTGCCGCTTATCCACAAGGGCATGGACGCCAAATTTTGGGCAACGGATTTTCGGTCTGACGTTATCCAACCTCATAGATTGCAAAACGGCCATCGTATCAATGCTTTCGGAATAGTCTTTTTCAAAAAGCTACATTATTACGAGAATGTGAATGATTAAAAATACCGGCAAAATAAGGGGCATGGTCCATTTTTTTCAGAGCATCAAGGTTAAGCTGATCTGCTACTTTATGCTCATGACGATACTCCCCATCCTGATCATAAGCAGCACGGTATTCACGAGCGGGAAGAAGGCGGTCAATGAACGGGTGGTTGAAAAGCTGACCTCCATTGCCGATTTAAAAAAGGCTCAATTGAGCAACTGGTTACAGGAGCGGATTGTCGATATTGGTGTATTATCCACAAATAAGTCATTGGAAATATCGTTTTCCAACTTGATTTACTTGAGGAAGGCGTTTCGCACCATAGGCGGTATGAAAGAATCCGAGATTGGAAAGGTCTATTATAAACGGCTTTCCGAGTATTTGAGCAAAATCAAGGGTAAATTTATTTGTTGTGATGAAATAGCGCTTTTGGATGTGGAAAACGGTGAGATTATCATCTCCACAAACGAATTGAACATCGGGTTAATGGATTGTGATTACCGGTATTACCTCAGCATTTTGGAGGGCAACGAGACGCCTTTTAAGGATATCCACTATTCGGGATATACAAAGCAGCGGGGAATGACTTTTTTCGGTATCATGAAAAAGCCTGACCCGATTACCCTGGAGGAGACGGAGGTGATTAACGGCATTGTCATCATCCGGGTAAATACCGGCGCTACCGTGGAACCGCTCGTGCAAGAATGGCCGGGCAAGGGAGACACAGGGGAATCGCTCCTGGTGCGCCGCGAGGGGAATTATCTGGCGTTCCTCAATAACGCGCGCGGTGTTGACGACACGGCGTTAAAGCTGCGCGTTCCCGTCGCATCCATCACGCCGGAGTCTTTCATGCTGGATGCAAAGGAAGAAGGCATTATAGAAGGCATCGATCATCGGGGGACAAAAGTCCTTACGGCATTTCGTTACGTCCCCCTGCTGAAGTGGGGACTCATTGTAAAACAGGATACGTCTGAGGCCTTTAAGCCTATCTCGGAGTTGAAGAACCAGATCATCACCCTGACGGCTGCGAGTATGTTGATTATCGTAATCCTTGTTTTTGTTTTGTCACACGGAATTACGCAGCCGATTTTCCAATTAGTCCAGGGCGCACACGCCATCGGAAAGGGAGACCTCGGACACCGCATTCCAATCCAGTCACACGATGAAGTGGGGGTGCTTGCCTCTGAGTTCAATAAAATGGCTGAAAAGCTGGAGGAATCTTATGCATGGCTGGAACATAAGATACGGGAAAGAACGTCACAGTTGAGAGAGTCGGAAGAAAAGTACCGGGAGTCCATTAATTTGGCAAACGACGCCATTTTTACCCTGGAGGTTGTTTCCGGACAGATCGTTGATGCAAACAAAAAGGCCGAAGAGTTGACCGGGTGTCCGAAGTTTGAATTGGCTCAAAAGAAGATATGGGAAATAGTATCGGAATATGACCAGGAAAACACAAAGCAGTTGTGGAACCGGATTAATAAAGAAGGTTCCGGTATGCTTGATGACATCAATTACCGGCACGTTGACGGAAGAAGGATTCCCACCAGCATTAGCGCAAGCGTGATTGTATACGGCTCCAGAAAGACGATTCAGTGGATTTGCAGGGATATCACCGAGAGAAAAAGGATGGAACTGCAATTAATTCAGGCGGAGCGTTTGGCTGCCGTGGGAGAGCTTTCCGCAGAGGTCGCCCACGAGGTAAACAACCCCCTCGGCGGGTTGCAAAATTTCGTAAAAATGATGAAAAAGGAGCCGGAAAATACGGCGCAAAACCTGGAGTTTCTCGACTTAATGTCGGAAGGGTTGCAACGGATCGAGATTATTATAAAGCAGTTAACGGCATTTTCCAGGCCATATTCCATACACATGGGCCATCACCGGCTCAACGAAATTGTTGAAAACTCACTGCGGTTCGTGGAGCATCGGCTGAAGGAGCAGGATATCCGGCTGGAAAAGGCGTTGCTTCCCGATTTGTCGGAAATTTACGGAGACGCCAATAATATTTCACAGGTAATTATCAACATCATCGTCAATGCATTGGATAGCATGCCAACGGGCGGCACGCTTATTGTAAAGACGGGCTATTGCGACCATCTGCCATCAAGTGTACAGGTCGTAATTACCGATAACGGATCGGGCATCCGGGAAGAGATTCTCAACAAAATATTCAACCCATTCTTTACCACAAAGGAGATGGGTAGCGGGCTGGGGCTTGCCATCAGCAAGAGGATTATGGAAGACCACAACGGGAACATTACGGTCAAAAGCACGCCGGGCAAGGGAACAACCTTCTTTCTTTGCCTGCCCGTAGGAAATGTAGCCACCCCGGCGTGAGAATGCCGTATTACGACGCCCTGCGCGGAACATGGCCTACCAGCATACAACAGGTCGTGCAGACCCTCGTAATCGACCAATAGCGGGGGATGAACCTCCGCGCTACAACATTTTCCCGTTCTCAAACGCCAGCTTGGGAATGCACCCAATGTTGCATCCCCATCTCATCTTGCGTAAACATTCATCACCCTGCTAATCGTTGGGAGAAATCTCCAAAAAGTTGTCATTGTTTCTTGTAAATGGTGGCGAAGATGTTGCGCAAACACAAGCATCTCATTCTCAACCGGTTCAAGGCCGATGGCCGACTTTCTTCCGGCGCGGTTGAGGGGATTAACCTTAAAGCAAAACTGACTATGAGAAAAGCTTATGGTTATAAATCACTCGATTGCCTGCAAACAGCCTTGTATCATACACGTAGTAATTTGCAGGGACCTATACTTACCCACAGATTCTGCGGATGAGGCGAAAATTACTAGGCGGCGTTGGCCAAAGGTCAAGTCCAATGGAAATAAGACGAGGTGGAAACTGCTGAATCTATTGGTACATAATCCTTGAGTCAAATTAACATACTGTTTGAACATGCCACGTACTGCAACGTTAGGATTATTACATCGCTACTTTATGAATAACTTCTGATATAAAAGTCTGATAACGAACCCCCAGTCTTTTCGCCTTTTTCTTTATATTGTCCAAATCTTGCTTGTTAATCCTGATATTAAGGACGGTATCTTTTTTCCTCTTATTGATTGCATCTGCGATAGATTTAAACTCACTGTCGGATACAGATTCGTATGTGCCTTCCAGTAGTTCTTTTTCTATTTGCCTTTCTTGCATGGTAAGTTTAGGTGTTTTCATATCATTGCCCCCTTAAATATTTTGGTGTATTTCCTGCTTGGAAACAGTGTTTTTAAAAAATAATACTCTTTTTCTTCAACAAATGGTACTACCCAAATATACTTCTTGTATTCAAATAAGATGATGTTTTGATTCACATGCTTAGGATTCTTCATAATTTTAATCAATTTTGAATTAATGAGGTCTTCAAAAGACGCCCCTCTTGCTTTTTTCAGTCTTTCGTTTTCTAGCACATTCCAGCGTATTTCTTTCATGATTCCACATTATATTATATTACAATTGTATATACAAATAATTTATTGCAATGCGGGTGAAATACCCTCTTATGCTTGCATTCCTGCACGGTATGTGCTAAACTCGTTTCCACTTAACATGCATTTCTTACGGCTTCGTAAAGCGCCCTCGGGCCACGCGAAAACAGGCTGATAACGGGTCTCTTCAGAAAAAGCCATTGAAGCACACATGCTAAAAAATCTTAAAATTCTCTGTTCTTACCATGAACTGCTTGCAAACATTACGCTCAGGGACATCAAGGCGCGGTACAAACAGTCGCTCCTGGGCACGGCGTGGGCTATCATCCAGCCGTTATCCCTGATGCTGATATTCACCCTCGTCTTCTCAAGGTTTTTACGAGTGCCGACGTCGGGGCTGCCCTATCCCCTTTTTGCGTATTGCGCGCTCCTGCCCTGGTCGTTTTTTGCCAATTCACTGACCTTTGCCATACCAAGCCTTATTAACAACGGCAACCTCGTTACCAAGATATACTTTCCCCGTGAAATATTTCCTTTGGCGTCGGTAATGTCCTGTTTTTTTGATTTCCTGATAGCAGCGATCCTTTTTGTCTTCATGATGTTTTATTACCGCGTCCATCTCAGTTATTACGTATTTTTTACCCCGCTCATTATCTTCATTCAAATCCTCTTTACCCTGGGCATTAGTTTTTTTGCGTCTGCCGTCATTGTGTTTTTCAGGGACGTCCGCTACATCGTCCCCCTTGGCCTGCAACTCTGGATGTTTGCAACGCCCGTGGTTTACCCGACAAGCCTGGTGCCCACACGCTATTTGCCCATGTATATGCTGAATCCAATGGCGGGTATTATGGATTCCTACAGGCGTGTCATCTTATTTGGCGAGCCGCCAAGCGCTCTCTATTTGGGGATGGCCTTTCTGATATCGGCCATCACTTTTTCCTGCGCGTACGGCTTTTTTAAAAAGGTGGAAATGAAATTTGCGGATGTTATATAGACATGTCTAAGACGACAATAAAATTTGAAAACGTATCGAAGATATACCAACTGGGACGCACAAACCTCCGTTCCTATAAAAACTACCTGCCCAAAATATTGTCCGGTATTCCCGCACTTTCGGGCAAGGCAGCCGGCCAGGACAAAGTCTTCTACGCCCTCAATAACGTCAGCTTTGAGCTAAAACAAGGGGAGGCGCTGGGCGTTGTTGGCCCCAACGGGGCGGGAAAAAGCACCATCCTAAAGCTATTGGCAAACACGACAATTCCCACCTCTGGCACAATAACAAAGGAGGGAAGGCTCTCCGCGTTGATAGAATTGGGGGCGGGATTTCATCCGGAATTAACCGGACGTGAAAACGTGTATCTCTACGGTTCTATCATGGGATTGAAGAGACGGGCGATTCACGAGAAGTTCGATGAAATTGTTGCGTTTGCCGAGCTTGAGCAGTTTATCGACACCCCCATTAAACATTACTCGTCGGGGATGTATGCGCGGCTCGGCTTTGCCGTGGCCATCCACGTAGACCCTGAAATACTGCTGATCGACGAGGTGTTGGCGGTAGGAGACATGAATTTCCGGAAGAAATGTTATGAACGGTTGCACGAAATCCTGTCAAGAGAACGCACTACCATTGTATTTGTTTCCCACGATATTTACCGGGTTCAGGCGCTTTGCAAAAAGGCGCTCTTTTTAAGCAAAGGCCGGATTCAAATGATGGGCGATACCGGTGAGGTTATTTCGTGTTACAATAACGAAATGAAAAAGGCCTTGATGCTGAAGGAACCCGCTTTTTCAGAGAAACGATGGGGTACGGGAGAGGTAAGAATCACCTCCGTGCAACTTTCAGACGCCGGGGGAAAAGTAACCGATACGTACGAAACCGGCAGCAGTTTGTCCATTAAAATTACGTACCACGCCCCGAAAAGGGTGGATAACCCCGCCTTTCGCTTCGTCATACAAACAACGGACGGCGTCTGGCTCGTTTGCGCAAGGGCAGAACACGGTAAGAACGGCCCGGACTCCATTGAAGGGAATGGGATGATGCAATGTACTTTTGAATCACTTCCACTCCTGAAAAACTCATACATCGCCGGTATTTATATCGGCAGTCCTGATAGTCAGATTGATTACGACGTGTGGCCCAACGCCGCTCAATTTAGCGTAACGCCGCCTCAAAACGAGGAGCATTGCAGCCTGTCCGCATATAGTGGTTTAATCCACGTACCGGCAAAAATGCTCCACTATCCCGGAGGAGCTTAGTACGGGATAATTTTTATGTATTTTCAGGCAAGCAGACTGGAAATGGAGGTAAGATATGTATTTCCCCGTTGTAATACACAAAGACAAAGATAGCGGCTATGGCGTTACCATTCCTGATATTCCCGGTTGTTTTACAGCCGGTGACACATTGGACGAGGCGTTAGCGAATATCCGGGAGGCCGTTGAATGCCATCTTGAAGGCGAAACCGAAGTGCCGAAACCATCGGGCATGGAGAAATATGCGCGACACCCTGATTATAAGGGTGGTATTTGGGTATTGGTGGATATAGATTTTTCGTTTATGTCCGGTAAGTCGGTGCGAATCAACATAACGGTACCCGAAAACCTTCTGCGCAAAATAGATAAAGCGGCCAAAAAACGCGGCATACCGCGTTCGGCCTTTTTTGTTGACTCCGCTTGTAAAGTTGCGGAGAACTAATACCTCTGGCGGGTTCAGGTTTGCAACTGAACCCCACATTTTATTTGCTTATTTTTGAACGGATGATTTAGGGGATATTTATGCCGGTAGGAACGACAAATTTCTTTTCCCTGCCAGATAATATTGTAGAATGGGTAAAGTTTGTTGGGACTATAGTAGCAATTATTGGCGGTTTGACAGCAATAGCCGTCACCCTATTTACGAAACTTATCCCCTGGTATCGTGCAAGGCGTGATCGTACCTCATTGCAAAAAGGATTGAGCGCCGATCTTTATTCTCCCGGTGTTATTGAACGTTCAACCAAACATTATATAGAACCGGATTGTCGAAGTATCGATCCTGCCGGTTCGGAAGAACCGAAAATTGGTATTCGTCGAAAAGGGGGAGTTAAAGCGATGGAGAATTCCATTCCACCCGCGATATCTTGACGGCCTTTCAGGACTAACGTTGAATATCCTATACATCAAATTTGGCCTTCATCAGCTTTCTTGTATACATGCAGGGACACGGGCGCCGTGTCCCTACTTTAAAATTCCTATACGTTACATCTTATGCTAAAAAACATACTCTCTCGCATCGCCTATAGCACCAACCACATTAACGTCCTAAAACCTGCGGCCATTACCTTTGACCTAACGGATAGATGCCCATTGCGCTGCAAGACGTGCGGCAAGTGGGTGTCGAAGGGAGAAAGGCAGGAGCTAGACACACAGGCATGGAAGACGGTTATTAGCTCACTGCGGCAGTGGCTTGGCAATTACCGTGTTTGCCTTAGCGGCGGCGAACCGTTCATACGCGAGGATATTTTCGACATCATCTCATTCGCCCACAAACAAGGTGTTTATGTGAGTGCGGTATCCAGTGGATATCCTATTGATGAAGCGATGGCTAAGAAGATTGCCGATTCCGGCATAAGCGGGCTGTCTATAACGCTGAATGGCATTACGCCGGCCACGCATGACTTCACGCGGGGCGTGGAGGGCAGCCATGCGCGGGCGTTGCGCGCCATCGAGCTTCTAAACACCTCAAAGAAAAACATGTTCGTGTGCGTGGAAACGGTTCTCA
Source organism: Candidatus Brocadiaceae bacterium (assembly GCA_015661205.1). Taxonomy (GTDB): domain Bacteria; phylum Planctomycetota; class Brocadiia; order Brocadiales; family Brocadiaceae; genus JACVXV01. The sequence continues at coordinate 10,572 of JACVXV010000090.1, forward strand.
TGGAAAACAATCAACGAGAAATTCCCGATGTAATCGAGTTTACCAAAGAGAAAAGATTAAATGGCATATCGTTTCAGGCCTTGTACAATAAAACCTCTTTTCTCCCGTATGATTACAACCATCACTTTCAGGAAGAAAACGCATGGCATCTGAACAGCCCCCTCTGGCCGAAGGATTATCATAAGATGCACTCCACTATCGACGAAATTATCGGGTACAAAAAAAAGGGATACCTCATCGGCAATTCCGTTGAGTCCTTAGCGTGGATGAAGCGGTACTTTCAAGACCCCAATGAACTCCTTGCCGTGAAATGCATGGTCGGGCTTAGTAATTTCAGCATAGACCCCTACGGGGAGACGCGATTGTGCTTTAACATGGATCCGATTGGAAACGTCTTGCAACAAACACCAAAACAAATCTGGCGCGGCAAGAAGGCCGTGCAGCAAAGAAAGGCCGTCAAGGGCTGCAAAAATACCTGCAGGATATTGATGTGTAATTCAACGGCTTAATCGCCACCGTTGTACGGTTTAAAAGAGTACACGCAGTTGTCTCGTGTATTTGGCGACGAGTGGGGGTTGGAGGCTACGGCCTCCAGCCTACCAGCTAGTTGGCGCAGGGACACGGTGCCCGTGTCCCTGCGCGTGAACAAAAAAATCGCCGCTGATTGGACAAAGCAGCGCAGGCTTCCAGCCTCTGCGCTACCTATAAGCACTTACCACTTTGCCGTAGCCTACCGAAAATCACACCGCATCACCTCATTTTGCCACAATATTCACCAGTTTTGTCGGCACAATGATTGTCTTGACCACCTTCTTGCCTTCCAGGAACGCAATAATCCGCTCGTCGCTTAGCACACGGGTCTTCAAGTCGTCATCATTGATACCGGCCTGCACCGACACGTGGCCGCGTACCTTGCTGTTAATCTGGATGACGATCTCCAGTGTCTCTTCCTGGATAGCATCCTTATCATACGTAGGCCAGGAGTGTTGAAAGATACCGGATTTGTGGCCCATTGCCTCCCACAACTCCTCGCAGATATGCGGGGTGAAAGGCGCCATGAGCAACAGGACATTTTCCATGGTGTGGCGGAAGACGTTGAAGGCGGATGGGTCTACGCCCGCTTGCGGCGTCGTTATGGTAAACGCATCCACCTTATTCAACAGTTCCATCACGGAGGCAATGGCGGTATTGAAGTGCCAGGAGGTCTCCATGTCTTCCGTAATCTTCTTGATGGTCTGGTTTGTCAGCCGGTAAAGAGCCTTCTCCTCTGCTGAAAGTTTTTGGATGTCGATGGCCGCGTGTTTCACGCCGGCATATACGTCCTCGTAATCGGTAACCTTCTGCCACAGACGGCACAAAAACCGGTATGCGCCCAGCACGCCGCGATCGTTCCACTCGGCATCCTTTTGCGGTGGGCCGATAAAGAGGATGTAAAGACGCTGCGTGTCGGCGCCGTACTTGTCGATGAGGATATCCGGGCTTACGACGTTGCCCTTTGACTTCGACATCTTTGCCCCATCCTTGATCAGCATCCCCTGGGTAAAGAGGTGTTTAAAAGGCTCCTTAAAATTGAAACAACCCAGGTCATGCAGCGCGTGGGTTATAAACCGTGAATAGAGCAGGTGGAGAATCGCGTGCTCCACGCCGCCGATATATTGGTCTACCGGCAGCCATGTGTTCACCTTTTCAGTGGCGAATGGCCGCGTGTTGTCCTTGGGCGACAGGTATCTCAGGAAATACCAGCTCGAATCAACAAAGGTATCCATCGTATCAATTTCACGCCGCGCCTTGCCAGAGCAGACAGGGCACGTGGTGTTGATAAAGGACTCTACCTCTGCCAGCGGGCTCATCCCATGTGGCTTAAACTCCACCTTTTCAGGCAACACCACCGGCAGTTGCGATTCCGGCACGGGCTGTGTGCCGCATTTCTCACAATAAACAATGGGGATTGGCGCCCCCCAGTAACGCTGGCGGGAGATAAGCCAGTCCCTCAAGCGATAGGTCACCGTCTTCGTCCCCAAGCCTTGTGATTCGAGATGTTCGGCGATCTTCGCCATTGCCTCGGTATTTGGCAAGCCGTTGAAAATCCCCGAATCTACCTGTACGCCCTCGTCCACGTATGCCTCCGTTAACGCCTCAGCCTTTAATTCCTTGCCTTGCGGCTGAATAACGATCTTTATCGGCAGACGGTATTTTTTTGCAAACAGGAAGTCGCGCTGGTCGTGCGCAGGCACGCCCATAACGGCGCCGGTGCCGTATTCCATAATCACGTAATTGGCCACCAGGAGCGGGACTTTGGTGTTATTAATGGGGTTGATCACGTAAGCGCCCGTAAACACCCCCTCCTTCTCCGTCCCTTCCGCCGTGCGCTCCACCATGCCCTGATTGCGGGACTTCTCCACAAAATCCAACACCATCTTTTCCTGTGGAGTACCGGCAACCAGTTCGCCGATAATAGGATGTTCCGGGGCGAGGGAAACGAAGGTGACGCCATAGAGCGTATCGGGGCGCGTGGTAAAGCAATGCAAGGTCTTTCCGGAACCATCAAGGGTGAAATTGATACGGACGCCCTGGCTGCGGCCAATCCAGTTTGATTGCATGGTCTTTACCCGGTCAGGCCACCCGTCGAGCAAGGAAATGTCATCAAGCAGTTTTTGCGCGTAATCACTGATGCGGAAGAACCACTGTTCAAGGTCTCGCTGGCGCACTGGGGTGTCGCACCGTTCGCAGCTTCCGTCTACCACCTGTTCATTGGCAAGCACGGTAGCGCAGGAGGGACACCAATTCACGGCGGCCTTCTTTTTATATGCCAGTTTATTTTCGTAAAGCTTCAGGAATATCCATTGCGTCCACTTATAGTAGTCGGGGTTGCAGGAGGTGATCTCCCTGTCCCAGTCGTAGCCGACGCCCCAGCGGTGAAGCTGTTTCTTCATGGCCTTGATATTGTTTTTTGTCCATAGAGCCGGATGCACGCCGCCCTTGAGCGCCGCGTTTTCCGCGGGGAGGCCAAAGGCGTCCCAACCGATCGTTGTAAGCACGTTGTACCCGCGCATAATCTTATAGCGCGCAACGACGTCGCCGATGATGTAGTTTCTGCCGTGTCCCACGTGCAGGGTGCCGGAGGGATAGGGGAACATAACGAGGCAATAAAACTTCTCCTTCGTAGAATTTTCCCTGGCACGGAATAGCCCACACCCCTCCCAGAAGCCTTGCCACTTTTTTTCAATATCAGT
>JACVXV010000091.1 GCA_015661205.1 Candidatus Brocadiaceae bacterium
GGGAAGCAGAATGCCCCATGCAATCCTTCTTTGGCTGCAAAAAATGCCCTGGGTAAGTTGGCATCAGCGGCAACGTCGATAATCCATGCCGGTTTGCCGCTAGCCCAAACGCGACCGGGCAGCCCAACACCTGGAGAAAAGGTAATTTTCCGGGTAATTGCCTCAAACTCAGACACTTTAAGCCACGGTAAACGCCAGATTTCAACACACTGCAACACATTATTCTGGCTATCAACCGTCCAGACGCCTCCCAAATCCCACCCCAGACCTTCGCAGATAACCTGAAGAATTTTGGATGATGCCTCCTCAAGGGTAGCAGACTCAGCCAGCGCTTGAACTACAGCGTGTTCAGCAACCAGGAGACGTTCCTTTTGCTTGCGTTCAGTGCTGTCATGAAGAACCATTACCGTACCGACATACACACCACTTCTTCTAATCGGTGAAGCGGTGATCTCAAAGTATCTCCCTTTGTAAGTAATTTCACTCGCATGATACTTTAGCTTTTCTTCCCTAAAAATCGCCGGAATTTTTACCAGTGTTTTCATCGTGTCCCGAAGACAGCAGTGTATTGGCTGTCCCACACAGTCGGCAGCCTTCATCGCCAGCACCTCTTCAGCCGCGGAGTTTATCAGCGCCACGTTGTCCTCTGCATTGGTAAATATAATACCATCCCTGATACCATACACCAGCGCCTCCAGGCGTGATTTCTCCGCAAGCACCGAGGCCCGTGATTCCCTAAAAAGAAAATAAGCAAAACAAACGGCAAGTATCCCAATGGGGATTACCGATAGTATGATGCGATTTTTCATCACCATTATTTTGAAATAAATCTCATTTACACCAACTTCTACAAGAAGGGTCCAACCCTTTGAAGGAATGATCATGGATGCACCAATTACCTCACTGCCCAGACAATTCCTGTAACGGCCTTTTGTCTCTCTACCCGCCGCGCCCTCAATCACCGGAAGGGTTTCGACCTTCTGCTTCATAACCTCCCCACCGGACCGTGAAGGGGTTATCAACAATTTTTCCGCATTTACAAGATAAATATCAAGCGTTTTGCGCCTATCCGTCATACTGGAAAGCGCCCCATGTTCTATTTGAAATTTTCCAGAAAGCACCTTGTTCAATTCACTGGTCTCATAGAAATTAACAATTACCCCTAAAATGGTACCGGTTGTTTTATCCTTAAGCGGCGCAGATACTGCAATATGGTAGTTGTGGGATGGTATTGGGTTGGTTGACGATACAGAGCGATATACATCGCTTATGAAAACATCTTTTATGCCATTGCTGAAATACTCACTCTTCGACTCATCAGCGCCTATCCTTTCTTCGTCAGTTGAAGCTATGACCCTGCCGTTTAAGCCAATAACACAAATCATCCGGATGCTTTTGTCGAGGGGTTTCTTGTTGCGCTTCAAATGGGCATTCAGCGCCCGCTGCGTTTTTTCGTAAGGATGATTTTTTGCCTGATACCTTTGCAGGGCTTTCGCACTGTCACGGATAAAACCATCAGAAGAAAAATCCACGGCCCTCCCCTTGATGTTCTCCATAAAACTGTAAAGATGTCCCTCCACCGCCTCTGCGGTGAGTACCAAACCTTCGAGAACCTGCTCCTTTAGTGACAACTTCGCAAAGTAATAACTCATGTAACCAAGTATGACGATGGGAATGATTGCGGTAAGAACGAAGGCAATTACGAACTTTGCGGTTAATCTCATGGAATGCTCCTTCAGAGGGTATGCCTACGTCAAACATCAGCCGGTCAGTTTCGCCACTCAGCCTGATTTCTGTGGTAATAGATGGGGGTGTTTGGCTTCGATAGCCTTCCTCATTGAGGAAAGATGTATCTGCCCTTTTCTCAGATGCTTCCTTACACTGCGACACGAATTGATGAACATACATAATAATCATGAGATGGTACGATAGCAAGAAGAAAGGCACACACACCTGCCTATGCAAAAAATTTATTCTTTTCTGAACGAGGGGTGAATTGTTACAATAGGTATCCTATTTATTTGTAGCGCAGGCGGGACGCCTGCGCTACAAATGCTGTCGCCGTAGGGCGACATAATTTAACGCCTAAAAATGCCGTGATGTGATTATCCGGTGGATTTCGTTGCAAGTTCTTTCCGATTGAGTCGGGTTAGGAGTCATAATGACGTTTCAAGAAATTATATTAAAACTGCAAAACTATTGGGCTGACTATGGTTGTGTACTCTGGCAACCTTACGATATGGAAAAGGGCGCCGGCACCTTTAACCCTGCAACGTTCCTCCGGTCACTCGGCCCTGAACCCTGGAAGTGCGCCTACGTAGAGCCTTCGCGCAGGCCGACGGACGGCAGGTACGGTGAAAACCCCAACCGCCTGCAGCATTACTACCAATTTCAGGCAATCATAAAACCGGCGCCCGACGACGCGCAGGACATCTACCTGAACAGCTTGCGCATGCTAGGCATCGACCTTGTGAAACACGACGTCCGGTTTGTTGAAGACGACTGGGAATCCCCCACCCTTGGCGCTACGGGGCTTGGCTGGGAGGTTTGGCTGGATGGAATGGAGGTAACACAGTTTACCTACTTCCAACAGGTCGGCGGGATTGAACTGGAACCCATTACGCTAGAACTGACTTATGGCCTTGAACGCATCGCCATGTTCATCCAGAAGAAGGAGTCAGTTTATGACCTCGAATGGGTGAAAGGTTGCACTTACGGCGACATCCACAAGCAGGACGAGATTCAATTCTCCACGTACAACTTTAAAGTCGCCGATACGGCCATGCTTTTCCAGCTCTTTGACATGTACGAAAAGGAATGCCGGCGGGCGTTAAAGGAAGACCTCGTACTGCCGGCGTATGACTTCGTCCTGAAGTGTTCGCATTCGTTCAATATGCTGGATGCACGGGGCGCTATTGGCGTTACCCAGCGTACGGGCTATATCGGAAGGGTAAGGAACCTCGCCAGAAGCTGCGCGGAAAGCTATATCAAACTGCGTGAGGCGTTACAATGGCCGTTGTTGAAGGATAAGCCGCTTATGGCAGGCGTTCAATAACGCAGGATACGAAAAACATGAGTGAATTCAATACCTTTGGCAAGACGCTGGTAATCATCGGCATTGTTTTGATTATTGCCGGTGGGCTGTTAATGTTCGGCAGCAAGATTCCTTTTATTGGAAAAATGCCCGGAGACATCTCCATCCAAAAGAAAAACTTCGGTTTCTATTTTCCCATTACAACCTGCATCATCATCAGCATAATCCTCTCGCTGTTCTCGTGGTTGTTTGGCAAGAAATAGCGAGGGATTCGCCTGGTTTTTTTCAAAAAACAGATGCTTTGGCTATATAATATATTTAGGAACCATAATTATGATAGTGGACCGTATCGAAAACAGTATCGCCTACCCCCTGGGAAAAGCCTGGCAAGCCGCCTTTGAATTTCTATCCACTTTAAAACCGGACGTGGAAGATAAGAAGTACCACATACAGGGTACGGACATCTTTGCAATGGTTTCAAGCTACAAGACGCGCCCTGCCGATGCAATACAATTCGAGGCGCATAGAAAATACGTGGATATTCAGGCGGTTATGTCGGGGAGCGAGGAAATTGGGTGGCTACCCGTAGGAGAACTCTTGACAAAGCAACCTTATGATGCGTCGAAGGACATAGAATTTTACCATCACCCAAACGCAAGTTATACCCGCATTAATGTCTCCCCCGGCACCTTTGTTGTCTTGTTTCCCCGGGACGCCCATAAGCCTACTCTCATGATTGGAAACATCCCTGAATGCGTCAAAAAAGTGGTGATTAAGATAAACGTAAATCTCCTCAGCGCCCAGGGTGGGTAGCGTGCCACGGTAATGCCGTCCATAAAGGTAGGCATTACCGGAAAAACCCGCTCAATCTGTGTCAATTTACCGGGAATCTGTCAGCTCAGAGTAAATATCTTCCAACTTTCCTGTCTGCACAACGCTATGGTGATGGCGCTCGACGTGCATCCTTCCGCGCCGTCCCATTTCTGCCCATTTTTCAGGGTGTTTGGCCAGATAAACGATCTTTTCAGCCAGGGCGTGACCGTCCCTTTCCGGCGTTAAAAAGCCGCTTTCCCCATCTTTTACAATCTCCGGGATATCCGCATGATGGGTAGAAAGCACGGGCAATCCACATGCCTGAGCCTCCAGCAAGACGGTAGGCGCCCCGCCTTCCGTGTCTCCATCCGCCGCAGTGACGCTTGGCTGGATCAGCAGGTGGGCACGTTGCATCTCTCTGAAAAATATCTCGTGCGGCTGGTAGCCGAGAAGGGTTACACAATCATCCAGCCCGTTTTCGGCAATAAACTTCTGAATCGAATCCTTTTCTTCTCCATCGCCGATGATTCTTAACTTCAGGCCGTGAACCTCCTTCCTCGCCTCATTTACCGCTTGCAGGGCATATATCAGCCCCTTTTTTTCAACAAATCTGCCGCAAAAGAGCATGTTAAAGGCGTCACTGCCGGATTGGATATGCCGCTCCCGGTATTCCAACCTTTCCAGATTCACGCCGATATGCTGCACCCGTATCTTCTGAGGCGGGCATCCAAGCCCGATGAGCCGGGTTTTCATGCAATTGCCTTCCACCAGAAACAGGTCGCCCTCCTGAAAAAGTCTGTTGTATGCATCCGCCATCGTCTGTATCAGGGCGTGACGGGATACGTCGTAGCCGTAAAAGGTGGTGACAAGGGGCAGGGACGTCTTTTTCCTGATCCCTAGCATTGATACCCCATCCGGGCCGAAATGTGCATGGAGCAACCGTACCCGTTCGCTTCGGAATAATCCCTTGAGGTACCGTTCTAATGCAAACTCCGGCAGTCCAAGCCTGCCTAAAAGTGAATAAGGGAAAGGGGCAACGTCTATTCGGTAGATGGGTTCAAAGGAGAATGCGTCCCGGTTCAGGATGTGCCTTGCCAGCACAATCGCGCGAAACCGGCGCAGCCGGGTGAGTATCTCGTAGATAAAGGTCTCGCTAAGCTCGAGATAAGAACTTCTGAAATGAGCAACGCACGGTGGTGTCATAGGGTATCGCTTATATTAGGGAAGGGAAACCGGCTTATGGTAAACAATGTAACGAGGTATATCCTCATGCTGCTTAAAAACATTTGGAACCACAGATTTCACAGATTTTGGATTAGGTAAATAATATGTCAACCATGTGCGGCATGTCCTGCCTTTACCTTGCCCCGATAGGGGCAACACAATAGTAGCCCACTACGTAAGCGGTGGGATAGCTATTGTAAGGTGTTATCAAGCCCCGGAGGGGCGACACAAATACCAAAACATCAAATCTGGTGGATTCTTCTCGTTCCCAAGCTGGGCTTGGAACGAGAAGATGGTGGGCAAAGCCCACCCTACTTTATATCGCTTCTAACTCCGCCTTTAACGCTTCTGCCGACTGGATGCGGTTGTTGGGGTTTTCTTCCAGGAGGCCTAAAACAACCCTATTGAGTTTATCCGGGATGGCCTTATTGATTTCTTGCGGGATAACGTTTGCCGTTTGCCATAATTTTCCAGTAAGTACCTGATAAAAAATCAAACCGACGGAATACAAATCAGAGGATGGGCGCATCTGCACTTTTCTGAGCACCGCCTTGTCATCCTCACCGCTGCGTAACAGTTTAATCATCTCCTTTTGCTCCGGTGAGGCGTATTCTTTGCTCATGCCGCGGATAATCTCCCCTTCTTTAATCGCACATTCAAGGTCTATCAACCCCATGGCCCCCGTAGTGGGGTTAAGGATGAGATGGCCGGGCTTGATATCGGAGTGGATATGTTTTTTAGCATGTATGTGGGTCAACGGCAAGGTAGCGCTGGTAAAATATTGAATTATAAGCTTCATTTGGGCTTGATCCGGTAAACCCAATTTCTTGTAATATTCAACAACGTCCTCCCCTTCAAAGTGGGTCATAACGATGTAGCTTTGTGAAAGCACAAACTTCCCGTCTTTGTAGAGGACGTCACTTCCCTCTCCATATTTGACGGGTATTTGAGGGTGGGAAAATAACGACAGTATCTTATATTCCCTCGCGTAATCATTCGTAGGATGGTACTTTAATCCCCACTGGTTTGTGGCAAATTCCGGATTGCAGAGGATGGCGTAGTTTGCGCGGTGACCCGGCGATATCTTGAATTCTTTGAAACTATACTTGCTTATGGTATACATGTTTTTTTTCTAACCTGAAAAAAAGGTGATAGGTATTGTCGGTTGGATTAAACGTCTCTTTAACGTTAAAAAACTTTTCAAGGGACTTCTTTATTGTCGTTATAGAATAACCCTTTTTTCCTACCTCCCAATAATGCTGCCCGGTAAAGGAATGTTTTCGGAAAAAATGGGGGATTCTAACACCCCATCTTAGTATTTTATCTTTTAAAAAGGGAAGTTTTAATTCCATATAGAGTGAGGTGCTTGAGTAAGGAAGGCTTATGAGGACGTCCTTTCTGGAAACCCTTGCAATTTCCTTTAACGCCGGTTCGAATTCGATAAAGGGGAGGTGTTCCAGCGTTTGGAAACAGACTATGAGGTCAAACACATTGTCTTTTAAAGGTATTTTTACTACGTCACCTACGATATCCGGTTTTAATACCTCACTAATATCAAGGGTTTTATAGGAAAAAGTATCCCTTAAGAATTTCTTTAAAAGATTGCTGCCCACCCCGATTTCTAAGATGTTTTTAGGGTTTATACCATAGATATACCTTAATTGGTAATAGCAGGAAATAAACCGCTTTTTGTTTACGTACGTTAAAAAATCATAATAATGTTCGTCGTGAACCAGCACATTCATTTCACTTATGTTCCTTTACGAACCAATGGTTTACGAAAATTTAGCGGCGAGATGCTTTCTCTCATTCCCAAGCTCCAGCTTGGGAATGCACCGGTTCCAGAAGCTCCTGCTTCATTTTTTTCGGAAGAGTTCGTGCTGACTCAAAGCAGGAGGTAGGACAAGCGTCCCCGCTTGTCATTATGATGTCAGGCGAGGGCGCCTGACCTACCTTTGTTGCAATCCCGTTCCCAAGCCGGAGCTTGGGAACGAGGCGAATTGTTACATTGTTTCATTTTTTTGAATTACCAATCCCTCTATATACCAATAAGAAACTCCATCCCCTGCTTATCGTTGATGAAATCAGGAAGCTTATGATAACACCGATAAACCCTATGAGATTTATCAGGATTACGCCCAAGACTAAATTAAGCACGCCAAAAGGGATGGTGAGTAAACCATATTTGGCCTTTCCTGCCGCTATCGTAAACCCTTGAGACATAGTCCCCGATACTATCGTGAAGGGAAGGGTAAATAACATAATGTTAAACATTACGTTAAACTCAGGGGTAGAATATTTTGGTAAATAAGTTCTCAAAACGAGAGGTAAAAAGAGATACAACAGTATAGAAAATAGGATACCGAGTAGCAATAAAATAAAAAAGGTTTTTTTAAATTTGTTTTGAATTTGGTTGAAGTCGTTTTTTGAAGCCAAATTGGTTATATCGGGTGCGATTACTTGCCCGATTATCGAAAACGGCAGTGTTAAAAAGAGAAACACCTTATTGATTAATTCGTAATAACCCACTTCAGCAATATATCCGAATTTACCCAATATAATGGAATTCATCGTGGTGTATAGGAAAAACCCAGCATTTACCAGCCCGACAATCATGGAATACCTTCCCACTTCTCTTATAACGCCCCAATTCCACTTGAAATGGAACTCCCTATATCCAAATCCTAACGAAAGAAACAGGATGAGATAAAACAGGTCTTGAGCAATTAAGGCGCCTGTTAGGCCGTAGTTATTTATTAAAATATAAACGAAAGATAATGAGCACGTCCCAACAATCAATGAAATTATTGCAAGCTGTTTAAATTTCTTTAGTCCCCTGTATATCCCATCATAGAGCGAGGTCATTGGGGCAATGAATATGAGGGGCAAGAGCCAGAGGACGTAACCATACTTATCTTTTAGATACCAGGGTCCGATTAGAATGGTTAGGATTGATATGATGAGGGTTAACCCCAGGATGATTATGGCTGAATTGAAAGGCACGGCCTTTAATTTGTCTTTATTGCTGACATGGTATTCTGCGACGTATTTTGACGTTGCCGCGGATATCCCAAAATCTCCAAAGGTGATGAGGAAGAAGATGATGGCGAGGGCGTAATTGTATATGCCAAAGTCGTAGGGGGTTAACAGCCTGGCGCAGAGGATAAAGATGAGGGTGATTATTCCTTGTTTTCCGACCAACTGAAGGCATCGCCAAATAAAGTTATGGATGGTTTCCCGGTGATTTTTATAGGCGCGTCGAATCATTTTCCCAGTGGTGTCGTCCTGTTAAGTAGTCGTGGTGGTGTTCCAGCCGTGAAGTGAATATCGAATAAAATATATTCAATGGTTCAGGTTGTAAACCTGCCGGGAATTCATTAAACACTTTAAACGCAATTTATTCTCCCGCCGGGAATTCCAAAACTACCTGTTTGGACATGGCAATTATCCTCTCTTCATTGCGGGTTCACGTTTGTAACGTGAACCCTACCTTTTTAGACACGAATTACACGAATAGGCACGGACAAACGGCGTTTGTCCGTGCCATCCAATATTCCACACAACCGTTTACAATTGCCTGAGAAAGGCAACGAGGTCTTTTTTATCTTGTTCGTTCAGTTTGATTTGCAACACGAGGTTGAAAAACTCCACGGCGTCTTCTAACGTTAACAAGCGGCCATCATGGAGATAAGGGGGCGAGTCTTTGATTCCCCGCAACGGAAAGGTCTTAATAGGGCCTTCTGCGCGAATATACTGACCATTTATCAACTGGGACTTGTAAAACCTTTCAACCTGGAGGTCATGCATCTGATTATCGGTATAATAAGGCGCAGGGTGACAAACGATGCATTTGCCCTTGCCAATAAAGATCATCTCACCCCGCTTTTCTGAGTCGGTCGCCTTTTCCTGGTCAAGTTGGCCGAAGACGTCCAGTTTTGGCGCTGGTGGAAAATCGAGCAGTGACATTACCTCCGCCATAAAATGCACCTGAGTGCCGCGTTCTAGGACGTTCACCCCCTTTTTGGCGGCAGTCAGATGGTCTCCATCAAAATAAGCGGCGCGCTGCTCAAACTCAGTAAAATCCTCCACCGATTTCAATGCGCGCTGGGAACCAAAAAGGCGCTGAATATTGACGCCGCGAAGCGTTGGGGTTTCAATGCGGTTTCTATGTGATTGTGGGCGAATGTCTCCAACCAAATGGGTTGCCGCAGAGGTGTGGCCATTTGCATGGCAGTCAAAACACGTTACCCCCTGACTGGGTTTTTCGCTTTTTCTGTCTGCCGTTGCATTAAACTGCTGCTGGGGAAACTGCGTAACTAATAGCCGCATGCCTTCAAGCTGTTTTGGGTTTAAAATACCATTAAAGATTTCGTAGTAGTTGTCTAACGTTACGAGCTTGCCCTGTGAGACGTCTCCCATGTCCTTGTGTGTAGTCAGATACATTGGCGGCGGGAACTCAGGCAAGAAGTAATCAGGCAGGTCGAAGTCCATATCAAAACGCTCAAGGCGTGATACCTGTTTTAACTGCTTCTGTGAAAAAAGCATGCCGCCTGACGCATGATTGGGATGCGGTAACGGAAGGTAGGGGAATAGGTTCTTTTCTTTGATTTGAGCGGGTAACATACCTGCTAACGTATCCCAGGTTAGTGACTCTTTTAACCGTGCAGTTGGTCCAACCGGCAGGGGCTTTCCGCCTGACATGGTAACATCCGTAGTTGTTTTCAGGGAAAGGTCGTAGCGCTCATTCAGGAAACTTAGATGCCGCTTCATTACGTCAGGCTTGTTGGCCTTGTCCTGCGCCATCACGCTGTCGAACGTGCCTTCAACAACCGAGGTATAGCTGGATTCCTTCTTTACGTCGGGCTTTACGTCAGGCTTCCTGGCCTTATCCTCCACCGTACTACTACCGGTGGCGGCTTCAGCAACCGGGGTATTACCGGATTCCTTCTTTTCCCCTGCAAATGCAGTTAAACCGACGGCAAAGAACAGCAGTGTTACAGAAAAGCTGATTAAACATTTTCTTGCGTGCGCCATGGCTTGCTCCTTGATAAAAAATTCTAATGACATGTAACTTTAAGAAGCGATTGCTTTTGCTCTTTGTTTTCAGTATACTTGCCATGCCATACAATGTAAATGCAAAATTTCCACTTGCTTTTGAATATTATTAAGATAAGAAAGGAGAAAGACTATGGCTACGCTTAACAAAGAGCTTCAGGCTAAAATACGGTCTTTGCCGGATACCGAGAAGCTTAAACTTGTCGATTCAATCCTAGCGCAGCTTGACAGGCCAGACCCGGAAATCGACCGTATATGGGCTGAAGAAGCAAGGGATCGTTGGCAGGCGTACAAGGCAGGAAAATTAGAGACAGTTTCTTATGAAAAGGTGATGAGCAAACATCGGGCCAGATGAAAATTCGCTTTCTAAAACCAGCACAATCAGAGGTTGATGACGCAGTCGTATGGTACGATTCCCAATCTTTCGATCTGGGTACACAATTTCTTGATGATTTAGACCGGGCGGTTAGAAGGATAGTTAGTTATCCATTGTCATGTCCGGAGATCGAGCCAAATCTCAGGCGTTGTCTGCTTTCAAGATTTCCCTACGGACTTATTTATGGTGTTGATGCCGATGCTATTATAATTGTGGCAGTTTCACATCTTCATCGTGAACCGAGATATTGGATTAACAGAATACTTAAATGAAGGTCAGTTAACGACAAAATTTCCCCTTGCTTTTAAAACAATAAAGCAGGTATATTGTATCACTATGAAAAAACATCCCATCATAAAAACAATCCTGGTCTTATGGTTCTTCCTGTGTATCGTGCCGGGGGACTGTTTACTGTTGGATTGCGCCGGAGAGAACGCATCCGCTTGCCATGAAAAGACGTCTGCCGTTCTTTGCTGTGGTGATGATGCTGATACCTGCATTCCGCAAACGGACTCTCACTGTCCCAATTGTTGCACCCTTTGCGCAAACCATCTGGTGATGCCGTTGTTTCAAAATGACTCATTTATTTTTACCACCCCAACCTCGTTGGTCAAAATACCTCTTTTCACCCATGTTGACAGCGTCTTCCAGACGATCATTTACCATCCACCGCGATTAACCGCCTAATCCGCTTCAAAAGCGGCCCATCTTCATTACACATAACCTGTTGTAAACGGAAAAAGTACGTTGTCGTGTTGCAGAACGAAGTACCACTTCGTTCTACAAGCTAAAGTCGCCAAAGGCCTAATTTTTTTCCATCGCCACGAAAGCGTATGAATGGTCACGGTGATAATTTGCTTCTCCGTATTCTCTGCGTGTACCCCGCGCCCTCTGCGGAAAACCATCGCTACAACCAAAATCTGTGTAATCTGTGAAATCTGTGGTTCCGATGCAGTTACTCCTTAGTGTATTTTTATCATAAAAGGTTTTTCTATGAATACCCATTTGAATTCCAAAGGGATACTCCAAACGTGGAGATTTGTTGTTGGTATCCTGTTAATGTGTCTCTCTATTTATTCACCCGGCTTCAGTTCCGGTGTCTCCGGGGATGATTCTCACATTACGTCCGGGGAAGGCCGCCCGCCATCGGCAGGCAAAAATATCACCCTTGAAGAGGCGTTGAATAGCGCCATTAAAAACAACCTGCAATTGCAATCAACGCAGGATCAGGTTGACGCCGCAGCGGGCGCGTTACGGCAATCAAAACTATACCCGAACCCCGTCCTGGAACTGCTGGCAGAAGAGGTTCCAACGGACGAAATTGGTCTGAACCAAAGCCAGAACCTTGTGGGTATTACCCAACCTATCATTACTGCCGGCAAGAGGAAGCTCGGAATAAAGCTCAGCGAACAATCGAAGGAAAAGAGTGAGTTCGAGCGGGACTCGGTTACGCTGCAGGTTATGACCGGCACCAAAAAAGCCTTTTATAAGGTAGTGGCAGATCAGGAAGGCGTCACGGTTGCCAGACAAATCGAGACCATTGCAAAAGGCATTTACGAAAGCGAGCAGATGCGGTTTAAGGCGGGAGAAGTCGCCCTTCCAAATGTCCTCAGAGCCGAGGTGGAATTGTCACAGGCGAGGAACGCCGTTTCTCTTGCCGAAGGGAATCTCCAAACCTCACTCTCTGAATTACAAACCGTTATGGGCATACCGGAGGATCCCCTTGCAGGCGTAACGGGGAGGCTGCTGACAACGCCGCCTGAAGTATCGTTTAATGACCTCAAGCTTGCGATGCAACTCAACCAGCCGCTTATCAAGGCGTCCAGAAAGGGCGTGGAAATGGCGGAATCACAATTGACATTGGAAAAAAGGCAGGCTATTCCCGATATCAACGTATCAGCGGGATACAAGCGCCTTACGCAGGAAAACGCGGATACCGTCCAGATGGGCATTGAAATACCCGCCCCATTTTTTAACCGCAACCAGGGCAACATACAAAAGGGCAAGGCTCTTTCCAGAAAGGCAAAAAACGAAAACCAGTCGGTTTACAATGACCTGCTGTTGCAGTTGAAAAGGGACGTTGATTCGTACCATGCAGAGCGAAAGCGCGTCGCCGAATTCAGAGACAACATCGTCCCAAAGGCAGAAAACTCACTGCAATTGATAGAAACGGGGTATAAAGAAGGCGAGCTCACTTATATAGACCTCCTTGACGCGCAGCGGACGTGGGCTGAAACAAAGGTCTCCTATATCGAGTCCCTAAAAAAGATAAATCTGTTATTAGCGGATATTGAAGGCCTGGCGGTAACTAAAATAAGGGAATAGTGAAAAGCCCACCGAAGACTTAATTTAGTGTATAGGAAATTCAAACCGACTTTGTAGTGGCAAGGCGCGCCTTGCCACTACGCTGTTGAATGTCGCCGAAGGCCTAATCAATGATTAACAAATTATCGAATACACATTAAAACAGTGAGGTAAAAAAATGGAAAAAATTGAAATTGCCAAATCACTTTTCTTTTTTATCCTTGCCGGATTCTGTGAAATAGGCGGAGGATATCTGGTATGGCTCTGGCTAAGGGAAGGCAAAAACATGTGGTTTGGTTTATTCGGAGCGATTGTGCTGGTTGTCTATGGAGTTATTCCAACCTTCCAGCCTGCAAATTTTGGCCGAGTCTACGCTGCCTATGGTGGAGTATTCATAGTTCTCTCCATTCTTTGGGGATGGAAGATTGATAAGATAGCCCCTGACAAATTTGACCTGATAGGTGGTCTTATTGCCATCGTTGGTGTAATTATTATCATGTACTGGCCAAGAGGATAATTCAAGAGGATAATTTTGGGTAAGCAAGGGTAGCATGGACAAACTCGTTTGTCCGTGCTTGTTTTTCCATATACAGAGCATAATGAGCAACAATGAGCAAGGGTGTTTAATAAGCGTATTACAAATTAAGCTTAACTAAACGTAATTTAAGCCGAAGGGCAGTAAGAAATATCCGTCAAAATATCATCGTCTCCCTCCTTATCATTGCCTTCCTGGTACCAGCAGCCGTTTGTGGATGGATTGACCTCGTACCAGGACTCCTGATTAACGAGATAGGTGGATTAATTGTTATAGTCAATGGACTAAGACTTTTGAGGTGACAAGGAAGTATGACTATGTTCGAACGGTTAAAATCCGTAGTCAAAAATCTAAAGCGCGAGTTCACGGTATATCAACTCGTGTTAAAAGATAGCCGGACTC
>JACVXV010000005.1 GCA_015661205.1 Candidatus Brocadiaceae bacterium
CTCTCATTTGCTTGTTCCATTTTTCCCTCCTTTGAAATAATTTAAGTATAGCTTATTTCAATTAGAGAAATTCCGTTTCCGTCTGAAGCAGAACAATTTCATGTTTTATGAGAAAGTATGTATTGTTCTGCTGATTAAGTCCTTGTGAATCCAACAGATTTACTATTAATTTAAATAAAATTTGGTTTTTCAGGCAAGTGCGTGAGTAAATATTTGGTTTTGTACTTCAATTCAACCTACAATACTTCTTTTTTGTGCCAGGATAAAACACCGTTTAGTTGGGTCAAGGCATGAAATCCCACAGATTATTGATTGCCGCGAACGGTTAATGTTGGACTTCGCTTAGGTTCAGACCAACCTGTTTCCCTGTTCATTCAATCCATTCTGCCGGAATCAACTTTTTCCCATATCGCCATTCCTCGACTTCATGGACACCTTCAATTCCGCCATATATACTATTGTCTGCATGATCAAGAATAATGCTTTGCCATGCACCTTCTTTATCTAAAACTGATTTGGCGAGAGTTTTGAACATGCTCTTTACTGCTACAACATCTTCATCACGCTCATATTCAGGATCATTTTCCACATTCTCAACACCTCTCTTTACTTTGGGGAAATATACCTGGCTGGGTTGATCAAAAATTACGAAACTAGGAACACACGATGTCGCTCGCTCCAAAAAATATTCTTGCAAAGAGCACATTAAAGCAATATGAAAAGACACCCAGTTTGAAGCACTACCAACTTCAGCAAGAAAATGCCAATGTTCATCATCACTTAGTACTGAAATATTTAAATCTTTAACACTAAATTTAGGAGCAATCTTTCGATACTTATCCTCTACATCCAAAGACTGTAAATGTTTAAGAATCCCTTGAGAGATGTAGGCCGTTGCGATGTCAATACATTGTTGTATACCTTTTCGGTTAACCAAATTTATCAGACTTTTATATTCCTCTTCTAAGATAGATATTTCTTTTTGAAACACACCACCATCTGCAAGACTTTCAAATGTTTCCAAAGAAGCTTTTAAATGTCCAAGAAATAGAAACATATTTTTCCTGCGCTGAAATTCTTCCTGCGCTTTTTTGTCCCGCGCCATCAACAAATCAAATCGTTTCTGATGCTTTTTCATTTGATCTAAACGGTTCTCCAATTCTAATTTGATTCGCTCTTCTTCTCTTACAAATGAAGTGGGTACTGCCGCTACGCTTTTTGCTTCATCTTCATACTTTTTGAATGCAGAGGAAATCCTAAAAAGTTCAGAGGTGCTATTAGGGTGTTCAGAACTCCCGCAGGCGGGACATCCCTTCGATTTTGATGCTATATTTTCCAACCATTGTGAAATATGTAATCTATCGACCCTCTTTCGCACAGAATTCCCATAATCGAGTAAGCCAGATTTCAAGCGTTGAACATCATTAAGTCTTTTTTTGGAAATACCAATCTCGGCGCTTATCCGTTCCTCTTCAAGTTCCAATTCTAAGACTTCTTTATTCGCCTTTTCAATATTTCCAAATTTTGTCTGCGAATGTTCAGGAATGTGATCAATGATACGTTTCGCTGCCGCCAGCAAGTCTTCCGAGCTAGTCGCATCGGAAATATCTTCTTCCAGTATTCCATATTCCTTTGCTACTTTTATATGACCAAGCATATTAGCCATCCATGAAGTAGATATTGCCTTAGATTTTTCAAACTCTCTTCTCAATTGATCGAGCCGCTTTTCGACAATCTGAAGACGTTGTCTTGCCGTTAAAATTTCAATATTCTCAGCACCCAAAATGAAAGGAAACCAATTTCGTAACCGTTCCCGATGTTCATGTGCATGAGTTTTATAAAACAGTATGTTTTGATTGGCCACAATGTCCTGGTTTTGAAAAACCAATGCCATCATATCTCGAAACCCTAATCGAGATTGATAACCTTTTTCCCCATCCTCACCATCCAAACGAAGATAGGGTACAGATGAAATGGTGTTCAAAATATGCTTTACACCTTCAGTGGTTTCGTTTGTTTCTGTGATTGCAGGAGGGATGCTTACTATTGACCCACGCAAAAGATAAAAATCATTTGAAACGTTATTGCCAAGAGGGATTTTTCGAGAAATCAGAATTTGTTCTATTTCTGTTTGGAAAACAACCCCATACCAAGATGCATAATTACGAATAGTATCTATAGGTATAAAACAATCACTTGAAGCTAAACAATAATCAATAATTGGAATAATCGCAGATTTTCCTGTACGTGTCACCCCAGTTATGACGTTCACTTTTCCCGGTTTGAAGTCTACAATTCTTGGTGGAAATGCATCAGACTTTGGCCAAATGATTAATTTTAAAAGTTGAAATTTCATCAGAATACCACCTTAAGATAAGCTGCAATGGTAGACAGATCGTGTTTAGAAAACCATTTCCCAAGAATCTCAGCCTTATTCCCATCATCCCTAATTTGTCCTTTCAAAGTTTTTTTGCGACCAGGGCGTTTTGTTAAATCGCGAGGATACAATTTGCCACTATCAGCATCCCAGACCATTAGTCCTTCAGCAATAGCAATATCAAGTGCCGCCAAAGTATATTCACGCCTCTCCCTTGCCCGCTCCTGTATGGTTAACAATATGTCTGAGTCTTTTGAGGCTTCAAAGCTACGCGCAAATGATTGTAGATCATTTCTCCTATTGCTTATTGGTTTAAGAAGTGCCTTATTCGTTAGTATGGCACTAGCCACAAAATGTAAAAGCCCAATTGGAGCATCCCCGTGCGGATGTCCATTGCAGTATCCTTGAGTAAACCTCCAAAGCAAATAGGCGCCTACCAGAGGAGTGTTCCAGAGTTTTACTTCCTCCACTAATTGTCCCATAATCAATCCTCCTTTTGTTTTGGAAATAGTTTTTCCCACTTAGGATGCCAGCCAAGAACTGGTTTATTAGCCAGAGCATGATATGTCCCAGCGATCGTTGAGCAGGGAGGCGACATATCTCTGATTGTTTCCTTCCTTGACTTGCAATCCCCTAAAAGCAATTGTCCTTTATCTTCTTCAGTTAAACTATTTTCAGTAATGTCTATTCTTTTTCTTTGGTTTTTCCAAAAGTTAATTAACTTTGTCTCAAAATCAGAAGCAACGTTTTCGTCAATGATTCCGCTCTCTATCCACCGTTCACGATTTACATCTGCTCTCAAAAAATCTGACACTGCCTCTAATATATCATCATCAGTCGTGCCGATTGCATCAAGCTGTTTCAGATATATCGGATGAACCTTTACCTGGCTTTGGATATCTTCATCCTTTGGAGGATACTGTAATGTAAAATCAAGAAGTTCTCGACGACGAGTACGATCAAACAGAACTGAAAACTGGTGATTAAATTCTTCCCAACTTATGATTGCTAGTTCCCGTGCTGCAATTTTTTTAGTGATCACTTTCTGTAACCAACCACTGATTTCATCCATAAGAAATTCAATCTGGCTTTCTGGAACATGCTTGCGCTGAATTTCGTAGCGCGCTTCATCATAACCAACGTTACTTCCAATTTGAAGCTCAAATCTTTCCACTATTTTTGCCAGTAAAGACTCGTTTTGGTTAACCACGAAATCATAGTATTTCCAAATATCATGGTCTTTTTTTATATCATTAAGTACTTTTTTTGCGTCATCAATTGCAGATTGCGCTTGCTGTTGGTTTTGCGCAGAACTAAATTTACCGACAATACCGTTTCTTCCAGACTGATTACAATACAGGATAAATTTCGTTTTTCCTACATCTAGGTTTCTACTTATGATTGCTTCTATCCAATTTGAAAACGTTTTCCACAAATCGGTCGATTTGTCGGTCAGGGGATTTCCAACTATTGAAGATTTGTCTTCCTCGGCAATTACCCCACCATCTGGTTTAAGGGTTGCTACATCGCCTAGAACTTCAACACAAACAGCATCGCCTGGACCACTACTAAGAAGGTGGTACAATGCACGTGGAAATTGAATTGCATACCCTAGTAACTGACCAGGCGCATTTGATTTCATTCGTATCAGTCTATTATCATCCAGAGAAGCCTCTGTCGTTTCACGAGAATCATCCCTTAGAAAATCAGGAACAGTCACCATTTATTTCTACTTTTGTTTCTTCGGCCTACCTCTTAGCAAAACACTTAATATTCTATCATTCTAGCTAACTGCAAACGTAATATATCCTTCAAATCTATTTTCATCTTTAATTCGATTAATTGCTAGCATATTATCTTACGATATAGCGCATGTCAAGCCATTATCGGTATAATTACGCTGAATACACGAAACTTACGGATTCCGATGAACACTGTCGAGCCGTGGCACATAGGCTGATCGTTGGGAACAGAGACGCAGGCTATATGGTCTGTGCGTCCACGAATGGATAGGAAGGGTTGTGTTACAGACGAACCGAAGGGTTGTCTGCGCTACGTGATCAAACGACGTGATGATAGTCAACCTTCAGTGTGTCGGGTGGATAAAGCGAAGCGCATCCACCGAAAACAATAACACCGCAAAGAAGCAAAGGATGCGAAGAAAAAGGGGATTGAGAAATACGTGGTGGACGTGGTGATACAGGACAAACGCCTTAATCCACCCGCCGGCGCAGCAATTGCCATGAAATACAACCGGATTAGCGCAAAACTCATGCGGAGAAAAACTGCGTGATAAGATAGCAATGGGTGCATTCCCTCATTTTTGTAAACCCTTTGTCCCTGTAAGAATGGCTAGAAACGCCAATGCAATCAGCCGTCCCTATGGGACTAAAAATCCCGGCATATAGTCCCACCGATAAATCGGTGGGCTATTTCCATCTGTCCTTATGGGACAAAGCGCCAATTTTCTTTGCGTTCTCTGCGCCTTTGCGGTGTCCTTATTTTGTTTAAAAGCCAGGGGGCGGGGAAACCCCGCCCCTACGATGTTGATTTCTCTGCGGACTCCGCGTCCTCTGCGGTGATATTATTCCAGGTGGATACGCTTCGCTTAATCCACCCGCCACACTATCCATTAAAAATCTGTGCAATCTGTGAAATCTGTGGTTCTGGTGGTTTTTTACCTGGTATGAGCAGCTATTTGAAAAGTCCCTTAAACAGTTTATTGATAGTGCCTTCCTCTTTCTTCTGAGGTTGTTGTGGCTGGCTCTTGTCGTCTTGCTGTTTTGAGCCGGTTAATTTTCCGCCCAATTTTTCCAGTTCCTTCTTTGCGTAATATTGCGCGGTGGCCTTGGCAACGTACGCGGCGTCAAGGAGGGGTTTTGGTTTGCTCATGGTGCCGGTTATCGTCATCGGCAGCACCATGCGTTTCTCAGGGTTGATAAGGGAGTTGAGCGGTTCTGCTTTTTTGGCCAGCGTTGCCGAATAGTCGGGCGAAAGCATGATCTTTCCTTTCAGTGCAAGGTCTCCGGTATCGCAGGCAACCAGTCCTTCCATATAGGCGTCAGAGCCGGAAATTTCCTCGGTGTGGACGTTGTGCATGGCAAGGTCGTTTAAGGTGACCTTGCTATTTACCATCGTGAAATGGCTGTCCATAGAATCGAAGAAGGTCGATTGCTGTTTCTTTAATTTTCCGCCCTCGCCGCCTAAATAGGTGGATACGCCCTGCATACCGAAAAGTGATTCAAGGATGGTATCAACAAGGGTTAGGTTCAACAGCTCGCCATTATCCAGCCGGAATGACCCGCTGGCGTCAATAGGGCTTTTGCTCTCACTGCCCGCAACGCTATTTGCCGAAAAGGTACCGGAAAAGAGTCCCCGAAAGGTACCCTTGTAAGAGGTAAAGTTATCCATTGCTTCGGCCACCTGTATATTCTTGATGACCGGCTTGGCGCTCCACTTGGATGTTTTCATGTCGAAGGTACTATCCAGGGTGACGATCCCCTGGAAGACGTTGACTTGAAACCCGTGGACGTTGAGGATGTCGTTTTGGAAATTAAATTGTGCCTGCATTTTTTCAAAGGGAGAGGACTGTACCACGCCCTTTTTGACGGCCAGGCTGCCGCTTGCCTTGATGTCACTATCCTTCTTGTCCGCATGCACCTTCATTTCCAGTGCCTCAATGACGCTTTTCTGCGCAGGGGTTTTCTCATCCGCCGCAGATGTCTTGAGAGCAATCTTTGGAACGGAGAGTTGCATGTTGATGGCTGCGTCGTTCAGGGGTCCTTTTATCGACGCCTTGAAGGCAAAATCCCCCTCAGCGTCATACTCCTTGAGCGCCGGAACCATGTCGTCCCAGCCCTGAAGCGCTGAGGTATTGGCGCCTAGCAAAAGGTCAAACCGGGGATTGGCAAGGCCATTAACACTCCCGGTAGCCTTGAGGGACATGGTGTGGACGGTAAAGGCTAAGGGGTTCAATTGAATGTTTTCTCCCGACTTGGTTGCGTTGAAGGATATCTGGCAAGGCACGCTCTTTGGCTTGTGAAATGTTTCTCCATACCGGAGGTCAACGTCCTTCATTTCAAGGGTGCAGGATGCCTGGAGGTTATCCATGTTCCCCTTCGAAGTTACCTCCATGCCCATCATGCCGGAGAACGTCGTGTCCTTCGGCAACGTGTCCCTGATGGAAGGGCAGAAGACAAAGGCGTAGTTGGTGTCGAAGCCTTGCGCCCGAAAGGTTACGTCCCATTGTGGTTTTGTGCTAAACCCTTCCACTCGCCCCAACAGGGAAAGGCTGCTTTCGTTTAATTTTATATCCATCTGCTGGATATCCAAAGTCCCTTTTTCCTGGGAAAAATTAATTTTTTCCCGGAAGGTAAGGTTTGCTTTGTCCAGGACGTTGGTGCCGTCTGCGCCAGTGAGTGTCAATTCGCCACACTGTACGTCCCCCTCAACGTTTATGCCGCCAGCCATACTTCCTTTGAGAGAAACGTCCAGGGCAACCGCCCCGCTTACAGGCGTCATGGACATCCCGGCGGGAATGAAGCGTTTGTAATCACCCAGGTTGAAGTCGTGCAGGGACAGCGCAATGCTTGCAAAGAGCCGGCTCATGTCCATGGCGTCACCCAAAGGCCCCAGACTGCCTTTTATCGTAAGATTCTGCTTCGTGCTGCCGGGTAGTCTGCAGGCGATGAAGGTGTTGATAGGGTTGTTTATTGATATATCCGAGAGCTTCAAGTCAAGCATGTCTACGGTGGTGCTTGTTGTCCCTTCTGGAGAGGATTCATCGGTAAAAACAATTTGCCCCTCGTTCAAGGTAAAGGCGGAGATCAGCAATCCTGCAAGGGAAGAAACGCCAACCGTTGGCGGTTTATTCCCTGTTTTCGCCTCTTTGCTTTCCGGCTTTGCAGTGCTGGTTGCTTGTGAACCTGCTATATCATTGAAATTGAATTCCCCTTTCTTGTTTTTGATCAACTGTATCCGGGGTTTTTCAAGGATCAGTTCACCGACCTGCACCTGCTTTTTCAGGAGGGGGAGCAGTTTTATCTTAAGCTGCAAACGTTCCAGGCTCACAAAATCGCCTTTTCCAAATGTGGGATTCTCCGCAATACGAAGACCGTGGATATCAGCGCCCAGACCGGAAAACAAGGAAAGCTCTATGTTGTCAAAATCCATGTCCCTTCCTAAGCTGGATTTGGCGATACTGACGATTTTTCCTTTGTAGTTGTTTAAGTCAATAACGAAAGGGGCTGCAATTACGCAGGCAATGAGGGGGAGGATTACACATAAGGCAATGATGATAATTTTCTTCAGTTTTTTCATGTATTCATGTCTCGCAATCGTTATAAAATTTTCTTTGTTTACCGGTACTGTCTTGCCGTGAAAGGCAAAAAATTAATGTAGCAGAAGTATGTTGTTTAATCAAGCAGATTGCACCGTTTTGCCGATATCGGAAGGGCTATCGACTATGACGGCTCCGGCGTTTTTAAGCGCGTTCATTTTTGAGGCCGCCGTGCCTTTGTTGCCGGAAATGATTGCCCCCGCGTGTCCCATGCGCTTGCCCCGCGGGGCCGTGCTGCCGGAAATAAAGCCGATTACCGGTTTTGTGATTTCCCGTTTGATTACCTCTGCCGCCTCTTCTTCCGCGCTTCCGCCGATCTCTCCAATCAATACGATGGCGGAGGTTTCCGCGTCATTTTGAAACAACCTGAGTATGTCGGTAAAGCCTAAGCCGATAATAGGGTCACCGCCTATGCCTATGCAGGTGGATTGCCCAATGCCCATCTGCGTAAGCTGCCAGACGGCCTCGTAGGTTAACGTGCCGCTGCGCGAGACAACGCCAACCGTGCCTTGTTTATGGATGTAGCCCGGCATGATTCCAATCTTGCATCTGCCGGGAGAAATAATGCCCGGACTGTTCGGTCCGATAAGGAGCGCCTTGCTGTTTGAGAGGTATTTCTTTACCTTGATCATGTCAAGGGTGGGTATGCCCTCGGTAATGCAAACGATTAGCGCAATGCCTGCCGCCGCGGCCTCCATAATGGCGTCTGCCGCATACGGGGCAGGCACGTAAATAACCGAGGCGGTTGCGCCCGTCTCCGTTACCGCCTCGCAGACGCTGTCGAAGACGGGGATACCGCATTGGAGTGTGCCGCCCTTGCCCGGCGTTACACCGGCGACAAGTTTTGTGCCGTATTCCAGCATTTGCCCGGCGTGGAAACCACCCGCACGCCCGGTAATGCCCTGGCAGATAACCCGCGTTTCGTTATGTATTAATATGCCCATGTGTTAATAGGACGGTGTCTTCTACCATCATTGGAGTTCTGTAAGGTGTTACCTAAAAAATAAAGTCTGGATAATCGCTTTTTTTATTTCTTTGTGCCTCTGTGTCTTTGTGTAATTACTTCTCATAGTAGTAAAATATTCTTTGCCAAAAATGCCGAAATATTTCTTCTAAGACACTATCCGTTAAGTTACTATAGCACACGCTTTTATCTTCTCGCAACACAGAAAAGGAATTTTGGTAGCGTAGGCATCCCGCCTGCATTCGTTTAATGAAAAGAGCCGGCAGGCTGGAAGTCTGCGCTACGGCTACCTTTGCAATTTTTTCTTCAAGATGGCAAGGTTTTGTATGGCGTAGCTGCAGCGGGGATCTAGTTGTAGCGCGGCCTCAAGGCCGACTATTGCGGCATCAAATTTCCCTAATTTGGCGTAACAGGTGGCTATGTTGGCAACGGCCATCGCGTCGGTAGGAAAGGCGGCCAGATACCTTCCCAGCAACTCTATCGCCTTGTTATACTCCTCAATTTCAATGCACAGGTTGCCGAGGTCGTGAAGCACCGAGCTGTTTGAAGGGTTTGATTTGAGCGTCCCTTCGATGAAGTTTATTACGCAGGCCTTGTCTCCCTTTTTATACTTAATCCGCCCGGTAAGACATCCCAGCCTTATGTTGTCGGAATATGATGGGATTATTCCGTTCAGTGTTTCTTCTGCCTCTTTAAGCTGGTTGGTTTGTATTAACAAGTTTATCAGGAGGAGATAGATATTTATGTCGCTATTACCCTTTTTTATCAGAAGCTTGAAGGTGTCGATGGCGGCGTTGGCTTTCCCTGCGGCTACCTGTATGTTCCCCAATCGCTGGTAAACTTCGTTGCCGGTTATGCCCTTGTTTATGGCCTCAATTGCAACCTGCTCCGCCTCTCCAAAACGGCTCTGCGCGGCATATAAACTCATAAGATTCAAGGAATAGACAGGCTCTGTATCGTTTAACCGGAGCGCCTTTTTGTAGGCCTGTTCGGCCTCGGCAAAAGACCCCATCCTGTCGTAACAGATGCCAATGTTGTTGTATGCCTTGTGCTCGTAAGCGTAAGAGTCCACGATGTACAGGTTAAAGGCGGGGTTCTTGCTTTCCTTTTCTTTGGTAACGAGATATTTTTTAAAGGTGTTCAAGCTGTCCTCGTAGGCCTCTTTCTTTAAAAATATCTCTCCCATGGCAAACAGGATGTCGAGGGAATCCGGGGCTTCATTTATTGCGTCCTTGCATATCTCGGCGGCCTTGTCGAGCTGCTTTTGGTTTATCCTGGCGTATATGAGGTCTATGTACATTCTTTGTTTGTGGTTTATCGAGGTAACGTCCTTTTGCAAGGTAAGATTTTGTAAACCCATCTCGCACAGCTCAATGACCTTATCATAGTTGCCTTCGTTTCTGTAGTTTCTGATGAGGTTTGCCAGGACAAAGGCATTGTTGGGGTCTTCAGCCAGTTGCTGCCGTAATAAGTCTCCCGACCGTTTGTATTTTTTCTGCATTTCAGAGCCGGGTAAGTTATATCCGTAATGTTGAATGCGGATTTCGGATTGAAGCGCACAGCCCTCAAAAACAAGCTGATTGTGAACGATGCCCTCAAAGTGTCCCTTCCCCCGCCGGAATACGCGTGTGAAGTAGTGCTTTGACAGGCCGCCGGGAAGTTCGCTATAGATGGCGACAAGTATCGCGTTGTGTAGCCTGGTGCGGATAAGCGAGTGCAAAAGGGGGATATCCGCCTGCTCAAGTGATTCGTCGGCGTCGATTTGCAGTATCCAGTCGCATACCGCATAGCCGATCGAATGGTTTCGCGCCTCACTGAAGCTATTGCGCCAGGGGTGGTGATATACCCTTGCCCCAAAGGACGCTGCGATTTCAACCGTTCGGTCCGTCGAGCCGGTATCGACGATAATGATTTCATCCACCGCGTTTTTAATGCTTTCCAAACACTGGGGCAGAAATTTCTCTTCGTTTTTAACGATCAGGCACGCAGAGATGGTCGGTCTCCCGCCGGTTTCAACAGATTGGTGTTTTGGGATAATCATATATTGTATAGAAATTTCAGAGTTAGGCCTGAAAGGCCGACAGGACATAGCGGGGGGTTCACCCCGTTAGATAACAGATTTCGAACAGGAGACACAATGAATACTCACCAGTTTTTCCAAAGTCACGCTACTCACTACAACACAATATCTAACGGGGTGAAGCCCCCTGAAAAATAATAAAATAATACAAGCCCCAAAGGGGCGACAGGGTATTTTGTTTTCGTGATAAAAACAATGGTAAATTCTAGGAAAGACAAGTGTCCAAGCCATGTTAAGCATCCTTTTCTGTCGCCCCTTCAGGGCTTGTTATAGTATTCCATTTACCAGGGGCTTCACCCCTGGCTATATACTTCCAGCCCTTCGGGCCTGTTGTAGAGCGAAGAGGTTCTTTGCTCTCTTATGAAAATGCACGGTTACAGAACGAAGTATCACTTCGTTCTACAAGTCAAAGTCGCCAACGGCCTAATTAAATGTATAGGAATTTCAAAGTAGGGACACGGTGCCCGTGTCCTTACGTGTGAACACAAATAGGTCGCCGAATGCCTAATGTAAGGCACCCCATTAAATTTACGTTTTTTTCTCCAGAATTGCAAGGTTTTGTAAGGCAAAATTACAGGACGGGTTAATTTGTAAGGCGGCTTTAAATCCATAGATCGCCGGCTCCAGTTTGCCCAATTTGGCATAACAGGCGGCCATGTTGGCGATGACCATTGCGTTGGGGGTTGCGGTGGTTTTGAGATGTTTTTCCAGCGCTTCTATAGCCAGGGTATATTCCTCAATTTCCATGCAGAGGTCGCTGACGTCCAGGCAGGCGTCGCCTTCGAGCGTGTTTGACCGGAGAGCGTTCAAAATAAAGTCCACGGGGCCTTCCCGGTCGCCGTTTTTGTATTTGATCTTTTCCCGCAGGCATTGAAGCCCCAGGTGGACCGGATAGTAAGGGGTAATTACGTCCAGCGTTTCCTCAGCCTCCTTTAGTTGGTTTGTCTGTATAAGCAGGTTTATAACGTAGGTATAGGTAAAGGCGTCTTTCTCAGGGTTCGCTTCTATTGAGCGCCTCATGGCGACGATAGCGGCTTCGTTTTTCTTCTGCGTAGCGTATATTTTACCCAACAGGAGGTATATTTGATAGGGGGTGACGTCTCTTTCGATTGCAAGGTTCAGGATGTTTTCTGCGTCGTCCAGCCTGTTCTGCGATAGATAGAGATGGGCGAGATTGGTGTAGTACAAGGGTTCCTTGTTGCTGAGTTCAAGCGCCTTCTTGTAGGCGACTTCCGCCTCATTGATAAGCCCCAGGCGTTTGTAACATTCACCCACGTGATTGTAGGCGCAGTGTTCGTAAGAATAAAAATCGGACGCAAGCAGGTTGAAGGCGGGTGTCTTATTCTCCTTTTCTTTTTCGATAAGGTATTTTTTGAAATAGTTCAGGGCGTTGTGGATTTCTCCTTTTTTGAAGAGGGTCTCGCCCAATACCAATAACATGTCAAAATGTTGTGGGTTTTCGTCGAGCGATTGCTTGCAAATCTGTTCCGCCCTGTCCGTCAGGTTCTTATTTAAAAAGGCGTGCGCAAGGTCGATGGAAATCTTTTGCCTTTGCCCCTTGAAGATAGCGTCCGTTTGCGGCACGGGCATACTTAACCCCTTTTCGCCCAATTCAATTACTTTGTCAAAGTCGTACTCATTTCTATAGTTCCGGATGAGGTTTGCCAGGGCAAAGATGTTGTCCGGCTCCCGGGCGACTTGTTCTCGCAGGAGGTCGCCGGTTCTTTTGTATTTTTTCAGCATCTCGGATTGCGGCAAATTATATCCGTAATGATACAATTTTATCTCGGATTGGAGCGCATTGCCTTCGAATGCCAGTTGATTGTGTACGATACCATGAAAACAGGCCTTTCCCCTGCGGAATATCCTGGGAAAATAGTGTTTTGCCTGGCCGCCGGGAAGGTCGCTGTAGATGGCAACGTATATGACATTGTGTGATGGCGTCCGGATTAAGGTGTGCAGGCGGGGGACGTCTGATTGCTCAAGCGCTTCGTCTGCGTCAATTTGCAGTATCCAGTCGCACGTTGCGTAGCCGATTGAATGGTTTCGCGCCTCGCTGAAGCTGTTGCGCCAGGGGTGGTGATATACCTTTGCCCCGAAGGATTGCGCAATCTCAACGGTTTTATCCGTAGAGCCGGTATCTACGATGATAATCTCATCCGTTGCGTCTTTGACGCTTTTTAAGCACTGGGCGAGAAATTTCTCTTCGTTCTTGACGATCATGCAGACGGCGATCGTGGGTCTACCGGTTTTTTGTGCAACCGGTTGTTCTTGCGTGGGCATTGTTTACCTGTCTTATTTAAATTATGTCGCCGCCTACGGCGACATTTAACAGCGTAGTGGCAAGGCGCGCCTTGCCACTACACGTACGTTTGAATTTCTTGATTTGGCAAAGGCTTCACACCTACTACATTTTCGCACAGGCTGGAAGCCTGTGCCACCATATTCCCTATTATATACCTGTTTAACCTCAACAATTTCATTGGCGGATGCGTTTCGCTTCATCCGCCCTATGCACGGGTTTTTACCAAGTTATTAGTTTTTATGTATTCTCATGATACCATTCTTTACTTCAAATATCCATCCAGGCCTATATTGTAAAACAAAACTACGCAATTCTTCAATAGTGGGATAACCATTATCACCCGTGAAATCCTTCACGTCGTCTATAAGGATTACGTGATTCATAATCGTGTGAGCAAAAATAGTTTGTAATTCTTTTAGTATCGGTGTTTCTTGTTCACCCTTTGCAGTCCCTTTGCCGGAATAATGGCTATCAAGCCAGAATAGACACGTGCTTTGAATGGTACCAAGCAATTTGGGGAGGATATCGCCGCTGTCGCCCTCTATGATGTGAATATGCGCATCATGGGCAAAAATTGATTTTGTTAATTCACAAAGGTTGTGGTCCAACTCAATAGAAAATATTTCTTTAAACGTATTTTTCATGGCGTATGTCGTGCTTCCCACAAATGTTCCGGTCTCAACCAGGATATCAATTGAAAACCGGGTTGCGTAATCTTTGATAGTTTTTTCCTTTTCTTTGTCGGGTGGAGGGGGTGTTATTTTTCCCGCCCTTGCCCAGGCATGTAATACTGCCCACCGGTGAGTATTTGCTTCCAATATGGTTTCCAAATTCATATCGAATTTGTTTGTATCCGATCGATTGATATTCCCCGCAGCGGTATAACCAATAATCGCTGCCTCCATGCAACCTAATTCCTCATAGCACCACGCAATATTTAGCAAGGCCTTTTTATCATGAGGGCATTTCTTTAAATATTCTTCAAGGTACGGTATTGCCTTTCCATAGGCCTTTTGTAGTATGTACAAATCTCCTAATTTCAAAAAAATGGCTTCACTGTGGATTCCTTCTAAAACAGCACGCAGCAAGGTATAGATGGCCTCCGTGTTATTATTAATACCCGAGTATATCCGCGCAAGATTTTCATACGCAGGAAGATATTTAGGGTTGGCATTAACCGCCTTTTGAAAATAGTCAATCGCCTTTTGCCGTTCTCCCAAATTTCCCAGGCAAAAACCCAGTCCATTATATGCGGCATACTCATATCCCAACGTGTCAACCGTAAGCGGTATCGTGTGCATATTTTTGAGATACCATTCCCGCAGGGATAAATACCTGTCAAAGCAATCAATTGCCATAGAGTAAGAGCCTTCCATGAGGTGGGCGCAGGCAAGGGTGAAAACGATATCTATGTTTTCCGGGGTGTGGCCTCGTTTCGATAACGTTGATAAAGCGGTATTGCACAATTCGAGTGTTTTCGCCGGGGCGTTCGCATGGAGGCAGCAATTGGCGGTTTCATACAGGATCATTGTGTAGTGGCGCACATTGTTGTCGGGGGTGATGAGTTTGAGCGCCTCCTCGCCCGCCTTAATGCCGTCGTGAAACAGTTCCTGGGTACGGAAGTTTCTGATAAGGTTAAACCAGGCAAAGCCATTGTATTTGTCCTGTGATAATTGTTTTTTGAGTAAACAGGTGGTCAGTTCCCACTTTCTCCGCATCTTTTCCTTATTAAGGTTATAGCCGTGGTGATAAAGCCTAATCTCCGTAGGCAGCCGCTCACCTTCCACCATGATTTGTTCGTGGATAATGTCCTGGTAAAAGGCCTTGCCGCGCCTGAATACCCGTGTATGGTAAAATTTGTGGAGGTTGTCGTTTATCGTGCTGAGAATGGCTACAGCAACGCCGTTATAGCGGGGGTTATTGATGGCCTGCCGCAGTGCGGGTATATCCGCCTGTTCCAGTTCTTCATCCGCATCGATCTGGAGAATCCAGTCTCCGGATGCATAACCCAGGGAATGAGTCCTTGCCTCACTGAAGCTGTCGTTCCATGCATGGTGATAAACACGCGCCCCAAAGCTTTTGGCAATAGCAACGGTATTGTCCGTAGAACCCGTGTCAACAACGATAATTTCGTCAACGGTATTTTTAATGCTGTTCAGGCAGGCAGGAAGAAGGGCTTCCTCGTTCTTTACGATCATACAGGCGGAGATGGTGGGTTTTTTAGGGTTTTCCATGGGACACTTAAATTAGGCCTTCGGCGGCTTTTTCGATGTAGGGCGAAGTGCCACTTCGCCCATGACGAAGCAATCGCTTCGTTCTACAACTTTGAATTTCCTCTACGTTAAAGTAGGCCTACGGCGACATTTAACGGCGTAGTGGCAAGGCGCGCCTTGCCACTACACGTGCGTTTGAATTTCCGGCGCGGTTAATTATAACAAAAAGGCCGATTTTCGCACAACAGCAATTCCTTACCTAGTTTTTTATCATGTGAACGCACCAGATGCAGGACTGAATGCCTTGTAAGCCGGACACGTCTTTTTCATTGCCGGATTCGGGAAAGAAAAATTGTTCCTCCCGGAGCGTAAAGCCGGCCAGAAGGGACAAAACCTGTGGTTTATTGAAAATTCTGTGGGCATTGAAGCATAACGCCGATGTGTGGCTCAGGGGTACGCTGAAGAGAAAATGCCCTCCTGTCTTTATTACCCGGGAAACCTCATTAAAGGCCTTGATGCTTCCCTGTGTATCAATGGTATCTCCATAACGCCCCAGTCCGACGTGTTCAATCACACACAGACTGCACAGAAACTCAACGGCAGCATCCTCAAACGGCAAATCGGTAATAGTGCCGCGTTTACAGATGAGGCCGGGTAGCGAAACGGGCAAAGGCCTTACATCAATGCTGACGGTAGGAATGCATTGGGAAATAATTCCCACAAACAACGCGGTAGACCCCACGTCCACCACCTGCTTTGGCCGTATTTCAAATATCTTTCGGGCAGCCCAGGTATTCTGGTAGAAGTAGTGTTTATCAAGGGGCGTTTCAAGTGTTTTTTCATCAAGAAAAGGCGTAAAAGCCAGAAGTGATTCTGCATTGCCATCCCGATAATACGCCTTAAGGTCTTCTATATATTGGGGAAATTTGGGATGAGACAATAGGGGGGAACCCGTTTGTTTAAGATTAGTTACATAACCCTTTAAACAATTGAGCATGTCACTTTGAAGCATGAGAACGCAATCCTCCGGTATTTTTGCCATTTACAAAGGTGTTTCTGATAAAGTCAACAATGCGCTGTGCCGCGTGGCCATCGCCAAAGGGGTTTGGGATATGGGACATCCGGTTATACTCTTCCACGTCTTCCAGCAAGCGAGAGGTTTCCGCAATGATAGCATCGGGATTGGTGCCCACCAGTTTTGCGCCGCCTGCGTGTACAACTTCCGGACGTTCCGTTACTTCACGAAGGATGAGGACGGGCTTGTGCAGGGAAGGCGCTTCCTCCTGAATGCCTCCGGAATCGGTTAAGATGATACAAGCCTTTTTCATAAGGTGAACGAAAGGGACGTACTCTAACGGCTCTATAAGTATTACATTTGGCGTGTTTCCCAGGATAGGGAA
Source organism: Candidatus Brocadiaceae bacterium (assembly GCA_015661205.1). GTDB lineage: Bacteria > Planctomycetota > Brocadiia > Brocadiales > Brocadiaceae > JACVXV01. Next base: position 16,678 of record JACVXV010000005.1, read on the forward strand.
TACCGTATTCCGCACGTTTGGATTGAGGTGTACCGGGTATACAAAGGTAACTTCCGGGTATCGCCGGGCTAATACCAGGATGGCATTGCACATATCGGAGAATGGCTTCCCGAAGCTTTCACGACGGTGGGCGGTAATCAATATCATTCTGCCCTTGATGCCATTGAGCGCATCGTTGTCAAAGGTAAACGAACGCGACGCCACTTCCAATAAGGCATCAATGACGGTATTACCCGTTACACAAATAGCGGACTCAGCGATCCCTTCGTTCAATAAATTTGCCTTTGCCGCATGGGTGGGCGCGAAATGAAGATATGCTATTACACTCGTCAGGCATCGGTTCACCTCTTCAGGGAAAGGGTGGTATTTGTCATGTGACCGCAATCCCGCTTCTACGTGGCCCACGGGAATTTGTTTGTAATAGGCCGCCAGGGATGCGGCGAAAACCGTGGTGGTATCCCCCTGCACTAAAACCAGGTCAGGTTTTTCACTTTCATAAATGGCTTCTATATCCTTTAATACCTTGCAGGTTATATCGGACAAACCCTGGTTTGCCCGCATGATATCCAGGTCGTGATCGGGCTTGATTGAAAAGACGCCCAGCACGCTGTCGAGCATCTGGCGGTGTTGGGCCGTCACGGTAACGATGCTTTTCAAGGTGTCCGGGTACCGCTGTAATTCGTTGATTACGGGGGCAAGTTTTATGGCTTCGGGACGGGTGCCAAAGACTGTCATGATTTTATACATAAAAATCTCCGCATTCAGAAATGCCGGCAACCTGGAGGACTGTTTTAAATCTTCTTGACCAGGTATGGCTGCGTAAACACCTGTCCCGTCCCGCTGCCCCATTTTTTAAGGCAACGTCAGGGTGTGTCGTGTAATAGTATAACTTGGAAAGTAATTCTGCTTCACTCCGATAACAGTCAATCTCCGATCCAAGGTTAAAACAATTGGCCAGGTCATGATTGTAGGAGGTTAAATAAAGTCCTCCCATCAGGGGGACTTCAAAATCTCTTCCTTTTAGACCTGTTTGAAAAGAATTTTGAATAAAGCCAAAGCCAAGATTTACCACCGAACGAGAATAAATTGCGGCCATGTCTGAAAACAATAATTCACCGGATGGCCAACCCTTGCCAAATGTCTGCACCTGGATACCATGTCCCTTTAGCCAGGTAATAATTTGAGGCCTTACGCCATAACATTGTCCAATGAAGGAAACGGGAATGTCTCTTGATAGAGGTAACGGGGAAAAGGCGTCGGGGTTGGCGCCCGGCGGGAGAAACAGGGCGCGTGCGCCTGCGCTATTATATTTCAGTACGTCCTCAGAAGATTGGCAGGTAATGTTAAAGTCAAATTCGGGCGCAATTTCAGCATTCCCGGAAAGACCGCCCGGTTCCTGCAATCCCCAGAACATGACCGTGTCGTCAAGGCTGATATTGATGGTTAGTAACCCCATGTTACCGATAGTCCGAATCGTCTCGGGATAAACCCATCTTCCCGAAAGGTAAGCAAAAAAAATGTCGATTGCTTTCTCGTGATGCGCCGATTCAACGCGCCGCAGAAGTTCCTGGTTGAATGCGGGCTTACCCACCTGGCGCCAATCCGGGGCGTATTGATTAAATGCCGTCCCCCAGTCATAATGAATTACATCGGCAATCCCTGACCACCCGTCAACCAATCCGTATTTCTCCCAATTGACGTGGTGAACCGCCGCAAAGATGCGCGTCCTCTCTTTGCAGCCAAGCGTTTTGCCTGTCTTTGCAAGGTGTTCTTTTATTTTGCCTAACTGTTCTTCCGGGATAGTATTCATGGTACGTTATGTAAAAGATTTTTGCCTCATCCGCAGCCCGTGGTCACCGGGCTTATGTTTATACACATCTTTTGAGATGGCTTACGATTAACGGCCTGATATCTTTAGCCGAATAAGACCCTCTGTTTTTTTGTACCCCAGACTGCATGTACCATGGTTTTAACGAATGCCATGCCTTCTTCCCATTATCGTCAGGGCTAAAGCCCATTCAGTGGTCATCACGAACCCCAGCCTGAAGGCTGGGGTTAATACAAAAGCGCTACGGCAGCCATACACGTAGCGTCCATCACGAATCGCAGCCTAAAGGCTGGGGCAATGGCCGGATGGTTTGGACACAAGCAGCCGGTAGTTTGGTTACAAGCAATATGAAATTATCTACGATCTGCCGTTCATTAACCCCAGCCTTCAGGCTGGGGTGCAGACACACGCCTACCCGGGCTTTAGCCCTGACGGCACACAACATGGCATTCTTCACACCTTGTTCATACACTTGAGCGGAAAGATGTGTATAAGCCTGTGGCTATATCCTGTCGGCCTTTCAGGCCTAACTTTGAAATTCCTCTACAATCAAGACAATCAAAATGGATAAATAAGGGTAAAAACGACAGCGTCATTTGCATCGGCATTTGCCCCGACGTGCGCTCTTTGGTAACCCAAGAGTGTCTGGAATTTCCCATTTGACCAACTAATACCCGTGGTACTTGTTAAAGAATTACTATCCGAAGCCGGCAGTTTTACGCCATCTTCTTCTTTATCGCCTTGTAAAAAGCCGTTAATTTCAAACAACAGGTCAAAACCTTTGGGTAAAAAATAGTCGATACCCAAATCGTAATTTAGGTAATTGCCATAGTTTGTTTCAACGCCATCAATCCGCACGTTTTCCGTAAAGCTGTATGTAGCATCTGCGTGGAGTATAAATGGTTTTATCCTTTTTGATAAAATAAGCCCGTAGCCATGGTCGTAAGAACCGGTGCCCATTAAGTCCGTTTCAAGCTTATCAGTGTCTGCGTGTTGATATTTGCCTGTAGGCAACTTTAACTGAAATAACCCTGCTATATGAGGTAACCAGTCCTTTTCTTCAACAATACAATGACGTAAGAAAAGATAACTGTCGCCAAAACCATGGGAATTGGCGCTACTACCATCTTGCTTTGCAAAATTTTCCTGATAAAGCAGTTGTCCATCGATTTCCAATCTATCCGTGATACCGTACTGTGCAAATAATTGCTGTTGAAGTTGATATTTTTTATCGCCGCCTGGTAAAGAATCATAGTTGCCTTCGGTATCAAACATACCCCTGGTTATGCTATGAAAGAAAAATGGTTGAATCACAAATTCCCCTTTACCACAAAGCGGCGCTGTCCAGGTAATAACGGGCCCTATTGAAATGGGATCCCATTTGTCTGGTTGTTCATTTCCTTCAACTTGAGCAAAGGTATACCGTGTGTGGGCTGATACTATAAAACCCACCAAAGTAAACAGTATTAAAATTTTCAGCGCCGTATTCCCTGTCTCTATCTGTGCAATTTGTAGTTTTGAATGTTTTTCCATTTTTATGAGGATAAGTTTCGTGAGCCATGCTCTACTAAAACTTAAATTCAAGCCCTCCATACGCAGTGAAGCCGAGGCTGCCAAATCCAGTCACCTCCTCATAGTCATAATCAAAAAGGTTTTCAAATCTGACATACGTTGTCATTGACTTTGTAATGTCATATCGGGTTACCATGTTGGCAGTCCAATAGTTGTCCATTTCCTCGCCGTCACTGTCTATCCTGTCTCTCACCATAATTCCGGTCATATTAACGTTCAATTTATCCAGGGGTTGGGTGTTAATCCCCAGGGTTGCCCTGTTTTCCGGTCTACGGGGTAATTGTTGATCTTTATCCCTATCCAGTGTCTCTGTATAGGTGTAAGTTCCAACCAGTGAGAGCCTGGTAAGCGGTTTATAGGTTAAGGCCGTTTCAATTCCCTCCGCCTCTGCCCTTGCGATGTTTTCTGCCAAATAGCTTCCATCACGTTGAACCGCAGCAGAAATTAAATTAGTAAAATCATTCTCAAAATACGTAACATCCAGGATAAGTTTGTTTTTAAGAATTTCTTTCTCTACCCCAAAGTCCCATCCCGTACTTTCTTCCGGACGGAGGTTGGGATTTCCATAGAACGGGAAAAAGAGTTCATTTAATGCAGGCGCACGAAAACCCTTCCCCCATGACCCGTGTAATCGGGTGTCAATGTCCTCAAGGTTATATGACATCGTTGTCCTGTAAGTAAGCTTGTTTCCAAACGTGCTGTAATCATCGTAACGTAACCCGGCTGTCCAATGTAACGATTCAAACAATTCTATTTGATTCTGGAAGAACAGAGAGTTGTTCCAAAACGTCTTATCAAATTGGCCGTCGTTTTTGCCTTCCGCTACCTCATATTCATAACCCAAGGTTACCGTATCAATGTCAAATAAAGTAAAGTCAGATTGATGCTCGAGTCTCAATACTCGCGTAGAAATGCGAAACTCGCTCCATTCATCAGTGAGGTCAAAGCCTTTTAGTTCTGTATCGTTGATTGAGACGAGAAATGAAGGCGTCCACATATCAAAAAAGGTTTTGTTGACCTTAGTCGAAAAAAGGTTCTCATCTGTTGTCTGGCGTCTATCACGGTCATCTACCGGGCCGATGTCATATTCAAATCCATCGTACTCAAAATCCGAGTGAGCGCTCCTTATGGTTGTATCAACCCTTCCATTATCCAGGAAATTCCATCCCAGGCGTGAGGAACCGGTGAAATTATCATAACCATCCGCTTCGCTCCCACTGCCGGCAGCCGATATCCCGTGTGTCTTCAGATAGGAAGCGCCCACCGAATAATCAAATTTTTCTTTCCCACCGGAAACGCCGACATTTTCTCTCAAGGTATCGTGCGTCCCATATTCCGTCCCCAGGGCGATTTTGGTATCACCCACGCCTCTTTTGGTGATAATATTGATAACACCGCCAATGGCATCAGAGCCATATAATGTGCTTTGTGGACCGCGCAGGATTTCGACCCTCTCAATGTTGTCTGTTGTAAGATTCGCAAAATCAAATGCCCCGGTGGCAGGGCTATTCATTTGGACGCCATCGACAAAAACCAGGGTTTGGGCAGAAGAGGCGCCCCTTATGAACAAACTGGTAGTTCCCCCTATGCCTTGCGTTCTTGCGACTTCAAGTCCTGGTGCCTGGCGCAGGACGTCGAGTAATAGTGACGCTTTGCTATTTTCTATGTCTTTTTGTGTGATGACGGATACAGAACTGCCAACATTCTTTAATGCCTGCTTTGTCCTTGTGGGTGTAATGACGGTTTCTTCCCCATTTTCGTTCTGCCCATCCTTGTCGTCTTGTGGTAAATTGTCTTTTGGTATTTCTGGCGAGGGCTTCTCATCAACCGATGGTGGTGAATCTACCTTATGTTCTTCGCTGGTATTTTTTTCCTCATTTGGTTGTGTTTGTGTTGCTTCAATTGTTTTGGTTTCCTGTGCAGGTTTTGTTTCTTCTACAAGGTTTGGTATTTCTTCCTTTTCAGGTATGCGAATAATTAGCTTTTCTTGTGTGGCTTGATTAACCTGGTTTTCTGACGGTTTTAGAAGTTTTCTATCACGTGTCTCCTTTTTCCATTCCAACGTTGGAATGGGTTCTATTGCTTCCTCTACGGACTCGGCTTGACAATAAAAGCCAGGCGCTAAAATAATAATCATCAACATAATAAATACCTGTTTCATTTACGTTCTCTTCCTTCCTATACGATTAAAACAAAAAAGCCCATTTCCTCGTAGAGAGAAGAAATGGGCTTTTAAAGTATAGATAGCAACGCCGCACCTCCTTTACTCCGAAGAAGTTTATTTTCAGCAAATATTACAGGCAGGTATTCTGACTTGCGGATCATCCTACTGATTGCGCCTTCCCGGAAGCCGTTTAATCAGTTTAAACTGTTTAAACGGCTTTCCAGTGGCTTTGCAACGTTCGTCACCGATTACAGCGGCGGTACCGTTTCCTTTACTCCACAAAATAATCTGAAGTCAGACATCTTCCCGGATTGCATGGAAGTGATTGTGTAATCTGCAGCCTCTTCAAATTAAACAGGAGTTGGAATTCCCTTTTAATTCTGGTTGTATGACAACCTGTAATGTGTAATGTATTATTTGTTACAGCGCTATGATGTCCTCCTTTTAATTAAGCCTTTTCGGCGGCTTATTTGTGTTCATACGTAAGGACACGGGCACCGTGTCCCTACAACGGCATTGGAATTTCTATACATTAAAACAAAAAAACCCATATCTCCGGTGTGAAGATATGGGTTCCATATTTTTATCAGCAGGATGCATTTGAAAACTGTCCCTGCAAATAGTTATATTTCACCTTCACCTTCTTTTCCGTCGAAGACTACGTGAAGCAACTACAGGCAGGTCTTCTGGCTCCCGGATCATCCTACTAATCACCCCTTCCCACCCTTTTAAAACAGGCAGTGGCATTGTGACGTTTGTACCCGGTACAGCGGTGGGTCCGCTCCTTATCTCAAACAACACGAGACATGGATTCCCTTTTATTTCAACGCATCTCTGCGCTAAAATACCTATAATTTATTTTCTAAACAAAAAGAGCAACTCATTCCTGTGTCAATGGGTGGCAATTCTACTGCAAGCAGTAACTATTTGTCAAATGAAATGTTTTGACGACAATTTCTGCTAAATTAACACGTATGCGGTAGCGAGTCACCCTTGATGTGGTTTCATTTTGACTTTCGTAATGAAAGAGATATAATTTAACTGCATAGGAATTTTCACTTTTTAAGCGAGCCGGTATGACTATCATAGCAGGTATAGATGAGGCGGGATATGGCCCCGTGCTGGGGCCTTTGGTGATTACCGTCGCCGCATTCGACGTGCCGGACGAAAAGGCGCACGGCTCCCTATGGGAGCTGTTAAAAGAAGGCGTTTCCGACAGCCTGAAAGACAAGAAAAACCGGCTCTGCATCCGGGACAGCAAAAAACTGTACAACGCCCGCAGCGGCTTGCGGGCGGTGGAAGACGCCGTTCTTTCGTTCCTGCAGTTAACGGACGCAAAGACCGCGCCTTCCTTTTACCAACTGCTTGACCGATTGTCGTGCCACGACGCAGGTGCTCTCGCGCGTTACCCCTGGTATGCGGGTAAGGATTACACCCTGCCCGTCGCCACGAGTGTTTCCGCTGTACTGAATTACGCAAATTTGTTACAATATACCCTTGGCAGGCACAACGTGCGGTTCCACTACGCAGGCAGTTGCGTGCTGGCCGTCCGCGAATTTAACGAGCAAGTGCGCCTGAGCGGGAACAAGGGCGCGGTGCTTTTCCGCAGTTGCGCGTCACTTATCACAAAACTATGGGACGCCAGCGGCGACACGATACACCTGACCATCGACAAGCAAGGCGGGCGGAACTCATACCTTGACCCCTTACAGGAACAGTTTCCAACGGCGACGTTTCTGGCAATGGAGGAAGGGGCAAAGATTTCCACCTACGAGGCGACAAACGCGCAAAAGAAGAAGATGATACTCTCGTTCGTGGAAAAAGGCGAGGAGTCGTGCATGGCGGTGGCATTGGCGTCCCTGTTCAGCAAGTACGTCAGGGAATTGTTCATGCGTTTGGAAAATCAGTATTGGTTGCAATGTATGCCGGGCTTAAAGCCAACGGCAGGTTATTATGAGGACGCGCATCGTTTTTTGTCACAGATCGCCCCGTTAATACGGGAAAAGGCTATCCAGGAAGACATTCTGATACGAATAAGATAAGCGCAATAAAGTCACGGTACAACGAAAGGAGCTTTTGAGAAAATGACGGTAAATGTGGCGGTAGTGGGCGCAACGGGCGCCGTAGGTGAGGAGTTTCTCCGGATACTGGAGAGCAGAAAATTTCCAATCAAGGAGTTGAGGTTATTGGCGTCAAAACGTTCTGCCGGTAAAAAAATACGCTTCTGCGGGGTCGATTACACCGTGCAGGAATTAACCAAAAACTCGTTCCAGGGTATCAAGATCGCCCTTTTCAGCGCGGGTTCAAGCATTAGCAAGGAATTTGTGCCTTACGCCATCGAAAGCGGGGCCGTATGCGTTGACAATTCAAGCGCCTTCCGGATGGACGACGACGTGCCACTCGTGGTGCCGGAGGTGAACCCCCAGGACATCAAGAAACACCACGGCGTAATCGCCAATCCCAACTGTTCCACCATCCAGATGGTGGTTGCATTAAAACCGATCCACGACGTTGCGCGGATCAAGAGGATCGTGGTGTCCACCTATCAGGCCGTTTCGGGCGCAGGTCTGAAGGCCATTGACGAATTGGAAAAAGAGTCGGGCAGCATCCTTGCCGGCAAGAAGGATTTTAAAAGGACAATATTCCCCCATCAAATCGCCTTCAACGTCTTGCCCCAAATCCCGCAAAGCAGCGCCTTCCTGCCCAACGGCTATACGTCGGAAGAGATGAAGATGGTGAATGAAACCAAAAAGATCATGGGCGACGACAGCATCCGCGTAACGGCCACAACCGTCCGCGTGCCGGTCATCCGCAGCCACAGCGAGTCGGTAAATGTAGAAACGGAAAAGAAGATCACCGCCGCAGAGGTAAAGAAGCTCCTTTCAACGGCGCCGGGCGTTAAGCTCGTCGATGACCTGGACAACCAATTGTACCCGCTTGCCACGACGGCCGCCGGAAGGGACGAGGTCTTTGTCGGGCGCATACGCGAGGACGAGTCCATAGCCAACGGCATCAATATGTGGATTGTAAGCGACAACATTAGAAAAGGCGCCGCGCTCAATGCGATCCAAATTGCCGAGAAGCTCTTGTAGCTCAGACCTTCAGGTCTGATGCACGTTGCATCAGTCGCCGGTCTGCGTTTGAAAAAGGTGCAACACCACCGCAGAGGACGCGGAGGGCGCAGAGGAAAAGAGGGATAGGTTCGTAGAAGAAAAAATCCCGAAGGGATGACATGATTATAGAAAATAGCTGTAAAATAACGTCCAACCCCGAAGGGGTGAAATAGCCTGTTGATAGCGAAAATATATAACCCCTTCGGGATTATAATAGGAATTTCAAGGAGGTGGAAAAATGAAAAACACGCACCAATTACCTATATTACTAGAGAAAGATGAAGACGGCATCTATGTTGCGGAATGTCCTGTGTTTTCCGGCTGTTATACACAAGGAAAAACGTTAGATGAAGCATTAAAAAATATTAGAGAGATCATTGGATTATGCCTTGAAGAAAAAGAAAATAAAGAGGCTTTAAATAATTTTCATCCACATTGAAAACAATTTAAATTCTAATAAATCAATCCAACCAACCGACCGCAAAAAGTGTGGCGGCTGATTTCTGCGGAGACAACTGTGAACAAAATCGCATACGGACTTTTTCTTTTTGCAATACTGTCCGCCGGATGCGCAACCACCAAGGCGCCGGCTTTGCAAAAGACGGTGTGGGAGGATACCTCCCTCCTTTTCAGAAATAACGGAGGTGTGGCGCAGGAGCTTTCGCCGCAGGAGGTTGTGGATACGGTGACTGCCCGCGGTTCGCAGCTTGTCACCTTTCGCGCAAACATGGAGATGTCCGTCGCCACGCCGCAACTCAAAGGTACTGTTCGTTGCACGGGTATAATCCTGTATCAGAGCCCCAAAAACCTGCGAACTGTCGGCTCGAAATTTGCCTCAACGCTCTTCGACATATCGTCCGACGGCGACCGGTTCTGGCTGTACGTGCCGCAAGAAAATAAGTGTTATACCGGCAAGAGCGATACCTTTCACCGGGTGGAGGCCATAGGCGTCAATATCTTCCCGGGGGATATGGCGCATTTGTTCAATTACAAAGAGTTGTTGGAAGAAAAGACGACTACGGTAGAAATATGGCCTGCTTATTGGCTGGTTCACGTCCTGTATATGGGCGCTTCCGAGGTGAGTCTGAAGGGGAATTTATACGTAGACCGGGTCGATGGGGAGGTATTCCGGTGCGAGGTGTTTAACCCGGACGGCTCTGTGCGGCTCCAGGCGCTGTTCAGCAACCCTGCCGCCATCAACGGATGCAAGGTACCTCAGAGGATTGACGTCCGCTGGCCTGCTTACAGCACCACCCTCAGCATGACGTTTTCGAACATTACGGTAAACGGCGTCCTCGACCCCAAGGTGTTCGCGCCCGCCATGCCAACGGAAACGGAGACGATTAATCTTAACTAAAATTCTTTGCCGTTTTCCGCGTGCGTGATTTTATCTACACGGCGGGCGTGCCTCCCGCCTTCAAAGGGGGTTTCCAGCCACAGCTTGACCTTTTGTTCCAGGAGTTCTTCTTCTATTATATCGGCGCCTATACACAGCACGTTGGAATCGTTGTGTTTGCGGCTCATTTCAACGGTATAGAGGTTATGGCATAGCGCCGCACGCACCCCTTTGACCTTGTTGGCGATCAGGGACATGCCAATCCCGGTGCCGCAAACCAGTATCCCTCGTTCGCACTCCCCGGAACCCACTGCCCGGGACGCCTTCAGGCCGAAATCAGGATAATCCACCGATTCATCGCCGGTCATCACGCCACAATCCTTAACCGTATGCCCCATTTGAGTCAACTGGGTAATCAAACGTTTTTTGAACTCAAAACCTCTATGGTCTGAAGCTAATGCAATTTTCATTAGTGTAAGCAAAATCCTTTCCTAGTATTTTCAATAATTTGTTTAAGATTTGGGACATTTATACTATACTTTCACTAAACCATGCTCAAGACAACTCCGTATACTTGCCTCCGTAATAATACCTTGACGAACAACCGCAATACCGCCATCTTCTTCTGCCCGCACCATGGTAGAGGGGGAGCGAAACCGTGTGGAGCCACCATCGAGAATCAGAGAGACCTTTCCACAGAGGTCCATGAATGCCTGCTGGGCATCCGTGGCAGGGGGATATCCGGAGATATTTGCGCTCGTAGTAACCACGGGGATATCCGCCATGCGAATCATATCCCTTGCCACGGCGTTATCGGGAAGCCGAATACTGACGTCTGTGCCGTCGGACAAGGGGAAAATAATGCCTAGCGGGCCGGGCCAGAAAAAATCCATTAACTTCATTGCCGTATCGGATACGTCATCGACGTACAGCTTTACGTCGTCGCGGTCAGCAATCATCAGGGTGAGCCGTTTATCTTCCGGTCTCTGTTTGGCCTCATAGATGCATTCCACGGCCCGCGTATCGCCTCTGTAGGCACCCAGTCCATACACGGTTTCCGTAGGAAAGACAACCAATTCTCCCGCCCTCAATGCCCGTGCAGCCGCCTCTATGTGTTTCCCATAAAGTTTTTGATCCTTAAGATTAAGTACAATCGTTTCCATCGGCAATACCACAAAGCTAAAAATAATTTAAAACCTGAAACTCGAAACTAATAGTTTAATTCTTCAGCCGCACTATTTCAATATCTTTTATCATAACGACGTTCCCGTTGCCACGAAACCTAATAGCGTAAAGGCGGAAACTGACAAAAAGATTTTTGGATGTTTCGCGTCCCCCTTACCCAATCTGCGTCCATCCGCGGATATTTTCAACTTTATTATTATATTCACACGTAGGGACACGGCACGTCGTGCCCCTACTTTGAAATTCCAATTCGTTTCAATTATATGTTTATAGAAAAAAACCAGTTCCTTATTCTACATGAATAAGGTAGAATACCACGCTTACCGCGGAACAGGGAATATCGAATGTCGAAGAGAATACCTATTTCATCACGGAAAAGCCGTTTAACATAATAGCTTATTGAAACACTGTTTTGGGCGGGGGAGAAAATGATATGCAGGAAAATTTAAGTACGCGGATTAAGTGGTTGTTTATTTTTAGTTTGTTCGGTGGGATGATTCCTCTGATCGCCATTGGGGTAATAAGTTATTTCAAGTCCACCAACGCCCTGGAACACCAGACTTTGGAACATTTGATAAGCTGCAGAAACGCGAAGAAGGCAAATATCGAGGCATGGTTTAAAGAAAAAGGCGCAAATATCGAAACCCTGGCAGATATCCCACAACTCGCGGAGATAACAAAGGAATTTAAAGTCGCTTTTAAGGAACTCGGCGCGGAAAAGACACGCGACCTCTACATCTCAAAGAACCCCTTCCCCGCCGGGAAGAAGTCGGAATACATCGATGCCAGGGATGGCAGCAATTACACGAAGACGCACGTCAGCTTTCATCCATACCTCAAGGGTTATGCCGAGCAATATGGCTTCTATGATATCTTTATTATAGACGCAGAAACAGGAGACGTCGTCTACTCGGTTTATAAGGAACTGGACTTCGGCTCCAATCTGCCCGCCGGGCCTTATAATACGTCGAATTTGGCAAAGTTATTCAGAGAGGTTAATACCTCTGCTGTAAACGCCGCCACCGATCGCACGGGTTTTGCTGATTTCGAAGCCTACGCGCCATCCAATGGCGACCCTGCCGCATTTCTGGCACATCCCATTTATGATGGCAACCAAAAGGTGGGGATACTCGCCGTTCAGTTGCCGGTCAGCAAGATTGACGCCGTTATGCAGGAGCGTTCCGGTCTTGGAGAAACGGGCGAGACCTATCTGGTCGGACCGGATAAGCTGCTCCGTTCCAATTCGCGGTTTTCCGAGAAGCCTACGATCTTTGTTCAAAAGGTGGATACGGTAGCGGTAAAAAAGGCGTTTGAAGGCAAGACGGATTGTGAGCTTATCAAGGATTATAGAGGTGTCCCCGTTTTGAGCGCTTATGCCCCCTTCAACGCCCTTGGCCTGAACTGGTGTGTTATTGCAGAGATTGATGAGGCTGAGGCAGACGCGGCCATCTACAGCTTGAGGATGTGGATGATTATCATCGGCATTGCCACGGCAGTCATGATGGGCGGGCTGGCATTCTTTGTCACCAGAAACATGATTGCAATATCGAACGTCTTCAGGGAGATGCTTACGGAACTCCGGGGAAGCTCTTCCCAGGTGTCGGCAGCGTCTGAGCAGATATCGTCCTCCAGTCAGAGTCTTTCAGAGGCGACATCGGAGCAGGCGGCGTCTATCGAAGAAACGTCGTCTACGATGGAAGAGTTTTCATCCATGACGACACGGAACGCAGACAACGCCTCAGAGGCGGCCAAGCTGGCCGCGGCTTGCAACGGCACCGTAGAGAACGCGACGGGCACGGTTGACTCCGGTAATAAGACCGTAGGTGAAATGGACCATGCGATGAAGGACATTTCCGGCAGTAGCGGAAAGATAGCGGGCATTATCAAGATCATCGAAGAAATCGCCTTTCAGACAAACCTGCTGGCGTTAAATGCGGCGGTAGAAGCGGCGCGGGCGGGCGAGCATGGGCGCGGATTTGCGGTGGTTGCCGAGGAAGTAAGAAATCTTGCGCACAGAAGCTCGGCGGCGGCAAAGGACATTACGTTATTGATTGCGGATAGTGTGAAGAAGGCTGAAGTGGGCATGGAACTGGTAGGCAAGACGAAGGGTGTATTTACCACCATCGCAAAGGTGTTTTCCGGGGTTGTGACACAGGTGAAAAAGGTGACGGATTTGATAAACGAGATATCGGTGTCGTCCCAGGAACAGACGAACGGTATCGCGCAGATAAGCAAGGCGATCCAGCAGATGGACCAGGTTATCCAGCAAAATGCGGCAACCGCCGAGGAAACGGCGGCGGCCAGCGAAGAGTTGACTGCCCAGGCGCAGGGACTCAATGCTATTGCAGATAACATAGGCGTGGCGATTGGCTTGGTTGAAGGTGCGGACGAAACAGTAAGTCTGGGCAAACCCGCAGCGCTCGCAAAGAACGTAGCCAGGTTTCAGAAAAAAGAGGAGGCGCAACCACAGAGAAGCGCCCGGATGTTGCCTAATTCCAAAGAGAAAGTAACCCTCACAAGGCCAAAGACTGGAGAAAGAAATACCGGTGCGCCCGTCCACCACAAACAGGCAGGCGCGTCGGGTGATGGGCATGCGAGGAAGCGCCCCCTTGGAGCGGTCAACCCGGAGCATTTGATTCCTATGACAGATGAGGAAGAAGGGTTTAAGGATTTTGATTAAGGGAAATGCCACGGGAAACTACCCCAGCGCCCCTCCCGGGAGTGGAATTCAAAAGTTCAGGTTCCAACCCAAACCCGCCGAAATCTCGTTCCCACGCAGAGCGTGGGAACGAGTTGATGTAGGGACACGGCGCGCCGTGTCACCACGTGTGAACACAAAAAATCCGGCGAGGGCGTTTGGTTTTCCCTTTGAACACGTACATAAATTAGGCCTTCGGCGGCTTTTAACAGCGTAGTGGCAAGGCGCGCCTTGCCACTACACGTGCATTTGAATTTCCTGTACGTCGAGATAACAACCCGAAAGGGTTGACATATTACTTAACACCTATATGGGAGCGATTATGAAAATGAGTATCGGCAAGAAGATGATGCTGGGCGGATTGATACCGACCCTTACGATAGGCATATTTATTTACATGCTTGTCTCTGAAAAAATACACGCAAAATCGGAAAGCGACAGCGTCTGCGAACTCACCCAATATATTGTAACGGCGAGCGGCCTTGTACATGAATTACAAAAAGAGCGCGGCGCTTCCGCGGTTTTCGTGGGCAGCAAAGGAACCAGGATGAAGACCGAGCTTGATGGGCAGAGAAAAAATACCGACCGGGCGCTATCCGACTTCCAACAGTATATGGCGTCATTTAATGCCGGACGGCACGGTTCTCAATTCAATTCATGTTTGAATACGGCCGTAAATAGTCTCAGTAATTTGCGCACAAAGAGGGATGCAATTAATTCACTTACCTTATCGAAAGAGGAAGCCATACAATACTACACCGCTGCCAACACCGCCTTTATTCAATCATTTGAACAGTGCGTACTGGAAGCAAACCACCCGCAACTCTCGACGCCTGTTTGCGCCTACGTGAGCCTTATATCGGCAAAAGAGCTTGCAGGCATTGAGCGGGCGACTATGAGCGGCGTGGCTACGACAAATACCGCCATCAACACAAATACCTTGAGGAGTTGGATGGCCGCGTGGATGGGCGCCGAAAAACTTCTCCATTCCTTTGAATATCTCGCCTCAAAAGACGCGCGTGCCTTTTACCAATCAAGCCTTGCGGGAAACGTTTCGGAAAAAGTTGCAGACATACGGAACGTATTATTGGGAAAGGTGGGAGAAGGCAATTTTGGGGTCGCGGGAAAAGACGTGTTTGATGCCACAACGGTAAGAATCAACGCATTAAAAGCCGTGGAGGACTTTCAGGCGACCGAGGTTCAAAGCGTTTCCCGAAAAGTGGCTTACAGCGCTATAATAGGCATCATCGTGTGCGCAGTTATTAGCGTTTTTTGCATTGCGTTAGGGGTGGTATTGACTATTTCCAATATAAATGTTGCCACAAAGGTAATGGAGACCTTTAAAAGCTTGCTTACGGAGCTTACCGGCGGCGCTTCGCACGTGGCTTCTGCATCGCAGCAGATATCGGCTTCCAGCCAGAGCCTTTCTGAGGCAACAACGCAGCAAGCGGCTTCCATAGAAGAAACTTCGGCAACGATGGAAGAGTTTTCTTCCATGACGTCGCGAAATGCGGACAATGCTTCAGAGGCGGCAAAACTGGCTGTGGCCTGCAACAATTCCGTTGAAAGCGGGCACGACACGGTTGAAAACGGCAACAAAACCGTAAACGAGACGGACCATGCGATGAAGGACATCTCTGCAAGCAGCGGAAAGATCGCCGGCATTATCAAGATTATCGAGGAGATCGCCTTCCAGACAAACCTGCTGGCGTTGAATGCGGCTGTGGAGGCGGCACGCGCGGGCGAACACGGGCGTGGGTTTGCCGTGGTGGCTGAGGAGGTGCGGAACCTTGCGCATAGAAGTTCGGCAGCAGCAAAGGATATCACCTCGTTGATAGCGGATAGCGTGAAGAAGGCAGAGGCGGGCATGGACCTGGTAGATAAGACAAAGGGCGTTTTCATTGAGATAACCCAGGTGTTCACAGGGGTCATGGTGCAAGTGAAAAAGGTGGCGGACCTGGTGAACGAGATAGCCGCGTCTTCCCAGGAACAGACAAATGGCATCGGGCAGATAAGCAAGGCTATACAGCAGATGGAGCAGGGCACGCAGCAAAACGCCGCAACCTCGGAAGAAATGGCTGCATCCAGTGAAGAGTTGTCTTCACGGGCGCAGGAACTCAACGGCCTGGTTGACAGAATCGCAGTGGAAATCAATTTACAGGATGATGGAACAAATGCAGTAGTTCAACCGACAACTACACCTAACAAAACAACCGGCTTTTTAAAGACACGGGAAAATATGGCTACCCAGGCAACACCTGCCCACAATGCCAGGACAGGTCTTTTCGAAAAAAGACATGGGAAGGGGCTTGCATTAACAGAATCAACGTCGGACGACGAAACAAAAGATTTCTAAGGAGGTGAGGAGGGACTATGGCGCTTAAATGGAGTGAAGAGTTATCAGTAGGCGTAGAGGCAATAGACAACCAGCACAAGTCGATATTTGCCATGGCAAACAATTTACTTGATGCAATGGAAGCAGGCCATGGAAAAGAAGAGGTCGCTGAGACGATAGCGTTTTTAAGAAAATATATCTCGGATCACTTCTGTGACGAAGAAGAACTCATGATCAACCACAACTTTTCCGGTTACGCAGAACAAAGGAAAGAACACAAGCGATTTTTAACGGAGTATTTAGCCCTGGAAGCCGAGTTTGAGGCAAAGGGAGCCTCTTCCCATTTTGTCGTGAAAACCCAACTGTTCCTGTCCTCCTGGTTAATAAACCATATCAACAAGTCGGATAAGGCTATAGGCGGGTTTTTGAAGAAGGAGTACACATTATGACGTTACAATGGACAGAAGATTTAGCGACAGGTGAACGTGTCATTGATAATCACCACAAAAACATCTTCAAAGTGGCAAATGACCTGCAAGCGGCAATAAATGAGGGCAAAGGAGAAGAGTTCGCCGGAAAGATTCTCCAGTTCCTGGAATACTATGTGACCGAGCACTTTCGCGCTGAAGAGGATTTTATGACAAAGTACAACTATTTTCAGGGCTACACGGCACACAAGGCAGACCATAAACAATTCATGAAGGATTTCGATGCCTTTAAGAAGGAATTTGCAACAAAAGGGGCAAGCGCATCACTGGCATTGCAACTTCAGTACTGGCTGTTTAACTGGCTGACAATCCATATTGGCCGGGAGGATAAAAAACTGGGGGCATTCATGCTGGCAAAACAAAAACACAAGGGGTGATGCAGCCCACTGTTAGGAGCGAATCATTTGTTTTCAATGGCCGAAACGAGCCCACGCCCATTCAAACAAATGCCTCGCCCCTTTATTGGCTGAATTTAAAAAACCGTCCCACCTTCTTGCAGCGCCGACCTTTATGGTCGGCATTAGCGGGGGATAAACCACCGTGCTACGAGATTATTTTGAATTTCTGCCGGCCAGTTCAATCTACAAGATTGAACCGGCAGAAGCGAAGAGCCTCTTCGCTCTCCAGCAGGCCCGAAGGGCTGAAAGTATATAGCCAGGGGTGAAGCCCCTGGTAAATGCAATAATATAACAAGCCCTGAAGGGGCGACAGAAAAGGATGCTTAGCATGGCTGAGACACCTATCTTTCCTAGAATTTACCAGTGTTTCGATCCCGAAAACAAAACACCCTGTCACCCCTTCGGGGCTTGTATTTTTTATTATCTTTACAGGGGGCTTCACCCCCCGCTATATCCTGTCGGCCTTTCAGGCCTATCTTTGAATTTCCTATACGTTAAACTTCTTCAGGCTCCTGCTTTGCTGAACCATGAATAAAGACTTTACAAAAAATATAACCGCACGATACACCATTGCTCTGGGTATCATTGCCGCGCTCAGCATAACGGCCTACTTTATGCTGAACAGGATCGTCACTTACCAGAAGACGGGCGGCGCGGCGATTAACGTCAGCGGAAACCTCCGGTGGTTATCGCAACGCGCTGCGGCACATTCAGCGCTTTTGATAAATTGTGACGATCCGGATAAAAGAGAAAACTACCGGCAGGAATTATTGTCGATAGCCGGACGCATGGAAAATATTTATCACGGGCTGCTGGACGGAAGCCGGGAATTGAACCTGCCGGGCAATCCGTCGCCTCAGGTACAGGCAATTATTTTTGAACCACCCATGTATCTTGGGAAAGGCATTCTCTCCTACGTTGCTCAAGTTACTATTTTAGCACGCCAGCCAAACAGTAAACTTAACGGTAACAACTCTCATTACCGGTACATCATCACGGCTTCCACTTCAAGGCTTATCGAATCTCTCATGACGTTGGTAAAACAGTATGAGAATGAGTTTTCCGAACGCAACGTCCGTTTACAAAATATAGAAACGGGCGTGCTGGGTTTTACCCTGTTTGTTCTGTTGCTGGAGGCGCTGTTTGTTTTTAAACCCATGGTGCGCCGTTTAAAACATGCCGCCTCCAGGATAATGGAGAGTGAATTGCGCACCCGATCGATTGTAGACAGCGCATGGGATGGCATTATAACGGCTAACGATCAAGGCGTTATAGAGGCCTTCAATCAGGCAGCGCAGGCCATGTTCGGCTATGCCGCAGACGAGGTGCTCGGCAGCAGAAAAATCCATTCGATCATACCGCATCTCTATGATACCTATTTTCAAACCTTAAAGAACGCCCCCAGCCACGAGGCTGACCGCTTTGGCAACGCCGAGACCATAGGGCTGCGGAAAGACCACTCAACGTTTCAGATCGAAATGTCATTGAGCGAGGAGAGGGTAAACAACCGGCGTTCATTTACGGTAATCGTTCGTGACATAACGGCGCGCAAGTTGCAGGAGGAACAGCTTCGTAAATTATCCTGCGCCGTGGAACAAAGCCCCATAACGGTCATTATTACCAATACCCTGGGTATTATTGAGTACGTAAATCCAAAATTCGTTCAATTAACAGGCTATACGCAGGAAGAGGCCGTGGGGAAAAATCCCCGCATCTTAAAATCGGATATGATGTTGCCGGAAGAATACCGGCAACTGTGGGAAACTATTACCACGGGCGGCGAATGGCGGGGGGAATTTTATAACAAAAATAAGAATGGCGCTTATTATTGGGAGGCCGCTTCCATTTCGGCTATCAAAAATCCCCTGGGTGAAATCACCCATTTCATTGCCGTTAAGGAAGACATTACGGCAATGAAGCAGACGATGAACTGGCTGAAGGAAAGCCGTGAGCGGTTCCGCATGCTGATAGAATCCAGCAGGGACGGCATCATCTCATACAACAAGGAGTTTTGTTATATCATCTGGAACCGGGCTATGGAGCAAATATCCGGTATACCACGGGATGCGGCGCTTGGCAAAAACGCCTTCGAGTTGTTCCCGTTCCTGGATAAGGTTGGAGAGGGAGATTGCTTCAGGAATGCGGTAGAAGGCAAGGCCTCAGTCCGGCTGGCAATGCCTTACAATGTGCCACAGACCGACAGGCATGGATATTTTGACAGCTCGCACTTCCCCGTATTCGATGCGAGTGAAAAGGTTGTTGGCGGTATGGCAATTATCCGGGACGCCACTGCCCGCGTGCGGACAGAGCGACGGATGAACGCCCAGTATATGGTAGCAAGAGTACTTTCAGATGCGGCGACGCAAAAGGACGCCTTTTCTGGAATTATACAGGTAGTGTGCGAGGCGCTAGGATGGGATTGTGGCGGCGTATGGCTTGTCAACCGGCGCGACGAGGTATTGCGGTGCGCAGAGATGTGGCACGTGCCCATCATGGAAATAACGCAATTCAAAACGATCACCATGGAGACACCGTTTTCACCCGGCGTCGGGCTGCCCGGCCGCGTGTGGTCAAGCGAGAGTCCGGCGTGGGTCGAAGACATTGCGAAAGATGTGAATTTTACCCGTAAACACGCAGCCGTAAAAGAGGGGTTAAATAGCGCTTTTGCTTTTCCCATTGTCAACGGCAAGGAGATTCTTGGCGTGATTGAGTTTTTCAGCCATCAGGCGCAGTCGCCGGATAATGGCCTGCTTAACATGCTGGGCGCAACCGGCAAGCAAATCGGACAGTTTATCAAGCGCAAACAGGCTGATGAGCAGCTTCAAAAACTATCGTACGCCGTTGAACAAAGTTCGAGCAGCATTGTAATTACCGACGCGGAAGGTGTTATTGAATACGTTAATCCGAGGTTTTCCCAGGTAACAGGCTACAGCGCAGAAGAAGTTTCGGGGATGACGCCACGGATATTAAAATCGGGTGAACATGATCCCGCCATATATAAAGCCTTGTGGGATGACATTACTTCAGGAAAAGAATGGCGGGGAGAGCTTTGTAATAAAAAAAAGAATGGTGAGTTATATTGGGAATACGCGTCGGTTGCCCCCGTTAAAGATCGCAATGGAAATACCACCCATTTTATTGCGGTGAAAGAAGACGTTACCCGCCGCAGGCAATTTGAGTCTCAGCTTTTGTTCCTTGCCAATCATGACCCCCTTACAAATCTAATCAACCGCCGGTATTTCCATGAAAGGCTGGAGGACCACATCGGATACGCAAAGCGGTATGATAAACGCGGCGCGCTTTTCTTTCTGGACCTGGATAATTTCAAATTTATCAACGACACGCTGGGACATTTGGAAGGCGACAAACTCCTCGTAAAACTGTCGGCCTTTTTACAAAAACGGCTGCGAGACACCGACGTGCTGGGGCGGCTCGGCGGAGACGAATTTGCCATTTATCTCCCAAACGTGGATGCACACCAGGCAACGTCCGTTGCCACGCAGCTTTTAAAACAGACACAGGATGAAGCGATACTGTTGAGCAAACTTTATCAAAAAGTCACCCTAAGCATTGGAATAGCCTTGTTCCCCGATCACGGCGAGGCGATAGCCACGTTGCTTGCCGCGGCAGACCTTGCCATGTACCAGGCAAAAGACAAGGGGAAAAATTGTTTTTGCGTTTATCAGGAAGAACATTCGGCAAGCATCAAAAACAGATTGAGCTGGGAAGAACGCATTCGCAACGCCCTTCTCCACAACAGATTCACTTTGTATTTGCAGCCGATTCTTGACTTGAAGAATAATTGCATCTCCGGGTATGAAGCGCTGCTGCGAATGGTGGATACGGACGGCAAGATGATTCCGCCTATGGATTTTCTCAGCTTTGCGGAACGGTCCGTCATTATACATGATATTGATCGATGGGTTGTCAGGAGCGCCATTTCTCTCATTGCAGAGCAAAAAGCGTTTTTTGCAGATAAGCACCTGGAGATTAACTTGTCCGGCAGGTCTTTTACCGATGAAGGCATGCTCTCTTTTATTAAAGAGGCGTTAATAACAAGCGGTATTGACCCCAGGAAACTGGTTTTTGAGATTACCGAGACCTCGGTGATTACCAACATCAGAGAGGCGCAGCATTTTATCTCTACGTTGGAATCCATGGGATGCCACTTTGCGCTGGATGATTTTGGCAAAGGGTTTTCATCCTTTGAATACCTTAAATGCCTGCCGGTCGAGTATCTCAAGATCGACGGTAGTTTTATCAGCAATCTTGCACAAGACCTGGTTGACCGGCAGTTGGTCAAGGCAATGGTTGTCATGGCCCACAAACTGGGAAAGCAAGTCACGGCTGAATTTGTCAGCGACGAAAAAACGTTGCAGCTTCTGAAAGAATACGGCGTAGACTACGCGCAGGGCTACCATGTCGGTATGCCTAAAGAATGGGGGAAAATTATGCAGGAGATTTGAAAAACCATTCCGACCGTCTGTATATGCCCCGTAGGGGCAACCGCTAATAGACAGGCAATTCATTGCCTGTTTCCAATGTGGCGTGCCATAAAGTCCCGTAGGGACAACTGAAAACAAGGCAAATACCATAGATTGTGGAACGTGTAATTCCGTATTACGCCCCCTCAGGGCTTGATACATCTTTTTATTTGTCATATTTTACCCGGAGAAATTGCAATGGCAGACGATATCCATTGGAAGAAAGAGTACGAAATCGGAATAACAGAAATTGACAACCAGCACAGGAATTTCCTAATCCTGATCAATAACATACACGCGTATGCGGCGGGTAAATACAAAATCCTTGCTTTGAAGCGGCTGGTAGAAGAGTTGACACTGTACGCGAAGTACCATTTTTTTAGTGAAGAAAACCACATGCTGGAAATTGCGTACCCACTTTATAACGAACACGTCCGGTTACACGAAGACCTGCTGAGTTCGTTCAGCGAAATGATATTTGACACGGATTGCACCAACACGGACGTGCATAAATTGCATACCTTTTTGCTCGATTGGTTCAAAACCCATACGATAACGGAAGATAAGAAGCTTAGCGAATACGAGAAAACACTTATTGAAAATGCAAAGGTAGGGTGATAGGATAACTACTTTCTCTCGTTCCCAAGTTCCAGCTTGGGAACGAGCCTGCGCTGGAAGCTCCTGCTTCCTTTCGTTTCCAGAAACAAAACCTTGGTAAATTCCAGGAAAGACAAGTGTCCAAGCCATGTTAAGCCGCCTTTTCTGTCGCCCCTTCAGGGCTTGTTATCGTATTCCATCTACCAGGGGCTTCACCCCTGGCTATATACTTTCAGCCCTTCGGGCCAGGGCAACCTCATGAAATAAAAAAACTTAGGCCCCAACTGCCATTGTAAAACAGCCACAGGCAAGAGAAACATTGCTTTCTGACGTGAAAGCGATGT